>JBCCGJ010000219.1:0-10185 GCA_039029335.1 Actinomycetota bacterium | reverse complement strand
CCGGGTATTGGACTCCAACCGTTTCGTGGCCTCCACGCCGTCCATGACCGGCATGCGGACGTCCATGAGGACAACGTCCGGTTTTGTGGTGCGGACCATCTCCAGGCCGCTGCCACCATCCGCCGCCTCGCCGACAACCTCGATGTCGTCCTCGGAGTCGAGGATCATCCGGAACCCGGTCCGTACCAGCTCCTGGTCATCGACGATGCCCACCCGGATCATCGTTCGCCCGCCGTCCCGCCGGACAGGTCTTCGGTGACGCCTTCGAAGATGTCACCGGTCGAAGTATCACCGTTCGAGCCGTCGCCGCTCAAGGAGTCATCCTTCGGGGAGTCACCGTCGTTCGGAGAACTCCCGCTCGTACCTCCCTCGACCCGTTCCTTCTTGTCGAGCGGCAGCGACACCGAAACCGCAAAACCGCCCCGATCGCGGGGGCCGGCGTCGAATCGCCCACCGAACACCTCGACCCGCTCCTGCATGCCCCGCAACCCGTGTCCGCCCTGGTCGACCGCGGCCGCTCCGTCGCCGTTGTCGGCGATGAGCAGGTCGAGCGATCGGGGACTGCGTGAGATGTCGACGGTGGCCGTCACACCCCGGCCGCCATGTTTCAGCACGTTGGTCAGAGACTCCTGGACGATTCGGTAGGCGGTCAGGTCGACCGTGGCCGGCAAGGGACCGGCGTCCGTCGGTGCCGGTTGGCCGGGGGTCACCATCCGACCGGCACCGGTACCGGTCACCGAGACTTCGAGGCCGGTGGTGGCCATCTCCGCCACCAGCTGGTCGAGTGCGGCCAGGCCGGGGGCCGGCTGCCAACTCTCGTCAGGATCGGTGCGGATGGCCGACAGAACCTGCCGCATCTCGTTCAGGGCGTTCCGACCGGTCATCTCGATCTGGTGGAGCGCGCTTTTTGTGCCGTCCGGGTCCCGCTCAAGGATGCGTTGCGCGGCCGACGCCTGCACCACGATGACCGACAGGCCGTGGGCCACAACGTCGTGGAGCTCCCTGGCGATCCTGGCCCGCTCCTCCACGATGGCCCGCTCCCGGTCGCCCTGGCGGGACCGGACCAGCTCGTCCGCCCTGGCTTCCGCCGCTTCCATGTGCTGCTGCCTGCTTCTGGCCGACGCCCCCAACGCAGCGGCACTGAACCCCAGTACCCCGACCAGCACGATGAAGTACGCCGGGACGTCGCCGCTGAAGACCCCGAACGTGGTGAAGAGCATGAGTGCGCCGGGAACCGCCCACCCGGCCCATCGGGCAGCCTGCGACCGGTGGGCCGCTGCGGTGTAGACCAGCACAACAACCGCAAGCGCGGTGTCCGGAAGGGAGGACACCCACAGCCCGGCCTGGAGGACGCCGCCGACAATGACCGCAGGGACCGGGGCCAGGCGCCGAAACGGCACCGCCCACGCCGAGCCGATGACCAGAAACCACTCCGCCCAGTGATCGGGCAGGGCCATGCTCTCGGGGACAAACGTGTCGTCGAGGCTGAGCACAACCCCAACCGACATGGCCCCGAGCGCGACAGCAAAGAGCAGATCCGCGGCAAAGGTATGTGCTTGCAGCCATCGGACCGGCGCCGAACCGGCCAGCGTCTGACCAACCGACCTCATGGCTTCAACGGTATCGAACCTGGCCCGAGTCATCATCACGCAGGCTGACCGGCACCAGATGAACGGGTCCTGAACGTTGCCGGCCCGATCGGACGGACAAATGTCCGGACATGGCACACTGGGTTGCATGTTTCGTATAGCGAACCGACCGGACGGCCCCCGACGCCGGTCTCGCCTTCGGCTGCTGGCGGTCGTCGCCGCGATGCTCGCCGTTGCGACGGCCTGCGGTGCCGAACGAACCGAGACCGCGGCGGACGGCGGTACCGGCAACGTGCTCGACCCGTCGGTACTGACCGGCGAGGCCACCACGATCGCCGGCGACACCGTCGACCTTGCCGCCTTTGCCGACCAGGACCTCGTTGTGTGGTTCTGGGCACCGTGGTGAACGTCCTGCCTTCGTGAAGGCCCTGCGGTCGCAGTGGTCGAAGCAGAACTCGGAGACCAGGTTCGGTTCGTCGGCATCGGTGGACAGGCCCCCGGCGCCGACTTCGAACCGTTTGTGAGTCAGACGGGAACCGACGGATTCACCCAGATCGAGGATGAAAGCGGCGATCTGTGGGACCGGTTCGGCACCGGTGGCCGATCGACGTTCATGTTCATCAATGACGACGGCACGTTCGAACTGACGTCCTACGGCGTTGTCGACGAGGCCGAGCTCCGGGCCCAGACCCAACGCCTGATCGACACCTGATCGAACCGGCCAGACGTGCCGCGGGGCCGTAGAGGCCGCGGGCTCATCCGGTTAGAGCTGGGCGTACCAGTCGTAGCCTCGCTCGAACCAGAAGTCGGTTGGCTGTTCGTTGGTGAACTCGATCGTGCCGATGCGTTTGATGCACTTGATGCCGTACTTGCTCGGCGTGGCAAGGCGGAGCGGGGCGCCATGTTCGGAGGTGAGCGGCTCCCCCTGCAGTTCGTAGGCCAGCAGCATCTGCGGGTTCCGCATGGACGGCATGTCCAGGCCGACGTAGTACTCCCGGTTCGGGGTGACCATGCTGACGAAGTCGGTCAGCTCCGAGCCCAGCTGATCGGCGTAGAGGGCCGCGAAGTTGCTGAACGGTGTGCCGCCCCAGGTGACGATGTGACTCCAGCCCTCGACGCACTTGTGCTCGACGGTCAGCTCCACCTTCGGCAGAGCGAGGATGTCGTCCATGGTGTGGGTGCCAAGCGTGGACCCGTCCGGGCCGAGCACCGTCAGCTCCCAGCGGTCGAGGTCGACCTCTTCCCGGATGCCGTGGCGGCCGTTGACCCGGATCATCGACGACTCGCTGCGGTCGAAGGTCGGGGCGAGTCGTTGATCGCTGCTCAGTACCCGCCAGAGTGCCTCGTTCGCTTCGTGGCCGGTCCGCAGGACGTCCGGGATTCTGTTGTCCTCCGGCCTGCCCTGCAGGGTCCGCCAGCCCATGTACCCCAGTGCAGCGGCCACGCCGCCGGTGAGGAAGGAACGACGAGAACGTTTCCGGTACTGCGCCTCGGTCATCGTCGGCGCCTCGGCGAGCAGGGCGGCGTACCGCTCGGCGCGTTCCCGGTCGGGGTCGTCAGGGGCCGGTGGCTCGCCCTCGGTAACTGCGTCTTCGGAAGACTCCGCCCCTGCCTCAGGCTCGAGCTCAGGCGGCGAATCGGCTGCGGGCTCCTCGGGCGGCTCGATCTCAGACTCCGGGGGCGACTCGGCACCGGACTGCTCCTCAGCCTCGGCACCGGGGTCCGACCCGGCCGCCGCCGCAGGCTCCTCCGGCGACTCGATCTCAGACTCCGGGGGCGAGTCCGCCGCAGGCTGCTCCTCAGCCTCGGCACCGGGATCGGACCGGGCCTCCGCCGCAGGCTCGTCCGACCCGGCCTCGGCCTCAGGCTCCTCCGGCGACTCCGCACCAGGATCCAACCCGGCCTCCGCCTCGGATTCGTCGGGGGTGTCGGCCGCCGGTGTTTCGGCCGGCTCCTCCGCCTTCCTATCCGATGCTTCTTCGGTCATTTCTTCGGCTCCAGTTCATAGCCGGTGATCATCGAGGCGAAGTTGGCCCAGCCGGCCCGAATCACCTGCAGGATGTGGATGACAAAAAACGCCAGGAACCCGATGGTCACCGCAAAGTGAATGGTCTTCGCCGACTCGTACCCGCCGAACAGCGTGGTCAGCAGGTTCACCTGCGTCGGCTTGTAGATGGCAAGGCCGGTCAGCACCGCGATGGCCCCCATGACGATGATGGCGGTGTAGGTGAGCCGTTGGGCTCCGTTGTAGCGGCCCTGGGGCGGCAGCGGTTTGTTGCGGATGAAGAGGTCGTGTTTGGTGACCGCAACGGCGTCCTTGAAGGAGTACCGATCCGGGAGCAGGTGCCGCCACTCCCCGCTTCGCCAGGTGTAGATCCCGTAGGCGATGCCGTTCAGGGTGAACAACCAACCGAAGGTGAAGTGGAAGGCCATTCCCCGGGCCAGCTTGCGCTCCAGACCGAACAGCTCGTTCACCGAGTCCGGTAGAAAGTCGAACCAGTGCCAGCCGACTAGCCCGATGCCGAACCCGTACGGATCACGCAGGTCGGCCCAGTAGATCCGGAGCCCGCTCCAGATCATGATCGTCAGGAGCGGGAAGTTGATCCAGTGCATCCACCGGGATGCTCGGTGGTGCTTGAGCACCGCTTTGCGGCCCGTTCCCTCCGCTTCGCCCGCACCGCCGCCCGGGCGCTCGTCTTCAAACTGTCCTTCATCGACGACGCTGGCCATCGGCTGTTCCCCAATCGTTGTCACCATCGATCATAAACGGTCCACCAAAAGCGTCGAACGGTTCTGAACCAGTGTTAAGACCAATTGCCGTTCGGGCGCCGCGATGATCGACAAACTACGGTGGTGGCCGTGGCCGCTTCTTCACCGCGTCAGCTTTCGTTTGTCGAGAAGATCGCCTCGTCGAAGGTCGGGGCCTGGTACTTCATACACGTGACGTCCAAGCTGGACCCGTGGGTGCTGAAACGGACCGACGGCAAGCTGTCGACCCTGCCTGGCAACCCGGTTCTGCTGCTCATCCATACCGGGGCGAAGACCGGGAAGGAGCGGGAGACACCGCTGGTGTACGCGACCGACGGTGACGACATCATCCTGATCGCCTCGAAGGGCGGGGCGGCCACCAACCCGGCGTGGTACCACAACCTCGTGGCCAACCCCACGTGTGCGGTGATCGCCAACAACCGCTCCGGCCACTACCTGGCCGAGGAGCTCGCCGGGGAGGAACGAGCGGCGATGTGGGAGAAGGCGTTGGACGTCTACGGCGGGTACGGCGTCTACCAGGAACGGACGGACGGCCGACTCATCCCGCTGCTCCGGCTTCGCCGAGTCGACCCCTGACAACGATCGACGGCCGACCGTCGATCACGTCGTGGCCGGCGGTCACATCGACCAGGCCTGCCTCCACCAGAAGTCGGTGCATGTTGTCGGCGTCGACCAGGGTGAAGCCGTGGTGCTCATGGCTGTTTTCCTCGCCCGCCCCACCGAACCGTTCGTAGTCGGGATGGTCCGGGTTGTTGAACTCCTCGTCGAGGAGGAAGATCCGGCCACCGGGCTTCAGCACCCGACCGATCTCGGCGACACCGGACGCAGGGTCCACCCAGTGATGCATGGTGTTGACGGCCATGATGGCATGGGCGGAACCATCTCCGAGGGGAATCTTCTCCGCCGCGCCGTCAACCACCTTGATCCGCTTCCTGGCCCGCTGGAGTAGCCGGCGGACACCAAGGATGCGCCGCATGAACGGTGTTGGTTCGACGGCGATGACCTCGGCGCCGGTCTTGGCCGCCGGAACAACGCCCGCTCCCATGCCGGCGCCGATGTCGACAACACGCTCGCCCGGCTGCGGTGCGAGACGCGACACCACCGCGGTGTTCAGATTGGAAAACAGCATCTCCGGCGCGTGACGGGCGTAGCGCAGCATGGCCCGCAAGCCCTGGTCGTTCTCGTGACCGTGATGGCCGTGCCCATCCCCGTGATGTTCGTGCCCGTGGCTGTGATGTTCGTGCCCGTGGCTGTGGCCGTCGTTATGACCGTGGTCGCCGTGGCCGTGCTCGTTCGGTGTGTTCACCCGGCCCAACCTAACCGCTGCCACGGCGTCGATGACCCGGCGAGCACCCAGGACCGATACGATCCGAACGGGTCCGAATCAGGGGATCGGCCAAGCGCATCGGGGTGACGGAGAACATGAACAACCTTGCGGCGATCCGTCGGGTTTTGCGGAACCCCGCCGTTGCCGCCTCAGAAGCGGCGTACGCCCTCTTTGCCGTTGTGGTGCACGGCACCTGGTTGGCCGGTCTGGTGTTTGCGTTTAATCAGGGGGGTGTTGCCGAGGCGGGCGTTGTTGCCGCGCTGGTCCTGTTGCCCGGCGCCGTCGCCGCCCCGCTGCTCTCGGTCCTGGCCGACCGGACCACAGCCAGCCGAGCCCTGACGTCGGGATTCATCGCCGAAGCCGCGGCCTACGGCGGAGCCGGCCTCCTCATGTTCGCCGACGGGTCGCCCGTTACCATCTACGTCCTGTGGGCGATCGGTTCCGCCATCCAGACCATGATCACCCCGACGCTGCTTGCCGCTCTGCCGTCGCTGGTGCGAAGCCCGACGGATTTTGCTGCCGCAAACGCGGTCCTCGGCCTCGTCGAGCGGCTGGGAATCCTCGTCGGACCGATCGTCGCCGGGTTCATCCTGTTCCGGGCGTCCCCCGGCATGGTGTTCCTGATCGCCGCGGCGCTGCTGGTCGTTGCCGCCCTCCTCGCCCTGCTGGTCACACCGGCCGACGGCGAGGTGGTGAGGGGCGATCCCGGCCCGGCTTCACCGTTCGCCGACGTGACCAGCGGCCTTCGATTGCTCCGGGATCAGCCACAGACCCGGCTGCTGGTCATTCTCCTTGCGTCCGTCCTCATCATCTTCGGCGCCCTCGACGTGGCGTTCATCACCATCGCCGTTGAACAACTGGGCCAGGACGAGGGCGCGGTCGGCATACTGGCCGCGGCCATCGGGGTCGGTGGCATCATCGGGGCTGCGCTGACGTTCAGCCTGATCGGCCGGCGACGGCTGACCACACCGATCGCCCTCGGCCTGCTTGCGGTTGCGGTGCCGATCATGCTTGTTGGCACGCTGGACTCGTTCCTCCTGGTTGTTCTGGTCCTCGCCGTCACCGGTCTCGGTCGACCGATTCTGGAGGTCGCAGGCCGGACGCTGATCCAGGGCCTGTCCTCGGAGGACACGATGGCGGGCATCTTCGGTCTGCTTGAGGGGCTGACCGTGCTTGCCCTGGCGGCGGGGGCACTCGGATACTCGATTGCGGACGCCACGTTCGGCACCGGATGGGCCCTCTTCGGTGTCGGGGCGATCCTGCCACTTTTCCTACTGATTCGCTTCCGCAGCCTGCGGGAGATAGACCGCAGCAGACCGGAGGTTGACCTCGAACTCCTCGATCTGATGCGGAACATCCCGATCTTCGCCCCCCTCCCCGCGTTCCAGGTCGAGCAGCTGCTGGTCACCATGCAACCGATGGACCTTCCGGCCGACAACGTGGTGTTTCATGAGGGTGACGAAGGAGAGCTGCTGTACGTGGTGACCGACGGCAATGTCGTTGTCGAGCTGCCGGATCGTGAGGTGCACACCGGCCGCGGGGGGTTCTTCGGTGAGATCGCACTGATCCGCGACGAACCCCGGATGGCGACCGTCCGGGCCGGGGCGACCGGGGTCAGGACCTACACCCTGGAGCGAAACGCGTTCCTCACCGCGATCTCCGGGGTGGCCAGAAGCCGGGCGAGGGCCCACCACGAGGTCGGTCGCCGCCTCGGTGAACCCGGCACCTGAAGGACGGGGTCGCGGTCGGCTTCAGGCCCGGAACGCGTCGATCACCGCACCGAATTCCCGGACCCGGTCCGGTCCGCTGTTCCCGGTGAGGGCGACACAGGCCCGCCCGACGCCGAGATCGGCCAACTGCCGGAACCGGGCGACGTGGTACTCGGTCGTTGCGGCGTTCGTGGCCGCGGCGAAGGCGTCGGCCGAGCGGTTGCGGGGTCGTAGCCGGCCGACGAGATCGGCGAGTGCCGGACCGTCGGTGGCGTGGATGAGCGGGTTGAGGGTGGTGATGGTGAGGTCGTCGGGATCGCGGTCCAGGTCCCGGCAGTGACCGCGCACCACGTCGATCTTGTGTTCGATGACGTCGACCGGACCGGTGATGTTACAGGCGTCGGCGTACCGGGCGGCCAGCCGGAGCGTCCGCCGTTCACCCCCACCGCCGACCAGGATCGGGAGGGGATCCTGGATCGGTCTGGGGTACCCCATTGCTTCCGGGACGGACACGACCGTGCCGGAGAAGGACTTCGACCCCGGCCCCCACAGAAGCGGGAGCGCCTGCAGCGCGTCCTCCAGCGTGTCCAGCCGGACCCGGTTGCTGTTGACCGGGTAGCCGTAGGCGGCCTGCTCCGCATCGAACCAGCCGGCCCCGATACCGCACTCGGCCCTCCCGCCGGACAGCACATCCAGAGTGGCGATGATCTTCGACAGCAGGCCGACGTTGCGATGTTCGATGCCGGTCACCAGTGTGCCGAGTCGCAGCGTCGTTGTCCGGGCCGCCAGGTAGGCCAGTGCGGTGTACGGCTCCAGCATCGGGTCCCATGCCCGACCGATCTGGGGGATCTGTCTGAAATGGTCCATCAACCACAGGGACCGGAACCCCGCCTCCTCGGCCGCGGCGGCGATGGCGGTCAGCGTCTCCGGCATACCACCGTCGAAGTCGAAGCTGGAGACCACCAGGTCGAACGCCAGGGTCTGGTCTTCACCGACCGCATCCACCGAATCGGAGGAACCGTCCGGGGCCGACGTGGCCAGGTCCTTCGGGACCAACCGAGGTGGCCCGGGGTTGATCATGATCCGGTCGAACCCCTCTTCCTCCAACCCGACCTTCACTTTGCGCCACTGCCGCAGCTGTTTGTCCAGCACGGTCTTGGGGATCGGGCCGGGCCGGTCGGCGTTTCGTTCGTGGCACAGGGCCGGGTCGGTGTCGAACCCGATTGCCACGGTGCTGACACCGGCCGCCACCGCCTGCTCCCGGTAGGCGGCGCGGCGGTCGGCGTCCAAGCCGGTTGTGTCGATGACGGTCGTCAGACCCTTGGCCAACCGCAGGGTCAGCAGTTGATCGAGCAGGTCGAATGCGTCGCCGCCGGCGGTCTGATCGTCCTCCCCGCTTCCGGTCAGCGCCCGAAACGCATCTGCGGACAGAATCTGGCCCGGCCGAAAGTGGGTCTCGGCCCAGGTGGACTTGCCCGAACCTGACGGACCGATGAGGACCACAACGGCGGGGGTCGGGATGAGGACGTCAACCGTCATGGTGGGGCGGCGCGGCGAGCGGCGGTTACCGCTTCTTCGCCGACTTCCTCTTGCCGGGCTTTGACTTCGCCGCCCGGTCTCTTTCCGTTTTGAGCCGGTCGTACTGGGCGGAGAGCCGCCGCACCGAGTCCCGCTCCTCGGCGATGTACCGGCCGAGCAACCCGCCGGTGACCGGATCGATCGTCTTGTCGTGGAACATCGCATCAAAGATGTCGGTCTCCGACTGGCCCTGCCCGAACCGCAGCGCCTCGAACTTGTTGAGGTCCGACCGGCGGGATGAGGCGATCGTCATCAGCTCCTCGTCCGGGCCGGGGTTCTTCGGCTCTCGGACGGGGTAGCCCAACTCCAGCATCCGTTTGGCGAACGCCTTGCCGTGCTCACCCTCCCGCATACCGACGAACCGCAACTCGGCCTCCAGTTCCGGGTCCTTGGTTTTGTCGGCCCAGGCCAGGAACAGCGGTTCGGCCGCCGTCTCGGCCACCGCTATCGCGTTCAGAAGTCCGAGGTACGACGGTTTCTTTTGCGGCATACCCAGAGGCTAGTGACCGAGCGTCCACCGATCGAGTGCCACCCCATCCGAAATCTGGGCCTGCAGCCCGCAAACCGTGTGGGCTGAGTGCCCAGATTTGGCGGGGGGGTGGGGCGGTCGGCGGCGGTCAGCCGCCGTACGCGGTGTCGATGGCTCGCCGGTACCCGATCGGGAGGTTGATGGACGACAAGCCGGACCGGGACCACCACCGCACGTCCCGATGTTCGTCGCTGGCGATCGGCGCCGGAGCCGACCCAACGGGACAGTCGAAACAGACGATCAGCACACGTTTCGCCCCCAGCGGGTCGACCGGCTGGACCCAGGTGATCAACAGCCGCCCTGCGGTGACGATCACGCCGGACTCCTCGGCGACCTCGCGGACAACGGTCTCCTCCGGCTGCTCGTTTCCCTCGAGACGGCCACCCGGCAGCTCCCACTCGTCCCGGTCGTTGTACGCGAGCAGAACCCGGTCGGCGGACCGAACAACACCCTTTATCGACACCGGCCAGAGCGGTCCACTCGGTGAGGGTTGCGGCAGATCCATATCAGAGGATGCCATGGGAATCAGCCCGGCCCAGCTCAGTGAAGGTCGCGGCACCGAGCGAGCGCTCCCCCTTGCAAAACTTGGGCTTCCAGGCCACAAAACGTGTGGTCTGGGTGCCCAAATTTTGGAGGGGAGGCGTGCCCAAATTGGCGGGCGGAGTTGTGGCCACGGCTTGGCGG
>JBCCGJ010000218.1:0-10229 GCA_039029335.1 Actinomycetota bacterium | reverse complement strand
CGATCCGGGAGCTGCAACCAAGACGAGCCCAGTCCGGCCAACACCGGACTGGGCTCGCACCCTTTTGTCGAGCCGTGACGAGGGCCGCAGGCCGAGAGCCGCCGCTGAACGCCGGGGGGACGTCAGCGCACCGGGCCCGGGGCAGGAGCCGGAGCCGGCAGGCGGATCAGGAAGACCTGGTACTGGAGGCCGTTCTCAGAGCCGCCCGGCACGATGTCCCACCGGGTCGCCCACTCGATACCGCCGATCGCGGCGAACAGATCCCAGTTCCGGTCGAACGGGCGATAGCTGAACAACCGCTGTTCCGTCCCCGTCTTCGACGGCATGACAACGTCCTGGCGGTCTCCGCCCCAGAGCCCGATCTGCAGCGGGGAGCCGGGTGCAAGCGCCCGGGCCATCGCCGCCAGCGCATCGGCCACCTGATCCTCCGGCAGGTGCATCAGGGTGCTCATCGACCAGCCGGCGTCGAACGATCCATCCCGAAAAGGCGGTGCATCGACTGTCCCCTGGATGACGGTCACTCCCGCCTCAGCGGCAAGCACCGCATTCCCATGAGCCAGGTCGATACCGACGTATTCCACACCGATCGCCGCGAAGCCGGTGCTGTCACCCCCGGGACCGGAACCGAAGTCCACCACCCGGGTGCGGCCCTCGGCGACGAGCAGTCGGGTGAACCGATCCCGGATCGCCACCCGTTGACCGGACGGTGACTTCCTGGTCCGCTCAACCGCCTCCTGCTCATAGTAGGCCCGCAGATCGGCACCGGTCCTGTCCATCGGTCCTCTCCCGGCTCGGCCATCGCCGCTGGTCGACGGCTCTCGCACCCTAGGAACGAACGCCGCCGAGGTCCAACCAAAATTGATTGGATTTTCGATCAGGTCGGCTCATGACCGTCACCTCCCGGCCGAGTCTGGGAACAGTTCAAAAAGCAACGGGTGCCCCACGGCGAGATCTGCCCGATCGAGCGCGGGAACCGATGATCACGGCGGTAAGCGTCAGCCTGGTTGCAGCTCCCGGATCGGGAAGGTGAAAGCAGCAGCAACCAATCCGGCGCCGCAACGCCCGAACCGAGCGCGAGGCGGGATGCGGTGGTGCGGCGAAAGCGAGGACTCGGAGCGAAGCGACGCCGCAGCCTCGCCGACACCCCACCGCAGTCCCGCCGGACCGCCGCAGTTTCGCCGGACTGCCACAATCCCTCCGGACAGCCGCAGTCCCGACACCCCACCGCATCCCCGCCGGACCGCGCAACCCCTATGGCCCCCGAGCCGCGGTCGCCCGTAAATCCTCGAAACGGTCGACGTTCCGCAACGCCGGGAACACAAAAAACGACACGCCGACAACCACGAGGGTGCCGACACCACCGAGCGTCACCGCCCACGCCAACCCGAACAGCGATGCGGTCACCCCGGACTCCAGCGCGCCGAGCTCGTTCGAACCGCCGATGAAGACGTTCTCGACCGCCAACACCCGACCCCGCATCTCCTCCGGGCTCGCCAACGGCACGATCGTGGCCCGGATGAAGACGCTGACGGCGTCCGCGGCGCTCAGGACGATGAGCGCAACAACCGCCACGGTGTAGGAGCGGGTCAGCCCGAGCGCAATGGTGGCGAGGCCGAAGATCGCTACCACCCCGAACAGCACCAGCCCGACATGGCGTCTGATCGGTTTGACCGACAGGATCGCCGCGGTCACCAGGGCACCAACACCGATGGCGGAGTAGAGGAAACCGACCGCGGCTTCGTCAACGCCGAGCCGGTTCTTGCCGATCGCCGGCAGCAGCGCAACCGCACCACCGAAGAGCACCGCAAACAGGTCGAGACAGATCGCCCCGAACAGCACCGGGGTGCGACGAATGAACCGCAGCCCGTCCACGGCGTCCCGAATGGCCTGGCCGGGACCGGTGCCAGTGGCCAGCTGCCGGACGCCCGTCGCCGGCACGAACCGCAGTAGCACGATCGCCAGGACAAATCCGAACACGGCGAGCAGGAACGGCGTCGAGCGGTCGATGGTGAACAAGGCACCGGCGATCAGTGGGCCGATGATGCCGGCCGTCTGGAAGGCGACGGACCGAACCGCAACCACCCGCTCCACCATGCCCGGAGGCGCAAGATCGATCGGCAGCGCCCGACTGGCCGGTGTGGTGAACGATCGGGCGACGCCGAAGATGACCACGATGACCAGCACCAGGTTGATGGATTGCAGATCCGTCCTGGCCAGAAGCAGGAATCCGATCCCGGCCATCGCCTCGACCACCAGCCCGGCAGCCTGGACCTTCCGCCGGTCGTACCGGTCGGCAACGGTGCCGGTGAACGGTGAGAGCAGGAAGATCGGGAGGAACTCGGCAAGCCCCAGCAGGCCGAGATCCAGCTCCCGGCCGGTGATGTCAAAAACCAGCAGACCGAGGGCCACCAGCTGGGCCCTCGTGGCCATGCTGGTGGCGAACAGGGCGACGATGAGGATCCGGACCGGCACCGGAATGTCCCGGAGCGCAGTCCGTGTCGCCGTGCCCGAACCGTCCGGATCCGGTTCGGCACTGTCCTCGTCGGCCCCGTTCATCAGGCCGCCAACCTAGAGCCGACCGGCCGCTCGCACCACCTGATTGGGCCGGTCGACTCCCAAGAAAGGTGGTCTGCCCGCCGGACCCAGATCCCACCAGCCGGTCGCCGCCCCTACAATCGGGCACGTGGCGGCCACCGAGACCCCTCAATCAACGCCGGAGAGAGACCCGGTCGGCCCGCTGCCGGGCCGGGCCTGGTGGCATCGCCATCTGGCGCCCCAGGAACGTCGGCGGATCATGTCGGACCTGGCGATCAGCCGGACCGAGAACTGGGGTTACCGCTTCACCGTGATGCTGACACTCTCGGTTGTGGTTGCGGTGATGGGGCTGGCGCTCGACTCCGCCGCGGTGGTGATCGGGGCGATGCTGCTTGCGCCGCTGATGCAGCCGGTGCTGGCGGCGGGCGCCTGCATGTCGCTCGCCCTGTTCACCAAGTCCCTCCAGGCCATGATCAGGGTGCTGCTGGCCACCGCCTGGTGTATCGGTGTCGCCTATCTCATCTCCTACATCCTGCCGGAGGCGCCGCTCACCGACGAGGTCCTCTCCAGGACCCAACCGGACATCAAGGATCTTGTTGTCGCCCTGGCCGCCGGCGCGGCGGGCGCCTATGCCACGGTCCGGGAGGACGTCTCGGCGTCCCTGCCCGGGGTCGCTGTTGCGGTTGCCCTTGTCCCGCCGCTGGCGTCGGTCGGCATGGCCCTGGAACGGGCCGACCAGGAGCTGGCCATCGGTGCACTCCTGCTCTACATCACCAACCTGGCCGCCATCCTGTTCGCCAGCATCGTGGTGTTTGTCATCACCGGGTTCGTCTCACCGCGACGGCTCTCGGACAACCTGCTGCGTCTCACGCTGGCGGGGGTGGCGCTTGTCGCGCTTGTTGTGGTGATCGCCGTGCCGCTGTATCGGGCCTCGATCGCCTCGATCGACCGGAGCAACGAGCAGGACACGGCGAACGCCATCGTCGCCGCGTGGCTGGGAGACCTCGACCGGACGATGGAGCAAACCGTCACCATCAAACGGGACCAGCAGCAGGTCCTGGTCGAGATCCGCGGCTTCGAGACCCCACCGGATCAAGGAACCCTCATCGAGGATCTCCGGACCGAGTTCCCCGACTACGACGTTGCGGTCCAGTGGCTGCGGAGTCAACGGCCGACCACCACAACCCTCCCGCCGCCGGAACCGACCGAGCAACTGCTGGCCGAGATCCGTGTTGTCGTCGAGGAGTGGCTGGCGGCGGGCACCGTTTCGTACCAGATCGACAACATCCTGCTCGACGGCAGCCTGGTCAGGATCGACGCCGCCGGAACGGGCGCACCGCCGACGATCGACGACCTGCTCCCCCGACTGGCCGAAGTGGACCCCAGCCTCCAGCCGGGCCTCAACTGGGCAACGCTGGAGACGATCACCGAGGAGACGGTCCCGTCACCGCTTGAGCTGACCACCGAACAGATGGAACTGGTCGTCGAGCAGTGGGCGGCGGAACGGCTGCTCGTCCTGCGCAGTTTCGCCTACGACGGTGAGCGGGCCGAGGTGGAGATAGCCGGGAGCCGGGAACCCGACCTGACCCGCCTCGAGGAACTCCTGGCGGACGTGGCCGGAGAAGAGGTCCCGTTGCTGGTCTACTTCATCCAACGGCAACTGGTCACCACCACCCTTCCCACAACCACAACCATTCCCGCTTCCGGAGTGGAGGACGGCCTTGTGCTGACAACAACAACAACCGCACCGACTCCGGGGGGCTGAGTGGTCACCGCTCGGTCATTGCAACCGCTTGAACCCGCGCTGATCGGTGTGCTTCGGTGAAGGATGCGGAGGTGGCTATGACCGTGCGTCGGTCCACACGATCGAGGCCAACCGGACGGCGCCGGGCCGGGCGCGCGGCAGCGGGAGCGCTCCTCCTGGTGCTCGCCTCATGCGGATCGGGCGGCGAGGAGTCTGCCGCCGACCCGACCAACACATCAACCGACGCCCAGACCGATGCACCGATCGACGCCCAGACCGCTGCACCGGAGACCCCGGCGGCGTCGTTTCCTCGGACGATCGAGGTCGACGACGGGACGACCGTCTCGATAGGAGCCGAACCCGTTCGCATCGCCGCCCTCTCGACCGATGTCGCCGAGGTGGCGATCGCATTGGCCGGGGCTGATCGGCTGGTCGCCGTTCCCGAGACCAACGCAACCGCCGCGGTCGGATCGGATCCGGCTGCGGCGGGGACCGTCGAGCACCGGTTGAGCTTCGGCGACCGCGTCGACCGTGACCTGCTGGCGTCCTGGGACACCGACCTGGTGTTGATCTCACCCAACCATCCCGAGGAGCGCGAGCTGTCCGAGGCGCTCGCCGGCGGCAGCGTGCCGATCCTGGTGATGCCCAACAGCTGGGATGACCTCGACGACGTTCGTACCAACATCGACCTCATCGCCCAGGCCATTGGCGCCGAGTCGGACGCGGCGGAGATCATCGACGACATGACGCGGCGCGAGGAGGCCGTCCGGGACCGGGTGGCCGCCGTGGAGACCAGACCGGTCGTCCTGATCCTGACCAACGTCGCCCAGGTGCCGTTCCTGGTCGGGCCCGGCACAACAACCCATTCCCTCGTCGAGACCGCAGGAGGCACCAACGCCGCCGATCTGCTCCAGGTCACCACGACCATCAGCGGCGTCGGCGCGAACCAGATCGCCACCGCCGACCCGGACGCCATTCTCCTCGTCGACGGCCTCGGGACGGGACGCGAGGCCTTCGCCCCTCTGCTCGACTCACCCGAACTAGCCGGCCTGGACGCCATCGCGGATGACAACGTGCTGGTACTGCCCGCCCGTGACACGTTCGGCGTGGCCCACACACTCGTGAACGGATTGGAAGCGATTGCGGACTGGTTGCATCCCCCGACCGGCTGAGCGAGGTCATCGGAACGTGACCCCGCCAGGCCCATACTGCATCGGTGACTGAAACGACCACGCCGGGCAGCGAGCCCTCCCCTGACGGCGATCCCCCCTCGGGCGGGAACTCCGTGATGGCACCGCTCCGCCGGACCAGGGTGCGGCGCATCGTCGGCGCGCAGTTCCTCGCCGAAACCGGCGACGGCATCTCTCTCGTCGCCTTGCCGGTCTACGTCTGGCACCGGACCGGTTCAGAGCTCTACACGTCTCTCACGTTTGCGGCGGAGATGGGACTGGGTGCGGTCGGTGCCATCGTGGGCGGCATCCTGGCCGATGCGTTCGACCGCCAGCGCGTTCTCCTGACGAGCTATGTGGTCCGGGCGGTCCTGCTGCTCGCCGCGTTCGTGGTTGACCCGCTTCTGGCCGCGGTCGCGTTCGGTGTCCTCGCCAGAGCGGGGGGCCAGGCGGACAACCCGTCGTTCGACGCACTCATCCCGGGACAGGCCGACGGGGACCTTCAGCAGCTGCTGGCACTTCGGCGGCTGATCCAGGGCGTATCGATCTCGATCGGTCCTGCCGTCGGCGCACTGATCATCGCCGTCATCGGACCGCGGGCTGGCCTCGCCGTCAACGCCGTCACCTTCGCCGTCGCGTTTGTGATCATGCGCACAATGGGCGGCGTCGACACCGACATCGACCAGCGCCGCGCCGACCGCGGGAACCAGCCCGCCGCCGACGTCGTGGCCGACGTCGTTCGAGGTGCCCGAGCGATTCTGGCCGCGCCGGGACTGGCGCGGTTTGTGTTCTACCTTGCGCTCGTTATGGCCTCGGTCGGCATCGTCCAGGCGGCGGCCCTGGTCTGGTACGAGCGCGACCTGGAGGTCGGCGGGTACTGGTACGGATTGGCGATCGCCGGATACGGGATGGGCTCCATCCTCGGTCTGGTGTGGGCCGGCCGCCGTACCTTCGTCTGGCCGCTCCCCCGCATCGCCCTTGTGGCGGCACCGATTTACGCCGTCGCCTGCGGCATCAGCGCGGTTGTCGAACAACCCTGGATGTTGCCGCTCGGCTGGCTGCTCTGGGGCCTTGCCCTCGGACCGGAAGTCGTCGTGAGCGAACTGTTCATCGTGGGATCGGTCCCCGAGTCAGGCCGCGGCAGAGCGTATGCCACGATCGGATTGGCGCTGACGATCGGTTCCGCAGTGGGCTTCGCTGTGGCGGGGCCCTTGCTCGACAGCTATGCGGCGGCGTCGGTGATCATCGGCACCGCAGGCCTGGTGCTGCTGACGGGGCTCCTGTGGGTCCTGCCGACGATTCGGAACGAGCCACACTGGCGAACAACCGGTGACATGGGCTGAGGGGCGGGGCGTGTGTGCCGCCGCATGATCTGCTCGAAGCCCGATGCCACGAATCGATCGAGCGGTCCGGCGCCGTTGCCGAACCGCTCGATTGATCAGATGGCGATGACAAAGGCCAGTGCCAGCAGGAAGGTGGAGGTTGCGATGCGCCAGTTCATGTCTTCACACTACGGTTGGCGATCGATCTGGTGAATAGGGGCCATCCCCTACAGGTGATACCCCGCTAAACAGGCGGGTTTTCGGCCGCCGCCGGGGACGGGAGCCGGCCGGGTCGGCCCGACGCAGCCCCCTGCCTGTCCATCGACAAGCAGCTCTCGTACACTCCTTAGGTGGAGCTGGGTATAGATGGGCTCGACCGGGCGTACAGAATCGGTTCAGGAGCCAGCGCAGAGGTATATCGAGCGCGCCAGATTGACCTGGATCGTGACGTCGCGGTCAAGATCCTGCGCGCCACCGACAACGCCTTTGTCCAGCGGTTCACCGAGGAGACCCGCGCGCTCGGCAAACTCGGTCAGCATCCGAATGTGGTAACCGTCTACGACTCCGGCGTAACCGATGACGGCAATCCGTATCTGATCCTCGAGCTGTGCCGAACCACGGCCGCCAAACGGCTGGAGGACGGTGCGCTCAAGCCGGCGGCGGCGTGCGTGGCGGCCGCCCAGGTCGCCGACGGCCTTGCTGAGGCCCACGCCAATCGGATCGTGCACGGTGACATCCGACCGGAGAACGTCCTCATCGGCCAGACGGGTCGCTACGTCGTGTCCGACTTCGGGCTGGGACCAGCGGCCACCGGTAAGGAACCGGCCGATGACGTCTACGGGCTGGGCGCCGTGCTCTGCCATCTGGCCACCGGTGAACCCCCGTCCGGCGATGCCGATGCGTCCCGTGACCGGATCAGCGGCAAGAACCTCCCGGACATCGCCGATCTGGTGGCCGATGCGATGGCGCCGGAACCTGCGGACCGGCCCACGGCTGCCGAGCTCCGGGAACGCCTGCTGGTGCTGGCGTCCGAGCTTCGAAACGAGGCTGCGGCGTCAACCGGGGAAAGCCCGGCCAGCCGAACCCTCTCCACCCAGGAATCGACGCCCTCCGTGCTGTTCGGCGACGACGGGGATCGGGTGGCCGAACCATCGCAAACGCGACCTGCCGGTGTGCTGTTCAGTTCCGTCACGAAGACGGGTGACGTTCCGGCCGGCGGTTCAGCGGCCGGCATCAGCATCGACCGGTCGCCGGTGATGCCACCACTGGTCGAGAGATGGCCGAGGCAGACCGTGGGTCTGGCCTTGGCCGCCGCCGGACTGCTGATCCTCGTTGGTGGGGCGGCCTTCACATTGATTGGTCGGGGCGGCGGACAGACGGTCCAGAACGAGGAGGCGGTCAGCGTCGAGGCGGTCGAGGGGCCGGAGACCACCCAGGCCGGGGCCCGCAACGAGGCCACGCCCGACGCTCCGGGCGGTGCGGTCGGATCGCTCGGATCGGCGGCTCCGGGCGACGAAAACTCGGTGGATGGTTTCGATGACACCCTGCCGGACACGACGATCGGTCGATCGGCGACAACCGTGGCCCGGGTGACGCTGCCCAATGTGGTCGCGGTCGGTGCTGACGATGCCGAGGCGCAACTCCGGACGCTCGGCTTCGCGGTGGTTCGGGTCGACGAACCGACTGACACCGCTCCGCCGGGACAGGTGATCGGTCAGGATCCGGTGAGCGGTACCCGATTGACCGTCGGAGGCACGATCACCTTGACCGTGGCCATCGCTCCCCCGGTCAACAACATCATCATTCCCCCGGAGGTTGTCGGCCAAGGCTTGGCCGATGCCACCGCCATCCTGACCGCGGCGGGATTCACCAACCTCGGCCAACCGATCACCGAACCGAGCAGCACCGTCCCCGCCGGTCTGGTCATCGGAACAACACCGGCCGCCGGCTCCGAGGTGGCGGACACGGCGTCGGTGATCCTGGTGGTTTCCGGCGGACCCGCACCGGACTGTGCGTCGGTTGTTGGTCTCGGCGAGGCGGCGGCCGAGGAACGATTTAGCGACGCCGGGCTCACCGTGACCATCGGCCAGACCCCCCATGTGACGGTGCCCGTCGGCACGGTGGCCACCTGTTCGGTCGCCGGTGCGACCGCGACGTTGAGCATCTCGACCGGGCCGATCCCGGACCTGTGCGCTGTCGCCGCCGGTCAGCAGATCGCCGAGTTCGACGCCCGGCTGCGTGCCGCCGGCTACACGGTCGTGACCCAGTCCGCGGTGTCGACGGCGCCTGCGGGGACCATCACCGGCTGCAGCGCCACCGGGATCGCGGTGTCCCTGACGTTTGCGGCGCTGCCGGCGCCTCAGGACTGTCCAACGGTGGTGGGGCTGAGCGAGGCCGACGCCCGGGCGGCCGTGCTCAACGCTGGATTCAGCGATGTCTCCATCACCTTGCGTTCTGACGAGACCGTTCCCAGCGGCGTTGTCATCTCCTGCACCCCGACCGGCGACACAGCGAAGCTGATCGTCTCAACGGGACCGGAGCAGACCGACCTGTTGCTACCGAACCTGGTCGGCCAGACCGAAGCAGCGGCGACCACGGCACTCGCCGCGCTGGGATTGCAGGTGGCGACCAACGTGGTTGCGGACGATGCCCCGGCGGGCACGGTCGTCGGATCCAACCCGGCGGCCGGGACGACGGTCGAACCCGGGGATACGGTCACGCTGCAGATTTCGTCCGGACCGGCGACGGCCGTGGTACCCAATGTGATTGGCCGACGCCTCGCCCGTGCGACCGATCTCCTGCAGGCCGCCGGCTTCGTGGTGACCAGTCGGACCGAGCCGGTCGAGGACGACGACGACCGGGGCAGGGTGCTCAGCTCCAATCCGGCGGCCGGCACCGAAGCCGTCGAAGGTTCACTCGTCAGCCTGGTGGTCGGGGCCTAGGCCGTCGGCCCCACCAGGTCCACCGATCCGGTCACCCGGCGGACGCGGATCAACCGATCGAGGAGCAACAGCAGCCGGGAGCAACCAGCGGGCGTTCAATCCGAGGGCGGGATCAACCGGCGACCATCAACTGGTGGCCTGCATGGGCCCGAGCGGTGTCGCTCCCGCTGCGACCAGCTTGGCCCCGATCCCGGCGATCGCCGCTGCCGGATCCTCCGCGCTGACGACGGCGAACCGAACCTCGTTCTTGCCCACCATCGCCCGCCCGGGTCGGACAACACCTTCCTCACCGCCGCCGAGGTTCAGCCATCGGCCGACCTGGCGGCCGAGAGCCTGTCCGACATCGTTGTGGTCGACCGCGGTGAAGACCAGGTGCACGCCGAGGGCTGGCCCGTCGCTGAGCATCGACGCCAACAGCGGTACCAACCGTCCGGGCTGGATGGCCTCCATCAGCTCACCGAAGGCGGCGATGTTGTCCACCAGCGTCACGATCCGGCGGAGGTTCGCCCCGGGCTGG
>JBCCGJ010000217.1:0-10250 GCA_039029335.1 Actinomycetota bacterium | reverse complement strand
GCGCCGGTGAGCGCCAGATACCCGCAATCCCGGCCCATGACCTCAACGATGAAAACCCGGTCGTGGGCGCCGGCCGTGTCCGAGATCTTGTCGCAGGCGTCGACGATGGTGTTCATCGCCGTATCGG
Organism: Actinomycetota bacterium; assembly: GCA_039029335.1. Classification (GTDB taxonomy): domain Bacteria; phylum Actinomycetota; class Acidimicrobiia; order Acidimicrobiales; family SZUA-35; genus JAHELU01. The sequence goes on along the minus strand of JBCCGJ010000217.1, from coordinate 10,123 downwards.
TGCCGATCGAAAGGCTGGTGAGCGCAACGTCGTTGTCGATCGACGCCGGGATGCCGACAACCCGGACCGGCCAATCGCCGGCCTCCGCAGGATCGCTCAGATGCAGCGCACCCGTGAGTGAGCCGTTGCCACCGATCACGATGAGGCCGCCGATATCCGCCTGCGTCAGGACCTGACGAGCCTGATCCCGCACCGCGGGATCGTGGAACCCGAGACACCGGGCCGACTGCAACTGCGTCCCCCCGAGGCGGAACCCGTCGGCCACATCGGCAAGTCTGAGCGGTTCGAGCTGCCCCTCGATCAGACCCTGATACCCACGCCGAATACCGATCGGCTCGTGACCCAGCGCCTGCGCAACCATCGTCACGGCTCGAATGGCGGCGTTCATCCCTGGTGCATCGCCCCCACTTGTCAGCACACCGATCCGCATCGCCACCCCCTGCGAAGAAGATAGGCCAGAGACCAGCGGGGCCGCATATACCGGACCGGCCCGACCGGTTGTGATCGATCAGGTGTCGGCAGAACGCAGGATCTTGTCCATCCCCTTGCCCTTCGCCAGCTCGTCGATGAGCTTGTCGAGGTAGCGGACCTCCCGCATGACTCGATCCTCAACGTTCTCGACTCGTACGCCGCAGACCACACCGGTGATGAGGGCGCGATCGGGGTGCGGGGCGGGGGCGTCGGTGAAGAAGGTCTCAAGGTCGGTTTCCTTCTTGGCGTGAGCCATGACCTGGCGCTGCGTGTAGCCGGTGAGCCAGCGGATGATCCGGTCGACCTCACGCTTGGTCCGGTCCTTCTTCTCCGCCTTTTGGACGTACAGGGGATACACAAGCCCGAAGCTCATCCGATAGACGCGCTCAAGCGCTTTGTCCGCCGCGGTTGACTTCGTTGACGTCACGGGAGCTCCCTGTCCGAGGCCTGTGTTCCGTGGCCGAAACTAGGAACCAATCCGGCACCTGTCAACGGAGGGCGCACGGGGCGTGAGCTCGTGAACCCGGAGTTCGCCGGCGGTTGACCGGCCGAATACCGCCGAATGCGGCCGATGCTCAGATCTCGGCGTAGATCTCGATCACGTTGCCCTCCGGGTCGGCGAAGAAGAGCACACGGTGTCCGAAGTCCGGTAGGTCGTGGACCGGCTCGAGGAGTTCGACACCTCGGGCAACCAGCTGTGCGGCCGCTTCATCGACAGCGGGCGGCGGGACCCGGAACGCTAGCTGAACGGAGGCGCCCGGATCCGTCCGAGGCGGCCCGTCGTAGGTTCGGCTTCTGAGCCGAAACGCCAATGTGGCTGCTCCAGCCCGGACTTCGAGGTACCGCCCGGGTATGTCCCGCTGCACCTCGAATCCGAGCACGTCCACGTAGAAGGACCGCATCGGTTCGATCTCGGTGCACAACAACATCGTGTAATCGAGGTTCCGAAGGGCGGCCAACCCGACTGGTTCGTTCATCGCTCGCCAGTCTGGACCGGAGTCGCCCAGAACGCACTCGGCGGGTCCGGAAGGCGCTCAGCCGAGCGCGGCGATGCGGCGTTCGAGATGCCGGCGCTCGGCGGCGCTTGGGACAAGATCGAGCGCTCGTTCGAATGCTCGGCGTGCATCGGCGTTGCGGTTCGCCCGCCGACACAACTCGCCTCTGGTGGCCCAGAGGAGGTGGTAGTTGTCGAGATCGGTGATGTGGTCCAGCATCTCAAGTCCGGCCAGCGGCCCGTCGCACATCGCAACGGCAACCGCCCGATTCAGCCGGACAACCGGCGACTCGACCATTGCGTCGAGCTGGGCGTAGAGCGACGAGATCGTCAGCCAGTCGGTCTCCGCCGCGGTGACTGCGTTTGCGTGCTGGGCGGCGATCATCGCCTGGACCTGGTACGGCCCCGGCTGCAGCAGGGCCATGGCGGTGGCGAGCACCTGGTTCGCCTCGGCGATGATGTGACGGTCCCAGGTCGTGCGGTCCTGGTTGTCCAGCAGCACCAGATCGCCGAGGGCGTCGACCCGGGAGTCCTGCCTACTCTGGTGAAACAGCTCCAAGGCCAGCAGACCGAGGGGCTCCGCTTCACCCGGCGCCAGATCGCCGACCAGACGGGTCAGTCGGATGGCTTCGGTGACCAGGTCGGTCCGGATCGAAACCGTCGCTTCACCGTGAGCGAGGTACCCCTCGTTGAAGATGAGGTACAGCACGGCGAGCACGGCGCTCAACCGGTCGGTCAGCTGCGAGGGAATACTGAGGGGGATGCCCGCGGTCCGGATCTTGCTCTTGGCCCGGACGATCCGCTGGGCAAGCGTCGGCTCCGGGATCAGGAATGCCGCGGCGATCTCGGCGGTGGTGAGGCCGCCGACCAGACGCAACGTCAGGGCCACCTGGGCGTCGATGTTGAGCGCCGGGTGACAACACAGAAGAAGCAGTCGAAGGCGCTCATCCGGCTGCTGCGCCGATTCATTACCGGACTCGGTGGCGCCGGCATCGGGCCGGTTGCCGACTTCGTCGGGGTCGAAACCATCGTCGTCGGCGGTCGTGGCGGTGTCATCTCCTGGTGGTTCGTCGATCATGTCGGTCAACCGAACATCCGGTGCCTGGCGCAGCTCGTGGAGAAACGGCGCCGACGATTCGAGGTGCCGCCGGTCGCGGTTCGCAGATCGGATGCGATCGAGTGCCCGCCTGCGAGCGGTGGTCATCAACCACCCGCCGGCATTCGGCGGGACGCCGTTGTCCGGCCAGGTTCTCGCCGCCTCGATCATGGCGTCCTGCACGGCGTCATCGGCAAGGTCGAGATCGCCGTAGCGGGACGCCAGGATCGAGAGAATCCGCGGGCAGTCGTCGCGCATCGCCCGGTCAAGACGTTCCGTGACCGGGTCCTGCACGTGGTCACTGCGGCTGCGGGGCGAGTGGTCGCTCCCGCGCCGCCGGTCGTTGCTCACGAGCGCCGCAACACCGGGTTGCCCGTCCTACGCGTCCGGCCGGAAGGCGATCGGCCGGATTTCGAAGACGACATCGTCGGCCGGCATGGCCGTGGCCAGGCGGATGGCCTCGTCGAGGTCCTCCGCCTTGATGATGTAGTAGCCCCCGATCTGCTCCTTCGTCTCGGCAAAGGGGCCATCGGTGACCTTCACCGAGTCACCGGACTTGGCCACCGACGTGGCGGCCGAGCTGGGGGTCAGTGAGCCGCCGCCGATCCAGTGACCGTTGTCGATCAGCATCTGGTTGTAGGCCATCCACTGGCCCATCATCTCCTGGAATTCGGGCGTTCCAGGAGCGGGCCCATCGCCCTCGACCTCGGCGCGGTGGTTGATGATCAGGTAATCCATGGTGAAATTCCTCTTCCGTATCCGGCGCAACTCTTGCGCGTCACCCGTATCACTCCGGTCGACCGCAGAATCGACAAAATACCTCCCAAAAATTTCCGGGACCATGATTGCCGGCCTGAATCCGCCTCGAATCCGGCCCGCTCAGTCCCGGCCAGGTAATCGGCCGAGGAGTTCGGTCTGTGCCGGGACGCCGGGGCCGGTCCCGTTAAATGTCGTGGCCCACCGACCGATGGACCCAAATGGTCCAGCGGGAAGAGATCCGAGGTTGCGGATGATGCTGCGCTTCCGCCTGCCGGGGCGGCGGCGGCTGGGACGGGCGGTGCAGGAGACCCACGCCATCGTCATGTTCAAACCGGACGGCACCATCGTTGACGCCAACCGGGCCTTCCTGGACACCATGGGCTACAGCAGACGCGAGGTCATCGGTCAGCACCACTCCCTGTTCGTCGATCCGATCGAGGTGGAGAGCAGCCAGTACAAGAGCTTCTGGGATTCCCTCCGGAACGGCGAACTGCAGGCGTCGGAGTTCCGTCGAAACGGCCGTGACGGTCGGGAGGTGTGGATTCAGGCTTCGTACCTTCCCATCCGAAACCGCCTCGGGAACGTCCGTTACGTCGTGAAGTATGCGATCGACGTGACCGAGCAGATGCAGGCGCAGCGCCTCATCCAGGAACGGTCGCAGGCGGTCGTCGAGTTCAAACCAGACGGCACGATCATCACGGCCAACGCCTCGTTCCTCAGCACCGTGGGCTACACCCTGAATGAGCTACGCGGCGTTCATCACCAGATCTTCATGCCTGCGGACGAAGCCGAAACCGACGACTACCGGACCCTCTGGGAGGACCTGGCCGACGGCCACCATCGGCAGGGTGAGTTTCGGCGGGTCACAAAATCCGGTGATGAGATCTGGTTGCGAGGTGCGTACAACCCGGTGATCGGAACCGGGGGCGAGGTGACCCGCATCATCAAGGCCGTCTCGGACATCACCAGCGAGGTGCGGTCCAGACGAGATGCGGACGAGGTCGGAGCCGAGATCGCACGAAGCGTGACCAACCTGTCCCACTCGACGGATGAACTCGCCGACACGTTCTCAAAGGCGGCAACCGCCGCCGGCGACGTTGGCCACGAAGCCGCCACGGTCGCCGAGACGGCAAAACAGCTCGACAGCAAGGGCGAGACCGTCGGGGAAGTGACCGACACGATCCAGGCCCTCTCCAAGCAGACCAACCTCCTCGCCCTGAACGCAACGATCGAGGCGGCCCGAGCCGGGAGCGCCGGCCACGGGTTTGCCGTCGTCGCCAAAGAGGTCAAACAGCTGGCCGCCGCCACGAGCGAGGCGGCCAACGGCATCGGGGACACGATGCAGGAGATCCAGACCGGCATCTCCGCCGTCACCGAATCCATCACCACCATCGCCTCCTCGGCCAACAACGTGACCGCGATGACCGGTGACGCCGCCGCTGCGCTGGAGGAACAGTCGGCCGTCCTGTCCAATATGCGGACATCGGCGAAACGCCTCCTCGGCCCACAACTTCAGGCAACGCAGGCCTCGGAACGGACTGACCCGCCCGACGCCACGCTGTCGGAAGCCACCTCGGACCGAACGTCCCGCGCCTGACACCACCGGTGGCGCCCGGCTACGTTTCGCCTCATGAGCGACGACACACAGCTTCGCTTCGACGGTGAGGTGGCCCTGGTCACCGGAGCCGGCGGAGGTCTCGGCCGCGAACACGCCATGCTGCTCGCCCGGCGAGGTGCGGCGGTCGTGGTCAACGACCTCGGTTCACCGACGATGGGCGGCCAGGACCACAGCAGCGGCCCGGCCGATGCCGTGGTCGAGGAGATCCGAGCGGCCGGCGGCACGGCCATCGCCAACAGCGACAGCGTGGCCGACCGGGCCGGTGCCGAGCGGATGGTGGCCATGGCCCTGGACGAGTTCGGCCAGTTGGACATCGTGATCAACAATGCCGGCATCATCCGCAACCGAACGTTCCTGAACATCGGCGAGTACGAGTTCGAGCCGGTCCTCGACGTCCACGTGAAGGGGGCGTTCTTCGTGACCCACCCGGCGTACGAGCACATGAAGGCCCGGGGGTACGGCCGAATCGTGAACACGTCGTCCGGCTCCGGCCTGTTCGGCTCGTTCGGGCAGACGGCCTACGCCGCGGCCAAGGCCGCCATCATGGGGTTCACCAAGACCCTCGCCATCGAAGGCGAGCGCTACGGGATCAAGGTCAACGCCATCGCCCCCGGCGCCCTGACCCGCATGACCGGTGACGTTATGGGTGACGGTTCCCCGACTGCAGACCTGTTCGAGCTGTCGGGCGACGAACTGGCCAACCGCATGGGCCCACACCAGGTGGCGCCCGCCGTGGTCTACCTGGCCCACCGGTCCTGCTCGCTGACCGGTGAGACCCTCTCCGCGGCAGGCGGCCGCGTCGGCCGGGCATTCGTCGCCGTCACCCCGGGGATCTACGACGAGGACCTCACCCTGGAGGACGTGGCGGAACGAATAGACCAGATCACCGACGAGACCGGCTATCTGGTTCCAGCCACCGTCGATGAGGAGATCCGGCTTCTGCGGGCGTCCCTCCGCCCGGCCGACGGGGACGATGCCGAGGGCTGATCCGGCCCGTCTTCCGGCATCTGGTCAGCCGGCCCATCCGGTCGCGAGCGATCGGCTGTTTTGCCCGGCAGCGCCGCGCTGACACCCAGTCCTATTGCGATGGGCAGGACAAGAGCAAGGAAGGCGTTGCTGAAACCGGCGCCGGCGCCGGTGTGGATCGGGTTGACGGCATCGGCTTCCGGTGTGGCGCTGATCACGATGGAGGTGAACAGGGACGATCCGAAGCTGCCCCCGATGAAGAACATCATCGTGTTCAGGCTCAGTGCCGCTGCCAGATCCCGGGGGTGTACCAGGAGGGACACCGCGGTGGCCAGCGGGGTGTTGACCAGGGCGAAGCCGGCTCCGAACACCATGGCCAGGACCGCGATCGTCCAGACCGAACCACCGACCCAGGTCGACTTGGCGATCGTGCCGACGATCATCAGCACCGCTCCGACACGAAGCGGGCTCGCCGGTCCGACCCTGTCCACCAGTCGACCGGCGATCACCCCGAGCACGGCGGTGGTCAGCGCAGCCGGGATCAACGCGACGCCGATGTCGAGAGAGGACATCCCGTGCACGGAGTTGAACAGGAACGGGTAGCCGATCTGGGCCGCAAGGTTTGCGAAGGTGACCATGAAGCCGAGAAGCGTCAACAGGAGATATCGCCGATTGGCGACGAGCGTTCGGGGAATGAATGGTGTTGCTTCGTGAGCCTGGTGCCTCACAAGTATCGACAGCGCAACCACCGACACCATCGCCCCGGCAAGCGCCAGACCGTCGGTCCAACCGGCCTGACTTCCTCGGGTGACCACGTACAGCAGCGCGGCCACACCAACGCCGAACAGCACCCCGCCACGAAGGTCCAGGGGTTCGTCGGTCAGGGCCTCGTGACGATCCAGGTGGCGAACTCCGAACGGGACCGTGACAACCGACAGGGCGCTGATGGCAAACAGGTATCGCCAGTCTGCGATCTCGGTCACGACGCCGGCGCCGAGCGGACCGGCCGCGGCGGCCACACCCATCGTGGCGCTGATCACCCCGAGCACAAAACCTCGTCGTTGCTCCGGGAAGGCCCGGCTGGCCAGGGTCATGCCCAGTCCGGGGACGGCGGCACCGCCGACGGCCTGCACAGTCCTGGCCGCGAGCAGCGTGACCAGGCCGGTGGCCAGTGCGGAGAGTGCGGACCCGACGGCAAAGAGCATCACACCGACCAGGAACAGGCGGCGTGCACCGAACCGGCCGGCGAGCCGCCCGTAGAACGGGATGGCAACGCCGTAGGTCAGCAGGAACCCGCTCAGCACCCAGGACAGGTTCCCCTCCGCTATGTCGAGGTCTGCGCCGATCTCCGGAAGCACGACTGCCACCGCCGAACCGTTCACCACACCAAAGAACAGCGCGGTGCAGACGATGACCAGAACACCGGTATGACCCTCCGCACCGGTTTGTGGTTCGGAGGCCGGCCGGGTTGATGGTGCGGTCATGCGCTCGGGACGCTCTTCGGCAGGTGCTCGTTCATGATCTCGACGAATCCGCTGATGTCGTAGGACCCCAGCCTGCCGAGCTCGGCCATGACCGCCTCCCACGTGACCGGAATGGCGCCGGCCTGGATCAGGCGCTCCATTCCGCGTTGATGGGCGTCGACCGTGGTCCCACCGGACACGTCGGAGAGGGCGTAGATCTCGTATCCCTCGAGCAGCATGTCGAGCGCCGGGTACACCAGGCAGACCTCGGTCCACAGCGCGGCCATGATGATCTTGCGGCGGCCGGTGGCCCTGACCGCCTCCTGGAACTCCGGTGTGTCCCACGCATCAACCGTTCGTCGGTCGATCGGGGTGATGTCCGGGAGGACCTCGGTCAACTCGGGAATGGTGGGCTCCTGATAGCCGGCGTCGACGCCGACGGTTGACAGGATCACCGGCAGGTCGTAGAGCGCGGCGGCCTTGGCCATGGCAACGACGTTGTTGATCAGCACGTTCCGCTCGATGGAGAACGTGCCGTCGACGAGGCCGGGCTGGTAATCGATCAGGACAAGGGCGGAGTTCTCCGGGGTGAGGAGGTGGTCCGTCTTCGGGTCTCTGCTGACGGTTGCTGCGGTCATTGGTGTCTCCTTGTCGGGCCGGGTGGATCCAAGCCGAGCCGGCCGGATCACACCCTCTTGCCATAAGCGTGTCGTAAGCGTGTGTACACAATGATTGTTTACACACCTATATTGATTGCACAGACAATGGTTGTCAAGGGGGCTACCCCGCTGTGACAACGCCTCAAAGGCAGGCACACCACAGGAGCCCTACTTGGGAATGATTCTCGTTCCTACTAGAGTTGGTCGTCTCGCTCCGGCCCCTGACGGAGCCGAGCCGGACCGCACTGGAGGATCCTGTGGCTGACACGGCAACCAAATCACGTCTGCACGATGTTGTTGTCATCGGGGCGGGCGCCGCAGGCGTCGGTGTTGCGGTGACGCTTCGGCACGCCGGCATTGAGGACCTGATGGTGCTCGACCGCAACACCATCGGCGCATCGTTCGCCTCCTGGCCGGAGGAGACCCGCTTCATCACACCGTCGTTCCCGACCAACTCCATCGGCATGCTGGACCTGAACTCGGTCGCCATCGGCACGTCGCCCGCCGCAACGCTCGGGGTGGAGCACCCGACGGGGCCCGACTACGCCGAGTATCTCCAGCGCCTGGCCAGGTTCTTCGAGCTGCCGATCGCGGAGCGAACGGACGTCCTCGACGTCACCATCGCCGGCGGTGAGTTCCACGTGCACATCGCCGAGGGTTTTGTGCGGGCGAAGCACGTTGTCTGGGCCGCCGGCGAGTTCCAGTACCCACGATTGAACGGCATACCCGGATCCGAACACTGTCGCCACACCGCAACCGTCCCCCGCTATCGGGACCTGGACGGTGATGACTTCATCGTGATCGGCGGGTACGAGAGCGGCGTGGACGCGGCGTATCACCTGGCCAAGCGGAACAAACGGGTCCGGCTGTTCGACAAGGACTGCCCCTGGCGAGCCAAAACAACCGACCCGAGCGTCGCCCTCTCCACCTACTCCGGCGAACGCATGCGAGACGGCGACTTCCTCGGTCGGGTGCAACTCCACCCGAACACCCGGATCGCTGCGGTGCGCAAGGAGGGAGACGGTTACGTGGTCGGCACCGTCGACGGCGATCGGTTCGACACACCGGTGCCGCCGCTGTACGCCGGTGGGTTCGAAGGAAGCCACCGCATGGTCGCCCACTACTTCGACACCCGGGAGGACGGGTATCCCTTCCTGAGCGAAAATGACGAGTCGACGCTCGTCCCGGGGCTCTTCCTCTGCGGTCCCGCCGTTCGCCACGGGAACCAGTCCTTCTGCTTCATCTACAAGTACCGGCAGCGGTTTGCCGTTGTTGCGAAGGCAATCGCCAGCTCGCTCGATCTGCCGGCCGAACAATTGGAGCTCTATCGCACCTGGGGCATGTACCTGGACGACCTGAGCTGTTGCGGACAGGAATGCGTCTGTTGACCAGCGGCGCGCCGGCGGTCACTTCGCCTCCCGCCACACGAACCCGATCGCTGTCGGCACAGCGCCTCGCATGGCTGGGCCAAACGGTTGCCAGCATCTGCTGGATTGTCAGCGTTTTCGCCTACGGCATCAGCTCCGCCGGAGACTGGCTCCAGCTGGCCGCCGCCACATCCTGGCTGACGGCCAACGTGGCAACGCTCGTTGCCGACCGCGAGTGATTGTCAACGTCGGGAGGGGTACGCAGGGACGGATCAACTGCTCGATCGGGGCTGAGTCTGCGCTGTACTGGTGAGGAGCACCACGCCGGGCAGCGGTTCAACGATGGTGACCGGATAGCCGTCGAGCGCGGCGCTGATTTCGCCGGACGGGACCGCCTGCCATGAGCCGCTGTCGGGCAGTGAACGCACCACTCGATGCTCCCGGTCGAGGACCTCAAAGAGTCCGTCGTAGCGACCGTGGTCCGCCGGGAGGTGGGTCACCCGGTAGTGAAGGCGACCGACGGTCCGCTCCTCGATCGCCGGTTTGTCATCCGCGGCGGCAACTTCCGGACTGACGGTCAAAAGCGCCGAACATCCCGGAACCAGGCTGCCTGCGATCCACTGAAGAAGACCGGCCCGATCCCGCCGGTCGAGGTGTCCGAGCATGTGGGCGGCTATCACGCCGTGCACACGGTCGGGCAGGTCGTCGAGCGCATCGGGAACCGAACCCG
>JBCCGJ010000216.1:0-10252 GCA_039029335.1 Actinomycetota bacterium | reverse complement strand
TATCGTCCGCAGTTTTATTTCCGGACCACTGATATCACTGGTGCGGTGACGCTGCCGGAGGGGACGGAGATGTGTATGCCGGGTGATAACACCGAGATGTCGGTTGAGTTGATTAACCCGATTGCCATGGATGAGGGCCTGCGGTTCGCCATCCGTGAGGGTGGTCGTACGGTCGGCGCCGGCCGGGTCACCAAAATCATCAAGTAGTCGGGGCCCTTCCCCCGAATCATTCCGGAACCGGTCAGCGGCCGGCTGGAACGTATCGGAGCCCGGTTGCCGCTTGTGCGGCACGCCGGGCTCCGGCGCGTTCGGGCTCTCAGGCCTCGGTCTGCTCCACGCTGACCTGCCAGCGAGTACCCCACCGGTCGGTCAGTGCACCGTAGAACGGCGTCCAGAACATCTCCTGGCCTGGGCTGGTCACATCCGCCCCATCGGACAGACCCTCGAAGATCGCCCTGCCCCGGTCCAGGTCGGTGGTTGAGTAGTGCACGTACATCCCCGCGGGAGGTGCGTACTGCTCGTACACATCCGACGCCATCAGCAGGGCACCGTCCTCGGTGGTCAGCGCGGCGTGCATGACCATGTCGAGCTTGTCCTCCGGGATCTCGCCGGGCGGGGCCTGCGTCCCGTCCAGGATCATGAGCTCTCCACCGAAGAGCTCCTGGTACCGGGTGAACGCCTCCCGGCAATCACCATTGAAATAGAGGTACGGGTGAAACGCCATTGGTCACTCCTTGTTCTCTTGCCTCGCGTCACAACGTTACAGGACCAAGGATTTCCGATCCGGTGAACTCCGAACAGTGCTGCAACAGCTGTAGGCGGCCACGCCAGGAGCTCGGGGCGAGCATTACGGTTTCGCCCACCGGACAACTACGATGGACGGTGATCCGAGCAACCAGAAGTAACCCGAACGGTCGGAGCGAGGTCAAAGTCGGTGGAGTCCAATCAGATGGACGAACTTGTCGAACAGGCCAAGGAAGGTAACCACCGCGCTTTTGAGTCGTTGGTACGTCAGACCTATGCAGAGACCTACACGCTGGCCCTGAGGCTGGTCGGGAATGAGGAGGATGCTCGGGACGTGGTACAGGAAACCTACCTCCGGGCCCACAAGGGAATTAAGAAGTTCCGCGGTGACGCGCAGATAACCACCTGGCTGCACCGCATCACCGCCAACTGCGCCAGCACGTACCTGGGGCGGAAGGGTCGGCATCGCCATGAGGCGCTGCCGGAGGACGTCGACATCGCTGACGAACATCCCCAACGGGATCCGGTTCTGCGGGCCGACATCACCGCCCTCCGATCCCAGTTGACCGATGCGCTGATGCAGCTACCGCCGAAGCTCCGGGCCGTCGTGGTCCTGCGCGACATCTACGACCTTCCCCACGAGGCGATCGCCGAACAACTGGACATCACCGAGTCGGCGGCGAAGGTTCGTCTCCATCGGGCGAGGAAGCGGCTGCGGGAGCGGCTCTACCCGCTCGGGGAGGAGGAAGCCCATGCAGTGTGAATCCGTCAGCATCCAGCTTGCCGCCGTGGTCGACGACGAACTGGAGCTCCCGACCGAGACCGGCCGCCATGTCGAAGGCTGCCTGCGGTGCCAGGCCGAGCTGGCCCAGTACCGCAAACTGATCAGGGCCCTGCAGACCCTCCGCTATGAACTTGCCGACGTCGACGAGCTGCTGCTCGAGGAGATCCTCGACGGATTGCGGCCCATTGCGTCCGTCCACCGGCTGCATCGCCTCAACTACCGCAATAAGAAGGTGGCCATCGGCGGGATCGCCGCCGCCGCAACCGCAGGAGCCGCAGCGGGGGCGATCGTCATCGCATCCAAGCTCGCCCACCGCCAGCGCCTGGCCAGCTGAGACGTCGCCGTCTCCGAACGCGAAGCGGTTCCGTGCTTTTCGCCTGCTAGCCTCTAAAGGTCCCCAAGGGCAGTAGCTCAATTGGCAGAGCACCGGTCTCCAAAACCGACGGTTGGGGGTTCAAGTCCCTCCTGCCCTGCTCATTAGCGTTCCTGGACAGCCTCGGTAGACTGTCATAGGGGACGCTGCCTGTAGCAATAGCCCTGCTGGTAACAGCTCTGCTTGTACGCACCTGACGACCGCCTGCCGAGGCCGTCGTCTCGAAAAGGATCACACACATGGCGATGAATCGGGAGCAACGCCGCTACCTCCAACGACAAGGCCAGATGGATGGTGAGGGGAACCCCATCGCCACCAAGCGGGATAACCGGCCGGTGCAGACCGAGCGGGTCACCCCGCTTGAATACGTCTCCGAGGTTCGCCAGGAACTCGGCCGCGTCATGTGGCCCACCAGGCGAGAGGTGATCAACTACACCATCGTGGTGATCGTCACCCTGGCGATCGTCACCGGCATGGTGGCGCTGCTTGACTTCCTTTTCGCCGAAGGCCTCATCACCCTGCTCGACGCCGGCAACGGCGGGAGCTGATTCAGGACACTACATGAGCGATATCACCGAAGATCCGGCCGTGGACGCCGAACCCGCCGCCGCTGACAGCCAGGTCGACCTCCCGGCAGAGGCTGACGCGGGTCAGCCCGCCGATGAGGCCACCGCCGAGGTAACCGCGGACGAAACCGCCGAGGAGACTCCGGACGCCGCCGAAGACACAGCGGAGTCTGCCGAGGACACGGGCGACGCCGCCGGAGACACAGGCGACGCCGCCGAAGACACAGCGGAGTCTGGCGACGGCGCTCCGGCGGCCACCGCCGAAGAGACAGCGGAAGCGACCGAGGAGGCGGCCGACGCCGCCGAGGCGGAGGAACCCGCCGAGGCTGCACCGCCGGCTCGACGCAAGTCCCCGTACGACCGCCCCGGCCGCTGGTACGTGATCCACACCCAGTCCGGGTACGAGAACAAGGTTCGCAACAACCTGCTGGCCCGCACCCAGTCCATGAACATGGAGGAGCGGATCTTCGAGGTGGTCATTCCGCTCGAGGACGTTGTCGAGTTCAAGAACGGCAAGAAGGTCGTTGTCCAGAAGAAGGTCTTCCCCGGGTACCTGCTGACCCGGATGCGCCTCGACGACGACTCGTGGTTCGTTGTCCGCAACACGCCGGGTGTCACGGGGTTCATCGGTGCGGGCAACAAGCCGTCACCGCTGCCCAGAAAAGACGTCGAGTCCTTCCTCTCGGAGAAGGAGGACGGCGAAGAGCCAACCCGCAAGGGTCGTCCCCGCCTGGAGTACGGCATGGGCGAAACCGTCCGGGTCAAGGAAGGGCCGTTCGCCGACTTCCAGGGTGAAATCGTCGAGATCAACGAGGACCAGCTCAAGCTCAAGGTGCTGGTCAACATCTTCGGCCGTGAAACCCCGGTTGAGCTGCAGTTTGCCGAGGTCGGCAAGATCTAGCCGTCCGGGCAGCCACATCGCCGGGGTCCACAACCAGGCACCAACAAACCGGGGGGATCATGACCGTCGAAACCATCGGCGAACCGTTCGAGTTGCCGGACGGTTCCGTGCTGCCGTTCTCGATGGCCACTAGGGCCGGCGGGTTCATCTTCGTCTCGGGGCACATGGGGGTCGACGAGCAGCTGAACGTCGTACCCGGCGGCATCGGCGCCCAGACCACCCGATGCCTCCGCAACATCGAAGCGGTGTTGGCGTCCGCCGGCGCCGCACTCACCGATGTGGTGAAGGTGCAGGTCTGGTTGACCGACCTTGCCAACTTCGCGGCGTTCAACGCCGCGTACATCGAGGTGTTCGGTGATCACCTGCCGGCACGATCAACCACCCAGTCACCGTTGGTGTTGCCGGAGTCACTTGTCGAGATCGAACTCATCGCCGTGGACCCGAACTGAGCCGTCCCCACGTTGGACCTGGGGCCGCGATCCGGCACACTTGTTTGTTGGTCTTTTCGGGGTGTCCGTTACAGACCGACCACCCCGTTCGATTACACCAACCGTTCACGTCAATCCCTGAGAGAATCCGATGGCCAAGAAGCAAGTACTAGCGGTCGTAAAGATCCAGATCCCCGCCGGTCAGGCGTCACCGGCCCCGCCGGTCGGTACCGCGCTTGGCCCGTACGGCCTGCAGATCATGGACTTCTGCAAGGAGTACAACGCCCGGACCGAGGCCCAGCGCGGCCAGGTCGTCCCGGTCGAAATCACCGTGTTCGAGGATCGGACCTTCAGCTTCATCCTGAAGACGCCACCAACCTCGGAGTTGATCAAGAAGGCCGCCAAGATCAAGAAGGGCGCCGGCGACCCGCTGCGGGACGCCGCCGGAACCATCACCGATGCGCAGCTGGCGGAGATCGCCGAGATCAAGATGCCCGACCTCAACGCATACGACCTTGAAGCGGCCAAGAAGCAGGTCGCCGGAACCGCTCGCCAGATGGGTGTGACGGTCCGGGGCTAGGCGGCGGAGCCGCCCAGCTTGAGTTCGGCCTTGGGGGCCGAAACTCGGGCAGCGCTCGAGGTCGAAGCTCGGGAGGGCATAGAAGAAGAACTGCAACTGCTCGGTAATCACCCGGTCCGAGTAGCACGGGCCCCGAACGGGTCCCGGTAAGCGCAGCGGCTTCGGTCGCAACCACGGGAAGCACAACTGCGAAAGAAGGTACGGAAAATGGCAAAAGGCAAGCGGTACAGCGACGCGGCGAAGCGGTACGACCGGGAGCACCTCCACGGTCCCGCCGAAGCCATCGAACTGGTCAAGAGCCTGGCCACCGCAAAGTTTGACGAGTCCATCGACGTTTCGATGGTCCTCGGGGTCGACCCCCGCAAGGCGGACCAGATCGTCCGCGGCACCGTGGCACTTCCCGCTGGCACCGGCAAGACCGTCCGGGTCGCCGTGTTCGCCACCGGTGAGGCCGCAACAGCGGCCCAGGAAGCCGGCGCCGACTTCGTCGGCGGTGAGGAACTGGTGGCCGAGGTGGAGGGCGGCATGCTCGACTTCGACCTGACCATCTCCACCCCGGAGCTCATGCCCCAGGTCGGCAAGCTCGGTCGGGTACTCGGGCCCCGTGGCCTGATGCCGAACCCGAAGACCGGCACGGTCACCCCCGACCCGGCAAAGGCCGTCGGGGAGTTCAAGGGCGGCACGGTCGAATACCGGACCGATCGCTACGGCAACGTCCACGTCTCCGTCGGCAAGGCCAGCTTCGATGCGGAGGGCCTGACGGCCAATCTGGCAACGCTGATGGAAGAGATCAACCGGGCCAAGCCGGCCTCGGCAAAGGGCCGGTATATCAAGAAGCTGACCCTCTCGTCCACGATGGGGCCCGGCGTCAAAGTCGACCCGACCCGTATCGACGAGGTCGCCGTCGGCTGACCCGTTCATCGGCCGACCGGCCGGTGAACAGCACAGCACCCGCAAACGCAGATGGAAGCGTTCCGCCCGGCCTTTCCGATCGTCGACGGAATCGAGTTCGCCGACGACGACGTCCCGCTGATCAAGGAACTGGTCGAGCTGTACGAATCGGTCGGGTGGTCCCGGTACTCCGATGATCCGGACGGGCTGGCCAGAGCGGTGGATCGGTCCACCTATGTGGTGACCGCTCGGGACGACGACGGCGAGCTGATCGGCCTGGCCCGCTGTCTGAGCGACGACGTGTCGATCATGTACCTGCAGGACGTGCTGGTGTACCCGGATCGCCAACGTCGTGGACTGGGGCGAGCGCTGGTCGGCGCCTGCCTCGACCGGTTCAACCACGTCCGCCAGAAGGTGCTGCTGACCGACAACGAACCCGGTCAGATCGCCTTCTACGAACACCTCGGCTATCAGAACCTCCGGGATGTCCAGCCGGTCATGAACACCTTTGTTCGTTTTGACCACTGATCCTTCCAGCTAAGCTGGACGGCTTGTGGATCCGCTCCGGTGGAGACACAGCACAATCGAAACCCTCTCGCCAGAGACCTCAGGTCGGGCTTCGGCCCGTAATTCGTTCCTGGAATAGGCGATCCTCTTCTTCAGAGCCTCTTTCGGTGGCCGCTCCGGTCACGTGTGGAAGGTGCCCGGTTGTGGGAGATCGGCGAAACGGGCGTCGATCAGTAATCCCAACCGACACCGCCGGCATCACCGTCCGATCTGACGGCCCGGCGCCAACACAGAAGAAGGAGGTGTAATGGAAAACCCGAGAGAAGACAAAGTCGCAATCGTCACCGAGGTCAAGGAACGGTTGGAGAGTTCCTCCGCTGTTGTCGTGACCGAGTATCGAGGGCTGACGGTGGACGCACTTGCCGAACTCCGTCGAGCACTTCGCCCGGTCGGCGGCTCGTACAAGGTGTACAAGAACACCCTCGTACGCCGAGCCGCCAGCGATGCCGGTGCGGACCTGGCGGACCATCTGGTCGGCCCGACCGCCCTGGCCTTCACCGAGGAGACCCCGGAAGGGGAACCCGGTGATGTGGTCACCGTGGCCAAGGTGCTGCGGGACTTCGCAAAGGCAAACCCCGATCTGGTGATCAAGGGCGGGTTGTTCGAAGGCGAAGCCATCGACGCAGACGGCGTCAAGGCCCTGGCCGACGTTGAACCCCGTGAAGTCCTGCTGGCCAAACTGGCCGGGCTCATGGCCGCTCCGATGCAGCAGTTCGCAGGACTGCTCCAGGCGCTGCCCCGCGACTTCGCCTACGGGCTCCAAGCACTCATCGAAAAGGGTGGATCCGGAGAAGCTCCGGCCGCCCCGGCAGAAGAGGCTGCGGCAGAAGAAACCGCAGAAGCTCCTGCCGCAGAATCAGAAGACACCCCTGCGGAAGACGCAGCTGAAGAGGCTCCCGCCGAAGCAGCAGCAGAGGATTCCGCCGAAGCAACCGAGAACGAAGAAGCCGGCGCAGAAGACGCCGCAGCAGAAGAAGAGGACTGATCATGTCAAAAGAAGAAATCCTGGATGCAATCGCCAGCATGAGCGTGCTGGAACTGTCCGAGCTCCTCACCGAGTTCGAAGAGAAGTTCGGCGTCACCGCTGCGGCCCCCATGGCTGTCGCCGCCGCTCCCGCCGGTGGTGGCGGTGGTGGTGAAGACGCCGAGGAGAAGACCGACTTCGACGTCGTCCTGACCAGCGCAGGCGACAAGAAGATTCAGGTCATCAAGGCCGTTCGTGAGCTCACCAGCCTCGGCCTCAAAGAGGCCAAGGAGCTGGTCGAGGGTGCGCCGAAGGCGATCCTCGAGGGTGCGAACAAGGACGACGCGGAAGCAGCAAGGCCAAGATCGAAGAGGCCGGCGGCGGCGTCGAACTGAAGTAGGACCAACCACGGTCGCGGTAGTTACTTCCGTCGCTCCTTCCGGGGCGGCGGAAGTTCGCCGTTTTGGGCCACCTGTTCCCGGCGCTCCGTCTTCCGCCGGTACATGTCGGCGTCCGCCCGCTTGAGGATGGAGTCGAAGCCGTCGCCGGCTTCACCGACGGCCACCCCGATGCTGGCTCCGACGGACAGATCCTCGTCGAACGTCGCACCGATCGAGGACAACGCATCGCCGATGCGTGCGGCGATCGCCGGTCCGCTGGCGGGGGTCGCTTTCGGGCCGAGGATGACCAGGAACTCATCACCGCCCATCCTTGCGAGCTGATCGCCGGCCCGAAGGAGACCGCGGACGGCTTCCGCGACGGCTTGCAGCACCCGGTCGCCGGTGAGATGGCCGAACCGGTCGTTGACCGCCTTGAACCCGTCGAGGTCGATGAAGAGAACGATCAGGCCGCGGAGATCGACCGGACCCTCGCCGGACCCTTCGCCGATGAGCGCCTCGATGCCCAACCGGTTGTAGGCGCCGGTAAGCGGGTCCCGTCTGGTCTGCTCGGCCAACTCCAGTTGGTAGGTCTGCAGCTTGGTCACGTCCTCCAGGGTGAGGAGCAGCCCGGTTGCCTCGCCGTCCTGGTGCAGCGGCCGGAGGTGGAGCTTGCCGAAACGGCACTGACCGTCACCCTCCAAGGAGATCGAGAGGTCGGCGTCCAGACCCCTGCTCCACGCCTGCTGTATCGCTGCGTTCACCGGGTCCGGGTCGCTGAGCCGATTGATCAACCCGGCCAGTCCCTCCTCCTCGCCGGAGCCGACAAGCTCATGCCACCGCTGGTTCCTGACCGCAACCCGGCCGTCGGCCGTCAGCTGGAGGACACCGGTGGGCAGTGCCTGGTTCAACCGCTCGAGCAGCTGCTCCCGCTCCTGCAACGCGGCCTGGGCCGCCATCTCCCGGGACACGTCCACGATCTGACTGGCGACACAGTGCGCCCCCGGCTGGTCGAGGAGGTTGGTCTCGGTGAGCTCGCACCAGATCCACCCGCCGGTCTTGGTCCGCAGCCGCTGCCGCAGTCGGACCTGTTTGTTCGGTTGCTCCAGCAGGTTGACCCAATTGATGATCCCGTTCTCGTGATCGTCGGCGTGAATGAAATCGAGCGACGACCGGCCAACGACCTCCTCGTTGGCCCAGCCGAACATGCGACCGAACTCGGGGCCGACCTGCAGGACGACCCCGGTGGCGTTCAGCGTGTAGGTGGTCTGGTTCGGGACGAGGGTGGTGACCTCGGCGGCGTGATCGGCCGAGACGCCGGTCGGCAGGATCACCGCGGCGAAACAGCCGGACCGCTCGGTCAGGTCGAATATCTCCAGCCGGCGCTCCTCACCCCCGGCCATGGTGACGGTCGCCGCTGCGTGTCCGGCTCGCTTCGCCCGCTCGAATGTGGCCACCGCAAGCCCGAGACTCGCCTGGTCCAGATGGTCAAGGGGGCTGTCCCCGTCCAAGGGGGTGGCGGCCATCGGGAACCAATCGGCCGGTATCGGGACCGAGGAGCCCCCGGTCGGCTCGAAGGCGATCAGATCGGCGTCAGCCCGATTCAGGAGCGGTCGAAGGCCCGTTTCGCCGTGCATATCGTACGAATCGGCATAATTCGCCGACGTTTGAGACGACCGCCGCTTCCGCAGCCCTTCCGGGCGGCGGTATACCGGTTTCGAGCCGGTTTCAGCCCGGTTTTGGGGCTCGGATCATGCGGTGGGCCCCGCGGAGCAGCCCATGACGGCGGTCGAAATTTCTTTGGTCGAATGCCTTCGGACGCCGATCCGGTGGGCTAGGGTAAGCGCCCGGTACACCGCTCCGGGTCTCCGGGCCGGCAAAACCATCGCAGGTCGAACCAACAAGAACCTTGACCTTCGAGCACAAAACTCCTAATATTCTGCCCCGTTTCGGTTGGTGCAGGATAGAGCGCGGCTATCCTAGTGAGGCCGTGCCTGCTCGCTTGTTCCAAACCACCGAGAAATTTCGGTCACCAGTTCAACGCGTTCCCGCACGCATTCTTGCTACTTGTAGCTCTGCTCGTGATCAATCTGACGGTCCGGCTTGCAACCGGATCCAGACAAATGGTGGTGCCCCTTGCCTGCACGTACTGTCGCCCGCGATCGCTATTCCTTCGGCAATCTTGACGAAGCCCTACAGCTCCCGGATCTCATAGCCGTCCAGCGGGACTCGTTCCGCTGGTTTTTGGAACAGGGTCTCGCGGATGCCTTCCAGGACATCAGTCCGATCAAGGACTTCACGGAGACCCTTCAGCTCGAACTGGAATTCGATCCTCATGACGAGGACCTGAAGCCGTATCCAAAGTTCTCCGTCGAGGAGTGCAAAGAGAAGGACATGACGTACTCGGCCCCGATCTTTGTCAGGGCCCGGTTCATCAACGCCACCACCGGTGAGATCAAAGAGCAGACGGTCTTCATGGGTGACTTCCCGATGATGACCGACAACGGCACGTTTGTGATCAACGGCACCGAGCGTGTTGTGGTCTCCCAGCTCGTCCGGTCCCCGGGTGTCATCTTCCAGCCGGGTGAGCGGTTCCGCCTCCGGAACCTCGCAAAGCACCAGATGGTCACCGGCACCATTCACCCGTACCGCGGCGAATGGATTGAGTTCGACGTTGAGCAGAAGCCCGGCAAGGACCCGACGGCCGGCGTCCGGGTCGCCAGGAAGCGCCGCCTCTCGCTGTTCACCATGCTGCGGGCCCTCGGCTACGACGAGGAGAACGCCCCCGGCTTCCTGGAGGCCTTTGTCCGCCACTTCGAATTCCTCGAGGGTCAGTGGGAGAAGGATCGCGAGATCTCGCCCACCCAGGACGAGGCGCTGATCGAGATCTACAAGCGGGCCCGCCCCGGCGAGCCGCCCACCCTCGAAGCCGCACGGACCTACCTCCGCAACGCCGTCTTCGAGTCCCGCCGCTACGACCTTTCCCGGGTCGGTCGGGTGTGGGTGAAAGACACTGCATGATTGGATTCAAGCCAGCTGCAGGCTGAATAGTGGCCAAATTCAGGGATCCAACCTGT
>JBCCGJ010000215.1:0-10315 GCA_039029335.1 Actinomycetota bacterium | reverse complement strand
TCCTCGGTCCAGCCGTCCTCGGTTGACCTCCGGCTCGATCACCGATTCATCGTCTTTCGGAACCACACGTTCAGCCACATCGACGTGAAGGCCAACCTGGAAGACCTGACCGACATGGTCGAGGCCACCGATGAGGAGCCGTTCATCCTCCATCCCGGCGAATTCGTCCTGGGGTCGACGGCCGAACGGGTGGCCATCCCCGCCGATCTGGTCGGCCGGATCGAAGGCAAGTCCAGCCTCGGCAGGCTCGGCCTGTTGATCCACACAACCGCCGGCTTCGTCGATGCCGGATGGGACGGTCAGTTGACCTTGGAGTTCTCGAACGTGGCCAGCCTGCCGATCACCCTCTACCCGGGAATGAAGATCGGCCAGATCAGCTTCATGCAGATGTCCACCGACGCCGACAACCCGTACGGCTCCGGCACGCTCGGCTCCAAATATCAGGGCCAGCAGGGCCCTCGTCCCTCCCGCTACTGGGAGAACTTCGACGACTGACGGGGCCTGGCTCGCCGGACGGCCCGGGCCTAGCATCGGCCCATGACGACCGACCCGATCGCCGACCTGGCCCCACACCTCGACGAACTGCACGCCATGGTGCTGGGGATCCTGCCCGGCGACTTTCTCGACCTTTCGGACGTTCCGCGTGCCCGCGAGGGTGTCGCCCGGTTCGTTGCCGCCCTGCCCCGCCCGAAACTGCCGGACACGGTCACCGTCGAGGACGTCCAGGTGCCGGGCCTCGAACCCGGCGACCCCGAGGTGATGGTGCGGCTATACAAACCCCGGGACCGCAATCCGGCCAGGGGCGGGTACGTCTGGATACACGGCGGGGGCATGGTCATGGGCGACGTGGCCATGAACGACGTTGACTGTGCGCGCTGGGCCACCGACCTCGGTTGCGTCGTTGCATCCGTCGACTATCGGTTGGCTCCGGAAGCCCCGTTCCCCGCCGCACCGAACGATTGCTATGCCGGCCTTTCCTGGTTTGCCGACAACGCTGCGGCCCTGGACGTCGACCCGGGCAGAATCGCCATCGGCGGAGCCAGCGCCGGGGGTGGCCTGGCCGCCGCCGTTGCCCTGATGGCTCGTGATCGGGGCGGTCCGGCACTGTGTTTCCAGATGCTGGTCTTCCCCATGCTCGATCATCGAAACGAGACGGGGAGCAGCAACGCCGTCACCGACACCAGAGTTTGGAACCGGTCGGCCAACATGGCCGCGTGGAAGGCCTACCTGGGGGTGGACGGGGCCGGAGCAGACGGGGGACAGGACGAGACCGTATCGCCCTACGCCTCGCCGGCCCTGGCGGAGGACCTTTCCGGACTACCGCCGGCCTATATAAACGTCGGTGAGTTCGACATCTTCCTCGACGAGGACGTCCAGTACGCCCACCGGCTGATGCAGGCCGGCGTGACGACGGAACTGCATGTGTACCCCGGCGCGTTCCACGGCTCGAACACGATCGTGGCGGATTCGCCGCTCAGCAAACGGTGGGTTGCGGACGAGGCGACCGCGCTGCGAGCGGCACTGACCGCCTGAGTCGCAACGTCGGCGTCTCGCCAGGGCTTGCCAACCGCGCTGTCGGGCGGCCTGAGTCGTCGAACCGGCCGACCCGCAGCGCTGCCAACCGCACTGCCGACTGCGCTGTCGGGCGGCCTGAGTCGTCGAACCGGGCGACAGGCTGCGCTGCCGGCGCGATCGCTGCTGAGATCCCGGCGGGCCGTGCGCCCACCTTCGCCGCCCGGCTGCGCTCCGCACAGTTGGAAAACCGTCGGTCGAGAAGCTCCCATATCGGGAATCCCCCGGCCGGTGCGGTGGCCACATTGAAGTACAGATTTCAACAGCGTGTCAGAACCGGCCTGACTGTTTCCAATACTGCAACCCTTATCGGACAATAGTGATGATGTTCAGGGCGGCGGTGAGTAGTGAGTCGAGGGGTTTTTCGTACCTACTGGTCGTCTGGTTCGTGCTGACCTCGTACCTCGTGCTCGGGTTCGTCGCCGTCGGCGCGTCGTCCGCGTCCGGGGACCCGTTCACACTGGTGAACGTCACCGTGCCCGGCTCAGCCCCGCCGGTGGCCGGACCTACCGTCGCAGCGCCGGTCCTCCCCGCCGCAGCCGAGCAGTACCCCTCGCTGGTGTACGGCGGTGTCACGTGGTCGATCCTGGAGTCCAGGCTTGTCTCCGGCAGCGTTACCGAGTCCAACCGTCCGATAGTGGTTGTGGAGGCGGTCGTGGTGAACACCACCACCGATGTGACCCTGCGGGTCAGGGACTCCGACGTGGCACTGGTCTGGCCCGGCGGCCGCCGGGAGCAGGTCACCCGCTTCGAGCAGCTGTCGGGGGCCACCTCGTTCTCCCTTGACCCGGGTCAGCCCCGGGATCTGACCCTGGTGTTCAAACCCCAGGTCAACATCGACCCGGATCTGGCCGTATTGGCCCTTGAAATAGCCGAACCGGGGCGGATTCCGGGCCACCTACCACTGCTCGGACCGGCCGATCCGGTGCCGTATCCACAGTCCGCGACCATCGAACAGACCGTTGCGGCCGAGAGCAGGCTTGGCCGGATGCCGTCACTGATGGCCAGTCCGCTTCGGGCGGTGCTGGACATCAACGCAGGTCCGTACCGGGCGGCAAACGGGCAGCGGCTGGTGCTGGTCGACCTTGCGATCCGCCGCCCGGACGGAGCGGCCGAGCCGACAAGCCCCGCCGACCACCTCGCCCGGGAGTATTGGCGGTTGACCATCGACGGCCGGACCATCGCCCCGAGCCGGGTGGTGCAATCCGACGGGTCGGCCGTCGATCGGGAAACGGTGTCGCTGCTGTTTGTTGTTGCCGCCGAGACGACGGATGCCGCGCTTGTTGTGGGCGCCGGCACCGAGCATCGGGCGGAGTACACACTCCGGTTCCTGGACCACTGAGCCGAATCGCCGGTCTCGCCCGCTGTTCACCGCTCCGCCCAGTGCGGTCCGGCATGGTCCAGATGGCTCATTGTTGTTGACCTGATACCCGCAAATTAGCCAGAGACGCGGCCCGGAAAATCTGAGACTATGGCTCTATGGGCTCCCACCACGTCACCGATCAGGCCGTTCGGTCGCTGGCGAAGAGCTGGTGGGTGGTGACCGCACTGCTTCTCCTGATCGGCTCGGCCGTGCACTTCGAGCTGGTCACCGAGGACGACCTTGGCCCGTTGATCAGTACCGGTGAGGTGGCCGCAGGCACCGGTGACCTCGTCGCCCTTCCCGGTGAGCTGGACGGCTACCCGTCCGTTGATTACGCCGGACTCCGCATCGCCCTGGTCGATGCCAGGGCCATCCCGATCAATCAGACCGGACGCCCGATCATCGTGGTGGACGTCGGGGTGGAAAATCTGTCCGACAGGCAGGCCCGCATTCCGCTGGCCATGCTGCAACTGGTCCGTCCGGACGGTCGGACCTTCACCGCCGACCGCTTCGAATACACCCGGTACACAAACCGGCTCACCATCGACTCCGGTTCGATCGAGCAGGCGCTGATGGTCTTTAAGCTGCCGCCGGGGCAGACCGGGCCGGTATCGGCGTATCAGCTGGAGATCGGCGAGACCGGCCGCTGGCCCGTCCGCCTCGGGCTTGACGGTTCGCCGACCGAAGCGGACTTCCCCCTGGATCTGGCCCTGGCCGGTGACGCCACCGATCTGACACCGGTCAGCTACCAGGGTCTGCGGGTCGAGCTGCTCGGCGCGGTGACGGCGCTGGAGCACGGTGTCTACCGGGCTCCGATCGGCCGCCACCTTGCGGTGTTCACCGTCCGCGTCGTCGGTTCCATCGGTGGTCTCGACCGGACACTGTGGGCTCTGTCGGACGGCGAGGAACAGACCAGAGCCATCCGGGCCGACGTCGTCGACACCGGGTCTGGCCGAACGGATGCCGTCGTCGAGGTTGTGTTCTCCTACGGCACCGATGTCTCCCAGCTTGAGCTGCTGGTCGGCCGCTCGGACCGCCGGGAAACCGTGGCCGTCTTCGACGTGCAGGCGTTCGAGTAGGGCTCGACCGGTTAGTCCGCGGTGACGACGGTGGTGCCGGCTTCCTCAGGCGCTGCTGTGGCATCCGGCGCAGCGACCCCGTCAGGTGAGGTGCCACCGGTGGCAACCGTTGCGGCCGCAGCGGCTGCGCTCTTCTCGCCCTCTTCGATGGCCTCCAGGAGATGCTGGGCGATGTCGGCCACCTGCACCTCGTCCTCCTCGACGCCGTGGCCTTTCACGCCGTCGTCCATCATCACGTAACAGAAGGGGCAGGCGGTGGCGATCCGGGAGGCTCCGGTGTCGATCAGCTCCAGCGAGCGCTCGTCGTTGACCTTGGTGCCGATGGTCTCCTCCATCCACATCCGGGCCCCGCCCGCTCCGCAGCACATACCCTTTGTGCCGTTCCGTCCGGCCTCGACGATCTGGATTCCCTTGAGCGATCCGATCACGTTGCGGGGCGACATGTAGACGTCGTTGTGGCGACCCAGGTAGCAGGAGTCGTGGTAGACGATCCGCTCATCGAGGGTGGCCTCCGAGACGTCCAGCTTGCCCTGATCGATCAGCCACTCAAGGAACTGGCTGTGATGGACCACCTCATAATGGCCGCCGAGCTGGGGATACTCGTTCTGGAGCGTGTTGAAGCAGTGGGGGCACTGGGTCACGATTTTCTTCACCCCGATCCCGTTGAGCGTGTCCACGTTCTGCTTGGCCAGCATCTGGAAGATGTACTCGTTCCCGGATCGCCTGGCCGGGTCACCGGTGCAGAGCTCGGCAGGACCCAGGATGGCAAAGTCGATGCCGGCCCGCCGCATCAGTTTCGACATGGCCTGGCTGACCTTCTGGTTCTTGTCGTCGAAGGAACCGGCGCAGCCGACCCAGTAGAGGTACTCGTGGGTGAACGGCGCACCCTGGGCCACCTGCTCCCGCAGTTCGTCGGGCTCGATCACGTCAACGCCGATGTCCCTGGCCCAATCGGTACGGGTTGTCTGGCTCATGGCCCACGGATTCGACGAGTTCTCCATGGCCCGGAATGCGTTCCCCAGTTCGGTGGGGAAGTCTGACTCCATGAGCGTCTTGTACCGCCGCATGTCCAGGATCTTGTCCAGGATCTCGATGTTGACCGGGCAGATCTCGTCGCACGCCTTGCAGGACGTGCAGGACCACAGCTCTTCGTTGGTGATCCGATCGAAAACCCAGTTGCTCGGCACCTCGATCTCGGCCTCGACCCCGATCGGCGGCGAGACAGCGGGGGAGCCGGTGCGGGACATGACCTCACCGGTCTTGAGGACGATCTCCCGGGGGTCCAGCGGCTTGCCGGTGCCGTTGGCCGGGCACACCGAGGTGCAGCGCCCGCACATCGTGCAGGCGTCGGTGTCCATCAGCTGCTTCCAGGTGAAGGTCTCGATGGTGGACGCCCCGAACGTCTCCAGTTCTGTGCTGTCCAGGTCCGGCAGCGGTTTCATCGCACCCTTCGGCCGGTCACGGTCGGACAGGTACATGTTCATCGGTGAGGTGAACATGTGGCGGAGCATGGTGCCGGGGATGATGGCCAGGAACGCCATGAAGCTGATGATGTGGGCGATCCACCAGATCTGGTGCCAGCCGCTGAGGTTGTCCGAACCGTCGACCAGGAGCGCAAGCGGATAGCCGATGACCGACCACTTCTCGAAGTCCGGGTTTCCCTGCAGGGCGATCCGGTACGCCTCCGCGCCGAACCCGGTCACACCGATGGCCGTCAGCACGCCGAGGATCACCGCGTGCTCCGGCCGGGACTTGACGGCGATGCGATACGGCCGCCACCGGCGGGGTCCGTACCGGCGAACGATGGCGATACCCATACCGAGCAGGAAACCGGCACCGGCCAGATCGGCAATGAGGGCATAGGCCTTGTAGACGTTGCCGTTGAGGAACTTGAGGCTTTCGGGGACCTGGTGGTTGATCTCCAGCACGGTGGTGACAGCCAGCAGAATGATGAAGTTGAAGTAGATGAGGGCGTGCATGATGCCGGCGCCCGGCTCCCGCATCAGCGTCTGCATATAGATGCCGGCCCGAAAGTCGGCCAGCCGCTTCTTGGCGTTCTTGCGGGTGGTTTGGCGACGGTCCGGTGCGCCGCGCTCCCAGTTCTTGACCCGGTAGGACAGCTGGAGCGAACCCCAGACCAGGAGGACCGGCACGATCGTATAGAAGGCAACCTTCAGCGAGGTTGGGATGTTGATGAAGACCTCACGCTGGATCTCCGAGTCGTCGTGGAAGTTGAACACCCACGACGCAATGCCGGACAGCACGGTGACGATGGCGATCGCCAGGCCGACGCCGAGCCACAGCTGGTTCGCCTTGACGGGCGTTTGTGGCCGCAGCGGAGCCGCGTCGTCCGCCGAGTCCTGCTCACTATCCAACACTGCTTGATCCATACAAGGCAGACGGTAGTGGCAATAGGGGTGCGCGAGCCCTATTGCGCCGTGCGATTTCAAAAAAAACCCTACGAGCCCCTGTAGTCCGGCTTTCCACGGTCACCGCGGGTGACATATGGTCTAGACATGCAACTGGTAACCGCAGTCATCAAGCCCCATATGCTGGATCCGGTCAAGGAAGCGTTGGCGTCCGTTGGCGTGCAGGGCATGACGGTCAGTGAGGTCAAAGGCTTCGGTCGCCAGGGCGGCCACACCGAGACCTACCGCGGTGCCGAATACCGGGTGGATTTTGTCCCGAAGGTGAAGCTGGAGATCGTGATCGACGGGGCGGACACCCAGGCCGCCGTCGACGCCATCATCAAGGGCGCCCAGACCGGCAAGATCGGTGACGGCAAAATCTGGGTCACTCCGGTCGAGTCTCTGATTCGAATCCGTACCGGCGAGACCGACGCCGACGCCGTCTGATCCGATCGGTCCGACGTTTCGAGTTTGCCGGGAAGATCTGTTGCCGCGCGCCCCGGTTCGGCTGACAGCCGAGCGCTGCGGCCGGGCGGGTGCCGTTCAGCCGGCGGCCAGCCCGGCCAGCAGTTCGATCTGCTCCTGGGTCGGTGGATCACCGAGCGTGCTACGGAACGAGCCGCTGCCCACCTGCCAGGCGGCAAAACTCTCGGCGAAGTCACCGGCGCCGGTGCTGAAGTCGGAGGTGCCGTTCCCCGGCCACCACGGCTCGCCACCGATACCCCGTGTCTCCTCCCAGACCCGCCGGTCCGGCCCGTCGTTTAGGGTGACATCGATGGCGTGGCCGAGTTCGTGGGCGATCACGTGGGCCAGGAGTTCCTCGGTCTGGCCGTCCCGGACGTAGATCTCGATCCGTCGCTCCGGTACCAGGGTCAGCCCGTACAGACCGCTCTTCTCCGGCAGGAAGTCGATCGTCCACTCCGGCAGCAGCTGCTGCCAGGGGTAGGAGATCGTTGCCAGTGCCGCACTGCCCCGAGCGGTGATCGTCTGCTCGCTCATCGGTGAGGAATCATCGCCGTCGGTCTCGGTAGCGGCACCTGCGGCAACGACCGGTCCGGCCAGCAGCTCCCCCGCCACGCCGTCTCCCGCAGCGTTCGTGCCACGGCCACGGTCTCCCCGGCCGTCGCCGTCGCCGCCGATGTCCGGCCGGGCCAGCCGGGGTGCCTCGATCAGGGCCGGGGGATCGGCCGTCGGTGTTGTTGCCGCCGCCTCGGCCCGGTCCCGCTCACCGGCGTCCGCCAGCTCGAGCAGATCCGCAGCCTCGAACCGGGGTGTTGCACCGTCCACGGCGGGGCCCAACTTGCCGATGATCATCAGCACCGCAAACCCCATGACGATCACCAGCCAGAACGACTGGCCGAGCGGATTCGGCCGGGTGCCGTACGCATCGTCGTAGGTGGTGTTGGGCATTACACCCGAACGTACTTATCACTACAAAATCGAACGAGAGGCGAACCTGCCTCTCAGTGGGTCAACCAACCCACGTTTCGGGTAGGCGAATATCTGCCGGTTCGGTTGGTCCGCTCAGGCGGCGTGATCGGCGTCGGCCTGATCGGTCGGGACCTCCACCGGCTCGAACTCAATGGTGGTGTGGAAACCGCCGTCGGCCTCGAAGTCGGTATCCGGCCCGAAGTCCAGTTCGAACTCCAGCGTGATCTGCTCACCCTCGGTCTCATCGGTGCCGAGGAACTCGGTGGCGTGTTCCACCCCGTCGGCACCATCACCGGACACCACGACCCGCAGGGTGTCCCACAGGATGCTGAGGTCGTACCGGAACGACCGATGGTCGACGTACTCCAGATCGAACTGGAACTTCCGCTCCCAGCTGAGTACGTTCCGGCCTCTGGTCTGGGCCGGACCGGTGATCCCCGGCACGACGGCATGGCGCCGAGCCTGCTCCGGTGTGTAGCGGGGGAGGTAGTCCGCCAGGAACGGCCGGGGTCCGACCAGGCTCATCTCGCCCCGGAGGACGTTGAGCAGACTGGGCAACTCGTCAAGACTCAACCGGCGGACGATGCTGCCCCACCAGTGGGTGCGCTCCGCGTCCGGCAACAGCTTGCCGTCCTCATCCCGGAGGTCCAGCATCGACCGGAACTTGATCAACCGGAACACCGTGCCGCCGTGACCGCCGCGGTCCTGGGTGAACAGGACCGGCCCGCCCATGGTCACCTTGGTCATCACGGCGACAACCAGGAGGACCGGGGACAAAAACAGCAGCGCGGTCCCGGCAAAGGCCACATCGATGGCCCGCTTCCACAGCGGGGTTGGCAGCGCGACGCAGTAGCCCGGCCTCGATTCCGGACCGGCGGCCATCACCTGATCGGTGGTGTTGCCGACGGTGGCGTCATGGACGACCGGGGTATCGGGCAGGGAAACAGGGGCGGAAACAGGGATTGATCTCATGGAACGCTCCGGACGGTTTCGATGACCCGATCGATCTCGGCATCGGTGAGGTACGGGTGCATCGGCAGGCTCAGGACGTGCTCGCTCAGCCGATCGGATCGGCTCAGATCGGAGCCCATCAGGTGGAACCGCTCGTACGCCGGCTGACGGTGGAGCGGGCGGGGGTAGTAGATGGCCGAGTCGATGTCCGCCGCGTCCAGCGCAGCCTGCAGTCCGGCCCGGTCCCGATGGACCACCGTGTACTGGGCCCACGCCGAGACATCCCCCGGGCGGATCATCGGCCGTTCGACAACACCGGCCGCGTCGGCCAGCCCATCGTTGTAGCGGTCGGCGACCCGCCGCCGACCCGCAAGCTCATCGTCGAAGATGTCCAGCTTGGCCAGGAGGACCGCAGCCTGCAGTGTGTCCAGGCGGGAGTTCTGGCCGATGAGGACGTTGTCGTACTTGTGGCTGCCCTTGCCGTGAACCCGGAGCGAGCGGACGATGTCCGCAACCGCGGGATCCCGAACAAATACCATGCCGCCGTCCCCGTAGCAGCCAAGGGGTTTTGCGGGAAAGAAGCTGGTGGTGGTGACATCGGCCAGGGCGCCGACCTTCACGCCGCCGGAGCTTGCGCCAAGGCTCTGGGCGGCGTCGGACACCAACCAGCAGCCGAGGTCCTTGGCCAGCGGGCCGAGGTCATCCATCGGCGCCGGTGCCCCGAAGAGGTCGACGGAGCAGATCCCGACAACCTCGAGGCCGGCTTCCGTGGCCTGCTTGTGGGCCAGGCGAACACCGTCCGCCGACAGCGTGAATTCCTCGTCGCCGACCTCGGCGAAGACCGGGACACCGCCGAGGGTGGCAACCGCCTCCGCAGTTGCGACGAAGGTGAACGTCGGGCAAATGACCGCCTGGCCGGTGCGGAGGCCCAGTGCCGAGAACGCCAGGACCAGCGCATCGGTGCCGTTGCCGCAGGCGATCGCGGTGATCGAGTCGTCAGCGACGTACCGGCCGGCCGCCGCCTCGAACTCGGCTACTTCCGGACCCATGATCCAGCGGCCGTGGTCCAGGACCTCGGCCATCCGGGCGTCCACCTGGTCGCCGATGCGGGCCCGATGGGCGGTGAGGTCGGCGAGCCTGATCCGGGCGCTCATCGCTCGGACCCCAGGAGGTGGTCGGACGGCTGCGGTTCCGGTGCGGCGTGGTCGTCCGACGCGTCACCGTTGGCCGCGGTTGCGACCTCAGGCTCGACGACCGCGACCGGGTCCGGTCCGGTGGCGGGGCCGACCGGGGTGGGCTCCGCGTCTGCCGCGCTGTCCGTTGGGTGCTCGATGGGGGCCGGATCGGCCGGCGACGATCGGCCGTTGTCCGCAACGGGGTGGAGCCGGCCGTCCAGCAGCTGATAGTGCTCACCGGTGCGGGGACAGACCAGATCCTCTCCGAGAACTTCGCCGTCTCGGGAGACCCAGCCGAGCTGACGGGCCGGGATGCCGCCCACGAGCGCATAGTCC
>JBCCGJ010000214.1:0-10358 GCA_039029335.1 Actinomycetota bacterium | reverse complement strand
GGCGGCGATCTGGCGGACAACGACCCGCAGGTCCTGGAGGAGGTAGTTCAGGAGCGCAAGATCACCGCTGTAATGGTCGGGATCGGCAAACGGGTGCCCGAGCGGGGCCTCGGTGGGGACCAGCTCGTCCGGCCGGTAGTGCGTCGGTTTCACCTGGTGGCTCCGTCCTCCTCGGTCGAGGCACCGGCAGGACCGGCGTCAGCCGTCTCCCGCCCGGTGTCGGCCATGGGGATGTTGACCCCTCGCTCGGCCGCAACATCGAGCGCCCGGTCGTATCCGGCGTCGACGTGGCGGATGACGCCGGTTGCCGGATCGTTGGTCAGAACCCGTTCCAGCTTCTCCGCCGCCAGGTCCGTTCCGTCCGCCACGCTGACCTGGCCGGCGTGGATCGACCGACCGATACCGACCCCGCCGCCGTGGTGGATGCTGACCCAGGTGGCACCGGAGCAGGTGTTGACCAACCCGTTCAGCAGCGGCCAGTCCGCAATGGCATCGGACCCGTCGAGCATGCCCTCGGTCTCCCGGTACGGGGACGCAACCGATCCGGAATCCAGGTGATCCCGACCGATCACGATCGGGGCCGAAAGCTCCCCGGAGCGAACCATCTCGTTGAATCGCAGCCCCAGACGGTGGCGTTCGCCGTACCCCAGCCAGCAGATCCGGGCCGGCAACCCCTGGAAGGCCACCCGCTCACCGGCGAGGCGGATCCACCTCGCCAACGACTCGTTCTCCGGAAACTCCTCGAGCACGGCCCGGTCGGTGGCGGCGATGTCCGCCGGATCGCCGGAGAGGGCCACCCACCGGAACGGTCCGAGGCCTTCACAGAACAGCGGCCGAATGTACGCCGGGAGAAACCCCGGGTAGTCGAACGCCCGGTCGAAGCCACCAAGCGCCGCTTCCGCCCGCAGGCTGTTGCCGTAGTCGAAGACCTCGGCGCCGGCGTCCAGGAACCCCACCATGGCCTGGCAGTGGGCGGCCATGGCGACCCTGGCCCGCCGGGTGAACTCGTCCGGATCGTTGGCCCGCAGCTCGGCCGCAGCGTCAAGGGACAGGTCGTTCGGGACGTAGCTGAGCGGATCGTGGGCGCTGGTCTGATCGGTGACGATGTCGGCCGCCACCCCATCGGCCAGGAGCCGGGGCAGCAGGTCGGCCGCGTTGCCGACCAGGCCGACCGAGCGGGGGGTTCCTGCCTGTTTTGCGTCGATGACCTGCCGAACCGCGGTCGTGTAGTCGGGGGCGATCTGGTCAAGGTAACGGTGCTCGACCCGCCGCTGCAGCATGTGGTGGTCGACGTCGATGATGAGCACAACCCCGTCGTTCATGGTCACGGCCAGCGGTTGGGCCCCGCCCATACCACCGGCTCCCGCCGTGATGGTCAGCGTTCCGGCAAGAGATCCGCCGAACCGCCTGCGGGCGATCTCGGCAAAACACTCGTACGTGCCCTGGAGGATGCCCTGGGTGCCGATATAGATCCAGGAGCCGGCGGTCATCTGCCCGTACATGGTCAGGCCCTGCTGTTCGAGCCGTCGGAACTCACCCCAGTCCGCCCAGTCCGGCACCAGGTTCGAGTTGGCCAGCAGCACCCGGGGCGCCCACTCATGCGTCCGCAGCACGCCGACCGGTTTGCCGGATTGCACCAGCATCGTCTCGTCGTTGTCCAGTTCGGTCAGCGCGGCCAGCATGGCCTGGTAGGCCGGCCACGATCTGGCGGCCCGCCCGGTACCGCCGTAGACGACCAAACCGTCCGGATTCTCGGCGACCTCCGGATCGAGGTTGTTCTGCAGCATGCGAAACGCCGCTTCCTGCTGCCACCCCCTGCACGAAAGCGTGGTACCCCGTGGCGCACGAACGTTGTGGACCGGCTCGCCGATCAGTGAATCGGACATGGCTTGCATGGTGCCACCGTCCTCGTTACATTGTCAATCGATGCAATTTCCATGTCACTGCATGACATCTCGGCCACTCGTGCGTGCTCGCAAGGGACCATCGGCGGGTCAGGTCGGGAACCGTCGGGGACGGCTCCCGTTCAAGGGGCGCGTG
Source organism: Actinomycetota bacterium (assembly GCA_039029335.1). Lineage (GTDB taxonomy): Bacteria > Actinomycetota > Acidimicrobiia > Acidimicrobiales > SZUA-35 > JAHELU01. The sequence continues at coordinate 8,318 of JBCCGJ010000214.1, read as the reverse complement.
GCATGAGTGGCGACGCTGTCCCCCGCTCGATCGGACGCGTGCTTGACCTCCTTGAGGTTGTGGTCGACCGCCGGTCCTGCACGTTGACCGAGGCGGCGGATGCGGTCGGGTTGACCCCGACAACGGCGCTCCGTCATCTCCGGGCGCTGGAGACCAGGGGATATCTGCATCGGGACGACGACGGCGTGTTCTCCGCCGGCCCCGCAGTGCGTCGCCTGGTTTCCGTCGTCGCCGACGGGCAGCCGCTCGACCGGCTGATCGCCGCGGCCCAGCCCCACCTCGACGACCTCGCCACCGTCGCCGGTGAGTCCAGCTACCTGCTCCTTCGGGGCGATCGGGTCGCCACCTACGTCGCCATGGCCGAGAGCGATCGGGCCGTCCGCCACGTCGGCTGGGTCGGCCAGCAGATCACGCTGAACGGCACGGCAGCCGGTTCGGCGTTTTCGGAACGGGGATCGGTGGCCGTTCGACAGGGTGCGGTTGAGCCGGACATCACCGCGATGTCGCTCGCCCTTCCGGCCATCGGCGAACTCGACGTCGCCGTGTCGATCATCGGCCCGTCCCATCGGGTGGATCAGGCAACGGACCGACTGTCGAACCAACTCGTCGAGGTCGTGGCAACGATCGCCGCCAAGCTCGGTCTCGAGCAGGCGGCCTGACCAAGTGACGTGAGAAAGAAGGCACCGATCCGATGACCGTCATGCTGGACGGCCCCGGCCTCTCGATCGAGGAGGTAACGGCCATCGCCCGCACCGCCGAGGCGGTCGAGTTGACCCCCACCGCAATCGATCGAATGGCGGCTTCTCGGGCCGCGGTCGAACGCCTGGCCGAGGGGCAGCCGACATACGGCATCTCCACCGGCTTCGGCGCACTGGCCACCGTGTCCATCCCGGCCGAGCGGCGTATCGCCCTTCAGGCCGCGCTGGTCCGTTCCCATGCCGCGGGCATGGGAGAACCGGTCGAGGAGGAGGTGGTGCGGGCCATGATGCTGCTGCGAGCCAGAACGCTGGCCCTCGGCTACAGCGGCGCCAGACCGGTCGTCGCCCAGTCGATGGTGGCCGCACTAAACGCCGGCATCACCCCCGTCGTGCCGGAGTACGGCTCGCTCGGCGCAAGCGGTGACCTCGCACCGCTGGCCCACAGCGCCCTTGTCCTGATGGGCGAGGGCGAGGCCGTCCACCGCGGGGTCCGAAAGCCGGCCGCACAGGCCCTGATCGACGCCGGCCTGGGCGCGATCACCCTGCGGGAGAAGGAGGGGTTGGCGGTCACGAACGGGACCGACGGGATCCTCGGCATGCTGTGTCTGGCGATCACCGACTGCAAGCGGCTGCTGGGGCAGGCCGACATGATCGCGGCGCTGACCGTCGAAGCGTTGCTTGCCACCGATGCGCCGTTCGCCGATGATCTCCAGCGGCTCAGACCGCAGCCCGGTCAGGCGGTCAGTGCGGCAAACCTCCGGGCGATGCTGGCCGACTCCCCAATCGTTGCATCCCACCGGACCGACGACCCACGGGTTCAGGACGCCTACTCGATCCGCTGCACCCCATCGGTCCACGGGGCCGCCCGCGACACCCTGGTCCACGTCACCACGGTGGCGGAGAACGAATTGCGCTCCGCGATAGACAATCCGGTCGTCCTGCCGGATGACCGGGTGGAGTCATGCGGCAACTTCCACGGCGCACCGCTCGGTTTCGCCGCCGACTTCCTCGCCATCGCCATGGCGGAGATCGGGGCCCTCTCCGAACGTCGTATGGACCGCATCCTCGACAGGACCAGAAGTCATGGTCTGCCGCCATTCCTGGCTGAGGAGGTCGGCGTCGATAGCGGACTGATGATCGGCCACTACACCGCGGCGGCCATGGCGTCCGACAACAAGCGGTTGGCTGTCCCGTCCTCCGTCGACTCCCTCCCGACCTCGGCCATGCAGGAGGACCATGTCTCGATGGCATGGAACGCGGCCCGAAAGCTGCGCCGGGTGGTGGCAAACGTCCGCCGCATCCTGGCCATCGAGGCGGTCATCGCCTGCCGAGGTGTCGACCTTCGAGCACCACTGCAACCTGCCCCCGCCACCGGCGTTGTTCGAGACCGCCTGCGGCGGGTGGTTGACGGGCCCGGCGAGGATCGATACGTGTCCCCGGAACTCCGGGCCGCGGAGGACCTGCTCAACTCGGCGGACCTCCACGAGGCACTTGCCGCGGCGGGCGTCCCTGTTCACTGATGGCCGGGTGGGCTGCTGGTGGGTGGGGTTGCGCACCGACCACCGGCCGCTGAGCCGGAGAGTCCGGCGCCGTCGATACTCAGGTGTGAGGCGTCGTTCCCATGCCCTTGGTAGCCTCTGGCGGCATGGAATGGCTCTCCGACCCCGCGGCCTGGAGTGCGCTCTTTGCGCTTCTGGCCCTTGAAATCGTTCTCGGCGTTGACAACGTCGTCTTTATCTCCATCCTGGCGAACAAGCTTCCGGAGGATGAGCAGGACCGGGCCCGCCGAACCGGCATTCTGGCCGCCGGTGGCATGCGTGTGGTCCTGCTGCTTGCGATCGGCTGGATCATCACGCTGGAGAACGAACTGTTCGAGATCTTCGACCGGAGCTTCTCCGGCAAGGATCTGATACTCCTGGCCGGTGGCCTGTTCCTGATTTGGAAAGCGACAAAGGAGATCCATCACAAGCTGGAGGGAGAGGACGAACACGCCGAGGCCAAGGTGGCACCGACATTCGCCGCCGTCATCGGTCAGGTCATGCTGCTCGATCTCGTGTTCTCCATCGACTCGGTGATCACCGCTGTTGGCATGACCGACATCGTCCCGGTCATGGTCATCGCCATCCTCACCGCAGTGGTCATCATGCTGGTGGCCTCCGGCGGCATCTATCGATTCGTCAACCAGCATCCGTCGGTCAAGGTGCTGGCCCTGGCGTTTCTCTTGTTGATCGGCATGACGCTGATCGCCGAGGGGCTTGGCGAGAAGATCCCCAAGGGATACGTCTATGCGGCGATGGCCTTCTCGGTCTTTGTCGAGGTCCTCAACATCGGCGTCCGCCGCAAGACAAAGGAGCCGGTGCACCTCCACCAGCGGATGAGCCCGGATCCGGATTCGGAGTACGTCGCAGGCTGACGGACGACGGTCCGACCCGGGAGCATCGCTGCAGACGCCGGCAACGCTCGACACCTTCGTCGAGGCCTGTCGGGTGCCCCTGTTCCATCCCGAGGCGCTGGCCGAGCAGCCGTTCACCGGGGATCGCTACGACAAGTTCTGCCGCCGACGAGCCACGCCCGCCATATTTCACAAGAGTTGACGACTGTCCAGAAGTTTGTAACAATGGAGGGGTGACCGACACCGCGCCCGTGCAAACTCACGACTCCATCGTCGACCGGATGACCGGAGGGATGGTCCCGGACGGGCTTGTCGAGTTCGCGGGCAGCGAACGGCTCCGGCCGGACGGCCGACCCAGACCTGAGCTTCGAAGGGAACTGCGGCAGATCTCCGACGGTCGAAACGTCATCACCTCGCTTGTCGCATTGCTGGCGCCGGTGGTGCTGGTGGCCTTGGTTGTCGCCATCGATCATTGGCTGGCCATCGTGGCCGGCATCTTCTTCATGGCCGTTCTGCAGAATCGGCTGTTCCTCCTCCACCACGAAGGGGCCCATCGGCTGCTGTTCCGGAGCCGTCGGTGGAACGACCTCATCGGGGTTGTCCTGTTCGGCTGGCTGGCATTCGGCACCGGCACCCACAGCTACCGCCGTGCCCACACGAACCATCACCGGGACGAATTCGGGCCGAAGGAGCCGGACTTCCTGCTCTATGCCCTCTACCCGATCCGGCTTGCGTCGATGCGGCGCAAGCTGAGACGGGACCTGTCCGGCGTGTCGGCCTACCGGATCCTCCGGCCGCGGCTCACCGGGCTGTTCAAGCGGAGGTACTGGCGGAACAGTGCGCGCTTCCTCCTCGGCCAGGCATTTGTGTTCTCCCTGTTCGCCCTGGCCGGTCGACCCTGGCTCTACCTCTTCCTCTGGGTCATGCCGTACGTGTTCGTGTACCAGGTGATCAACCGGCTCAGAGCCATCGCCGAGCACGGCGGGATGACGCGATCCTCCGACCGACGGGCCACCTCCCATCACGTTCACCAAAGCCTGCTGGCCCGGTCGATCATGGTGCCGTGCGGCATCGGTTATCACCTGGCGCACCACGTCGACTCCGGCATTCCGTTCCGAAACCTGGCCCGGTACACCCAGATCCTCGAAGAGGACGGCTACATCACCCCGGATATGACCTGGCCGTCCTATCGGGCGCTCTGGAAGGCCCTCGCCTCCCAATAACCCGGGGCATCGCCCTGCCGGTGACCGCGCTGCCCGTTCCGGGGGCGACGTCTCCCTCTCCGGTCCCATCTGGCACGCCCGACCGCAGCTCATCGTTTCGTTGACTACGCTCGTCTACTCATGAGCTCGCCCGTCTCGCCATGACACTGCCGAACCTCGACGGACTCCTCCGACCGCTTTCGGCGCGAAGCCTGATCGCCTCGGCGTTGCTCGGCAGCCATCCGCCGTCGCTGCCTGGCCGCCTACTGGTGGCGATGGCCGAGCGCTTCGGGATCTCCGGCGGAACCGCCAGGGTTGCCCTCAGCCGAATGGTCGACCGAGGCGAGCTGACAAACCTGGATGGTGTCTACACCCTCGGGACCAGCCTCCCGGAAAGGCAGTCCCGACAGGACGGAAGCCGACAGACCCCGCAGTGCTGGGACGGCGCATGGGAGCAGGTGGTGATCACCACGACCGGCCGGTCGGCGGCGGACCGGGGACGCCTCAGACGGGAGCTGACCACCCTGGGACTCGGCGAGCTCCGGGAGGGGGTCTGGATGAGGCCGGCAAACCTCGATCCACTCCGACAGCCGCGGGCCCGATCGTCGGTGGCCGAGCAGACCGAGCGCCTGACCGTGGCACCGATCGACACCGCACAGGGTCGGGGGCTGGTCGAGCAGTTGTTTGAACTCGGCGACTGGGCGGACACCGCAATCGTTCTCCATGACGCGCTGCTGGCCACGAACAACCGGTTGGATGCGGCGGACCCGGCCGACGACGCGGTGGTCACCGGGTTCAACCTGGCCGCGGCGACCCTCCGCCACTTCGTCCACGATCCGCAGCTCCCCGCGGAACTGATGCCGGCCGACTGGCCTGCGGACCGGCTCCGTGAGGCGTACACAAACTACGAACGGTCCTATCAACAGCTGCTGCGGGACTTCTTCCGCTCGGTGCGCTGATCGGCACTGGGACCGGGCCCGAAGAGCCAACGGCCCGCCTGATTCCCGACGGGACCGGTTATGGCGCCGGCTCCGTTCGCCTGCGCCGTCAGACCGCCGTGATGTGATGCCGGCCGATGGGGACAACCATCGGCGAACCGGCGACCGGATCCGGCACCACCCGGCTCTCCATACCGAAGACCGACTGGACCAGCTCCTCGGTCACAACTTCGTTCGGCTCGCCTGCGGCGTGGATGTTGCCGTCGGCCATCGCCACGACGTAGTCCGCGTAACGGGCCGCGATGTTCAGCTCATGGAGGACCATGATGATCGTCGTGCCCCGCTGCTGGTTGAGATCGGTCAGGAGGTCCAAGACGTCGATCTGGTGGCTCACGTCGAGGAATGTGGTCGGCTCGTCGAGAAGCAGCAGATCGGTCCGCTGGGCCAGCGACATGGCGATCCACACCCGCTGCCGCTGACCGCCGGACAACTCGTCGACGGAACGGTTGGCCAGATCCCCGGTCCGGGTCATCTCCAGCGCCTCTGCGATGGCCTGGTCGTCCTCCGAGGTCCACCGGCCCATCCAGTTCTGATGGGGATGGCGACCCCTGCTGACCAGGTCGGAGACCACGATCCCTTCCGGGGCGATCGGCGACTGCGGCAGCAGGCCGAGCTTGCGGGCCACCGTCCTGGTCGGGAGGCGGTGCAGGTCGTCACCGTCCAGCACGACCCGCCCGGCATGGGGGGTGAGCAACCGCGACAGGGCTCGGAGGAGGGTGGACTTGCCGCAGGCGTTTGCGCCGACGATTGCGGTGATCTTTCCGGGCGGGACGTCCAGATCGAGTGCCTCGACGACCATCCGGTCGCCATACCCGAGGGTGACGTTGTCCGCCCGCAACCGGCGGTTGATCGTGGTTCCCCCGTCGCTGCTGGTCGGAACGTCTTTTTCGGCACTCATAGGGCACTCCCGGCACGGTGGAGGCGAATCAAGAGATAAACCAGGTACGGGGCACCCATCACGCCGGTGATGACACCGACCGGGAACCGGGTCTGGAACAGATACTGGCCGACCAGATCGGACGCCAGTACCAGCACCATGCCGACCAGCGCGGACGGAATCATCAACGGCTGACTGCCCCCGACCATTTGGGCGGCGATCGGCCCGGCGAGGAAGGCCACAAAGGCGATCGGCCCGGACGCCGACGTGGCGAAGGCGATCAGGGCGACCGCCAGGATGATGACGAGCAGTCGGGTCCGCTCCACGTTGACCCCCAACGCGCTGGCCGCGTCCTCCCCGTGCCGCATCAGCTCCAACTTTCTGGCCTGGAGCAGCAGCAACGGCATCACCACGGCACAGGCCAGGAGCACCGGAACGGTTGCATCCCAGCGCGACGAGTTCAGGCTGCCGGTCAGCCAGCGCATCGCAACCTGTAGATCCCACTGAGCCGCCCGGACGATCAGGTAGGAGATGAAGGACTGCAGCATCGCCGAGATGGCAATACCCATCAGGATCAAACGGGTTCCGACCATGCCGTCCTTGTATGCCAGGACGTAGATGACCGCTGCGGTCAGGAGGCCGCCGACCACGGCGAACACGGCCACGAGGTTCGGTGTCAGGTCGAGGATGAGAATGGCGAACACCGCAGCCGCTCCTGCGCCGTCGCTGATGCCCACGATGTCCGGGGCGGCGAGCGAGTTGCGGAGAAGAATCTGGAAGCTCACGCCGGCCATGCCGAAACAGGCGCCGACCACCAGTGCGGTGACCGCCCGGGGCAACCGGAGTTCACCGACGGTGAAGGAGGCGCCCTGGACCTCCTGCCCGAGGATCACCGAGATCACCTCACCCGGGCCGTAGAACGTGTTGCCGAACATGAGCATGGTGGCAAAGAGGGCGAAGGTCACCAGCGTCAGCACACCGCAGACGGTGTACAGCCGACGACGTCGCGACCGGCGGCCACTGGTCACCGCCTCGACGGTGCCGGCCAACTCGGCGCCCTGCTGCAGTGCAGCGACCGTCACAGCTCTCTCACTTTCTGCCGCCGGATGACCCAGATGAAGACCGGGGCACCGATAAACGCGGTGACGATGCCGACGTCCACCTCGGTCGGCCGGGCGATGACCCGCCCGACCACGTCGGAGACGACCAGCAGGGTTGCGCCCGCCAGGGCGCTGAACGGCAACAGTTTGCGATGGTCGACCCCGACCAGCAGGCGGCTGAGGTGGGGAACCACCAGGCCGACAAAGGCGATGGGGCCGGCCGATGCGGTTGCGGCGCCGCTGAGCACCACCGCACCGAGAGCGGCCAGCAACCGGGTCCTGGTCACGTTCTCACCGAGGCCGGCCGCGGTGTCGTCGCCGAGGGCCAGCGCGTTCAGACCCCGCGACGTGATCAGACAGAGCAGCACCCCGATGGCCAGAAACGGCAGGACGATTGTGATCCTGTCCCACTCCGCCCGGCCGACTCCACCGATCTGCCAGAAGCGGAAACGGTCCATGATGTCGATCCGCGGTAGGAGGATGGCGCTGATGAGCGAACCGAGGACCGCCCAGGTGGCCGCGCCGGCCAGGGCAAGCTTGAGAGGCGTTGCACCACCCCGCCCCAAGGATCCGATCGCCCAGACGAACGCTGCAGCCGCCCCCGCTCCCCCGATGGCGGCCCAGATCGTACTGATCGGGGACTGCAAGCCGAAGAAGGTGAGGCCGATCACGACGGCCAGCGAGGCACCTGACGAGATGCCGAGCAGACCAGGATCGGCCAACGGATTTCGGGTGACTCCCTGGAAGACGGCGCCGGCCACGGCGAGCGAGCCACCGACGACCACCGCAAGCACGGTACGGGGCAACCGCTCCCGTACGGCGATCTGGGCGATGCCCTCCGGTTCGTTCAGCAGTGCGGCCAGGACGTCGCTGAGACCGACGACCCGGGTACCGAACGCAACGGATGAAACCACGGCGGCAACCAGTGCCACCGAGATGAAGACGAACCAGAACGCGCTGCTGAACGAACCGGAGGGCATCGCCCAGATCGCCGTACGGGAGCGGTTGCCCCGTACCGTGCTTGCGGTGGTCGTCGGTGGCTCGCTCGCCG
>JBCCGJ010000213.1:0-10390 GCA_039029335.1 Actinomycetota bacterium | reverse complement strand
GGCTACGGTTGGATCTGCTCGACTGGGAGAACCTCACCGCCCGCTACGCCGAGACGCTTTCTCGGTGGCGCGACCGCTTCGATCACCGACGGGCCGAGGTCGAGGTGCTTGGGTTCGACCAGCGGTTTATCCGCCTCTGGTGCTTCTACCTCTGGTACCGCGGAGCAGCGTTCACTGAGCGACCGTGCACGGTTAACCAGCTCATGCTCGTTGGTCTCGATTGGCGGCCGACCGGGCTCCATCTTCGACCTCACGAAGCCTGGACCCACCGATGCGGGGAGTGGGCCAGCCATGCTCGACCGGCCGATCCGCAGCATCCACCAGCGTCAAGAAGAGTGGCCCGCTATGTTCCGAAACGAGCGCGTGCGACACTGGACGGATGGATACACCCGATGTACCGGCCGAAGGTTCGATTACGCCCATCCGGCCGTTCCCTCTGCAGGCTCCGACCGGGTTCGTCGCCAACGTGTACGAGCATCGCTGGCAAGTCAGTCGGCCCCGGACCGCAGTCTGGTCGTGGTTGTGCGACCCGGCCACATTTGTCGATGGACAGATCAGACCGTTTCGGGTCGAGTTTCTCCAAAACGCCGAAGGTGAAACCGGTTTCGCCGAAGGCGTCTACAACTCGCACGTCGGTCCGTTCATGTCGTTCTCCGGTGTCCTCGGCACCATCGAGCCAGAGCGATATCGGGACCTGCAGTACTTCTATGGGAGTTACGCCGTGAGTCACGCGCTCTTTCGTCCCACCCGCCTGCAGTTCTGGGTCGATGATGGGCCGTCGGCCGATTCCACCACCTTGAGGCTGCAGTTGGACACCTACGTTCGGGGCAGCGCCGAAAAGCTGTGGATCAGAGGTATGAACCTATTCTGGAAGCGGTTCGGCAGCTGGTGCGAGCGAGACATCCCGAACAACTGGCTGCGGTAGGTACTACCGGCGCGACAGTGCCCCGACCAGGTCGGGGCACCTTCTTTCGCCGTTTATGTTGTGGGAAGAACTCAGGCAGTCTGGCCCGACAACACTGGCTCTTCGGCGGTGTGAGCGTTGTCGATGGCGTCGATGTAGCCGTCGTCCTTCGACTTCGAGAGCGCTATGGCCACGACAAGTAGTCCGAACAGTGGCTTAGCCAGGACGTCGGCAACGGAGTAGCCGACCTGGCGAAGGACTTCGGCTGTTGCCGCATTGTCGATGAACTGCGGAGCAAGGTAGGCCAGAGGATAGACGCTCCACGTGACGACCAGCACGTAGCGCATGTAGTCAATCAGGCGCTTGACGGTGGCGCTCTGGCGATCCAGAGAACGACCGAGCTCACCGAAGAGCACGTACAGGATGTAGATGAAGGGGATCATCCCGGCGATCCACCAGATCCAGCGCGCGGTGCTGTCCGGATCGGCGATCTCGCCCGGGTAGCCAAGCCCGATCATGGCTACAGATGCAATCGTCAGTCGGATCAGCAGGCTTCTGGTGGTGCCTGCAGCCAGCTTGAGAACCACGACCAGCTCGGCGAGCAGAAGCGGGACCGTCAGGAGCCAGTCGACGTAGCGGTAACCCTCGTTAAAGGGTGCGCCGTCCTGGGTGTAGGTGCCATCGCTGAAGCTGAACGCGGACTCCCATGACCCGAAGATTCGCACGTAGTGATAGAGCGCGATACCGGTCACGAGTGTCGTCAGCGTCACCGCTGTCCGGTGTTGGGGGGCAACCCGGTTGCGGATCAGTAGGAAGAACACCGTCGCCGCACCCATGGCGGCGATCACGAAACTGAACGAGTTGTAGACCAGGTTGTACTGGCCTTCGGCAAGTTCAAGCATCTTCATTCCTTTCGTCGTGGCTACCACCGTTGACAGCCACATCCTTCTTTTATCCCCATTAGGCGTTTTTAAACATAGTTAGGCAAGATTTAGTGTGTCAGATGCTACGGTCAAGACGTGGCCAAGGAATCGAACCTCAGCCTCGACGATGCCGCTGCCCATCTCGGCGTCCACTACCAGACCGCCTATCGCTGGGTACGGGCCGGAAAGCTTCGAGCGACAAAGGTGGGCGGTCGATACAGGGTCGCCTCAGATGACCTCTTGGCGTTCGAAGAGCAACGGTCCAAGCCAGAAGGTCCGCCAAGTCCCTCCAACGTTCGTCTTGGCCGCCAACGGAGGGCGATGATCGAGGCGCTTTTTGCCGGTGACGAGACGAAGGTCATGCAGATCGCGGACACGTTAACTTCGAACGGCACCTCGGTTACTCGGCTTATCGAAGAGGTACTGGCCCCTCCTCTGGCCGAGATAGGCCAGGCCTGGCGGCAGGGCGCCGCCACCATCTTCGTCGAGCATCGGGCGAGCGCAATCGTGGAGCGGGTTCTGGGCCGGCTTTCGCCAAATCCTCGTGGCAGGCGACGCGGTGTGGCCCTTGTCGCCGGAGTAGCTGGCGACCGTCACTCGCTGCCGACGCTCATGGCAACGGTTGCACTTCGGGAGGACAGGTGGACCGTGCAACACCTTGGCGCCGACGTCCCGGTCGATGAACTGGTCACGTTCATCGAAGGTCATAAGACCGACCTTGTAGTGCTGTCGGCAGTAGGCCCCGGAGCCGTCGACCGAGCCAGGCAGGCTGAGGCGAATATCTCCGAGCAGGTGGGGGTTCCCGTCTTGGTTGGTCAACCTGGCGCCTCGCTCAGTCACCTGCAGTCCGCCGCCCGAGGACTGCCGGCACCGGATGACGGCCGTGAGTGAACCACGACGAATCACAAGCGCTGCGACATGATCAAGCTGATCCTTACTTTGGCGTCGGCCGGAATGTTCATGTTCTACGGCTATGAAACGTTGTTCACCCTCCCGCTGAGAGAAGAATTCGAGCGTTACCGACTGCCGCAAACCAGGGTCTTCGTCGGGTGGATGCAGGTCGTCGGCGCCGTCGGTGTGCTGGCTGGGTTGCAGTACCACACGGTCGGGGGCCTCGCAGCCGGAGGGTTGACCCTCATGATGCTGCTCGGACTCCTCGTCCGATTTCGACTACGAGATACTGTCCGGCTGATGGTTCCGGCGGCGGCTCTCGCAACGATTAATGCCGTGCTGGTCGCGATCCACTTGTTATAGAGCCCGCCAGGATACGCCGCCCGCTACCGGGCGTTGGCCCGCGAGCCTCCGGCGACGGCTGCGACAGTAGCACCGGTGAGGACTGACAGTGCTGGGACTGCCCGCTTCACCGGATCGTTTACCTTGGCATGCATGCCGACGGCACCGAGCATCAGTGCGGCCAGGCCGGTGGAGGCCGGACGGGTCAGTTTTGGAACAAAGAGGCCGACCAGCATCAACGTGGCCAGGGCGACCTTCGTGGTTCCAACCGCGTACATCGTCTTCTCGGACAACCCGTACTCTTGGAACTCTTCCCGCATGTTGGTGGCTTCCCCGCCGCGATAACCGGTGTCTTTGTCGAACCGGTTGAACCAGACGTTGTATATCCAGGTCGCAGCGGCAACCTGAGCGATTTTGCCAATGGCGTTCATGACGAATCCTCCTTGGCGGTCACGGGCTTTCCGGACCCCCTGAACTCGTTTGTTACCCGCAGGGGATTTCGATGAAACACTCTGGCTCGGATTGTGGTCGATCGTGTTTCGCGCAGCGACCACCCGGGTAGGCACCAGGCGGGCCCCACGGCTCAACTGGCACCCGCCAAATTTCGTGCATCGCCTCAGAGAAGGACGTCAATCATGCTCTCGACCGATCAACCAGCCGAAGGTGGCCTTCAAACCATTGGTGCGTTTCACCGAATCAAGGCGCTGTTCATGCTTGCAGCGTTCGCCTCCCTAGTGCTCTCGGTGACCCTGTGGTTCACGGGCTCTCGAGATGAAGGCCTCTTCGTCGGCATCTGGGTGCCTGCAATTCACTCGCTCGGGACCCTGATCCTGACCGGCGAGCGCGAACGGCTGGAGGGAGGTGGCCGGCCATGAGCAGCACGCTCTTTATTCTGATAGCCGGGTGTACGGTTTTTGCCATGACGACGTTGGCGGCTCTCTGGACTGGTTACCTGCTGATGCAGCAGCGTTGGGTGGCCGAGAACGCCGAACTGACCGACACCGAAGACGCCATCCGCCCGCTGTTTTCGTCGGTCTACCCCGAGCAACTGTCCCCGCATCCCGCTCGCACTCCCCAGCATGCCCAACCCGGTCCTGCTCCCCAGCAGCGACAGGAGTGATGGCCAGGAGCCAACACCGGCACCGTACCGGCGACGGGAAACCGAAGGGGATCACGTCGGAAACCGCGTCCAAGGTTTGTATGACGTGCGGAAGGGCGATCACCTGGCGCCGCAAGTGGGCGAAGACTTGGAACTCGGTCCGCTACTGCAGCGAACGCTGCCGGCGGGAACGACCCGGCGGCGTTGACCGTGACCTTGAACGGGCCATCCTCGAGTTGCTCCAATCCCGTCCGCAAAACGCATCCATCTGCCCCTCGGAGGCTGCTCGTCGCGTGGACACCGAACAGTGGCGCCAGCTCATGCCACAGGCGCGTTCCGCTGCCAGACGCCTGGTCGCAAGCGGTTCGGTGGTGATCACTCAGCGGGGACGCAAGATCGAGCCGTCAACGGCGACGGGCCCGATCCGAATCCAGCTGGCTCTACCGATGCCACCCGAGCCGACCCTCCACCGCAACCGTCGGGCGCCGAAGTGAGCAACGGCAGCGGTCGGCCGGCGCTGGATGACCTGGAGCGAGTGGAAGTCACCTCGGTCGGCGAGCTGCGGGCGTGGCTTCAGGCCAATCACGAGAGTGACGACAGTATCTGGTTGGTCACCTACAAGAAGTCGGCCGGCCCGGGCTACGTCGCTCGTGGAGACGTGCTCGACGAACTTCTCTGTTTCGGGTGGATCGATGGTGCACGCCGCAAGCTCGACGATCAGCGGACCATGCAGTTGGTCGGGCCACGTCGTCACGACCGGTGGGCGAAGTCCTACCGGGATCGAATCGCCCGCCTCCAAGCCGACGGACGGGTCAGCGACGCCGGCCTGGCCGCTATAGAGCGTGCAAAGGCCGCAGGTCTATGGGACGCCAACGCCGATGTCGACGCGCTGGAATGGCCTGATGACCTTTCGACTGCGCTCGGGGAAGGCACCAAGGCGGCAGAGTTCTTCGCCAGCGCAGCGCCGTCCTATCAACGGAACGTGCTCCGTTGGATCGGGTTGGCGAAAACCGACCAAACTCGATCGAAGCGCATCCGACAGACGGTGCAAACATCGGGAAAGGGCGCGAAGATCCGCCACCTTTAGACTGGCGGCCGAAGAGGCCAAGGCCCATTCGTTGCGATCAGTGACCTTCTCGGCACATGACCCGGTGCAGGGTCCGTACCCCCTCAACGGCCGAGTGGTCGGCGGCGTGGAGTGTGCAGCGATTGTCGATCAGAAGGACATCAGCGGCACGCCAACGATGCCGGTATGGGGCGACAGAACTGGTGGCATGATCGTGAATGTGGTCGATGAGCCGGCGCGCCTCCGGCCCGGGAAGCGCCCGGCCGTTGCGGCGGGCTCCTGCAAGCCGCTCTCGGGCACTCAGGTAGAGGGCGGGCTTGCCGGTCAGCGGATGTAGACGTAGCAACGGGTGCCAGTGGCCCTCACCGGCCTGGTCGGGCTGGTCGACCCTCGTTGGGATGTGGAGGAGTTCGAGGTTCGCCACTTCGTCGGCCAGCCGCAACGGAAGACGCTGCGCAGTCTTGTACTGGTCGATGATCAGGGTTTCCCCGCCTCGATCGGGGACCTCGGAAGCGGCCAGAACCGTAAACGCAGGTGGCTTGGCCACGTATGAGGTGTCCGAGTGGTAGACACTTCGCGGCGGCGTGACCCGTTCTCGGTTGGTCACCTCAAATACGAAACGTTGACCGTCCAATGGTTGTTCGCCCGGCGTGAAGACCAGTGGACCAAGTTGACCGACAAACCGTTCCAACTCCTCTGGCCCCAACGGTTGATTTCGGAACACGTGGTGGCCAGCCTCAGCAGTCTGTCGGCGAATCGCCGCAACGTTGGCGGCGCTGAGCGTTCGCAGATCGATCGGATCGGCCGGTGGAACCGACGACGGGTGGAACGTCACACCAACCCCAGTGTTGTGGCCAGCCATCCGAGCGTCGCAACGCCGCCGACCGGCCCGGCTCCTGCGTCCAGTCTTTCGGTCGGATGCTCGGGGTCGCCAAGACTGGCCAAGACCAGATCGGCACCGGCAAAACTCTGCCCGCTCACATACTGCCCAGGGGTGGCCACGACGGCCGCGCCGGCTGAGCTCGCAGAAGCGACCCCGTCGGCTGAGTCCTCTATAGCCAGGACCTGAGCCGCTTCAACGTTGAGCAGCTCCATACATCGAAGATGCGCATCCGGAGCGGGTTTGGGACGCTCGATCGTCTCGCGGATGGTGTACGCATCGAAGTCGGTGAGACCGATGCGATTACCGCTGCCTGCGAAGCTGGCCTCGATGTTGTCCAGAGACGTTCCGGTGGCAAAGCCGATCTGTAATCCCGCCAACCTCACCTCCGATATCAGGCGCTTCACGCCCGGTCGGAGTTGGACGCCGCTGGAACGAACCAGGGTGGCATAGCGCTCAGTCTTTTTCCGGTGAAGCTCGGCGGCGCGATCGTGCGTGATCGGCTCCTGCTCGGGCCGGCTGGCGGCGTAAACCTCGACACGGTTGGATCCGCCTACGTGGTCAAGCAGTCGGCGGTAGGTGGGCTCGTCCCAGGTCCAGTCCAAGCCCTCTTCGGCAAAAACCTCATTGAAGGCCTGGCGGTGGAGCTCCGAGGTCTCGGTCAGTGTGCCCAACGATCCGAATACAACAGCAGATAGCGTCATGCGGTTGTCTTACCCGTCGCACCAGGGATTAAACCATCACTGCTCAACTCCTGATTGTTTGGTGTTTGGTGCCGTCTTTTTACGGGTATGGCGCGACAGTCCGCCGGCATTGGCGATGGGCAGGCCATCGCCATCGGAGGTCGGAATGGGAGCCATCATGCCGTCCACGCAGTCTGGTCAAACCGTCATCGAATCACCGACCGTGCTGCACCTCGTGGGCTCGGCCACGTCGGCTTTCTACCACGACCTGTCTCTGGTCTACGCCCGAGAGGCCCTGCTGCCGGTATCAATGCAGCACCGTTTCGCTGTGGTTTTGCCGAACGGCCACTGGCAATACGGGCCCTCGCTCGATGTTCTATCGCCTCCCACGCAGCTGGGCCGGCTTGTGGACCAGCTCACCGCAGCGGACCTTGTTGTGCCGTACATGTTCGACCCGATCGGAATGACGTCGTACCGATCGCTGTTCGAAGATGTCCTTCGTGTCCCGGTCGTCGGGTCCCGGGCCGAGGTAACGGCGGTCGCCACCGACAAAATGTGGACCAAGCAAGTGCTCGCCGAAGCCGGCGTTCCGGTGCCAAAGACCTTCACAGCCGACCGGTCGACTGCGATCGACTACCCGGTCATCGTCAAACCAAACCGCGAGGACAACTCCCGCGGCCTGACGCTGGTCGATGACGCAGATGGTCTGGAAGCGGCGGTTGAGGGCGCCGGTACATTCGAGGCCGGAGTGCTGATCGAGGAGTACATTCCCGGTCGCGAGCTTCGCGTGGCCGTCGTCGACACCGGGGACGAACTCTACGTGCCGGCCATCATCGAATACGGCGTAACGCCCGACCATCCGATCCGAGAGCTGGACCACAAACTCGCTCTTGACGAGCATGGAAGCCCGGTGGCCCAGTCCAGGGGTGATCAGGTGCCGACGATTTGCCCCGCCGAGGTGACACCAGCATTGAGGAACGCACTCGCCGAGCAAGCGAGAGCCGCTCATCTTGCGCTTGGCTGTCGTGACTACTCGCTCTTTGATTTTCGGGTGGACCCGCATGAGCGGCCCTGGTTGCTCGAAGCCGGTCTTTTTTGGACCTTTGGTCGGCCGAGCATGATCTCGAAGATGATCGCCGCTGACGGTCGCGATACCGAGACCACCGCAACGGAGGTGTGGCGTCGGGCAATGCACCGGCGACGGGATCAGATCGTCGGGTGTGCCGATGTTGATGCCCTCGATCAAGGGGGCGCAGTGGTCGGTCGGCAGCCGGCTTCTGCGTCCTGACGGGCAGCTTCGATGGTACGGGAAGCGCTGACTCATGATCCCGGCGGCAACAGTCCGCCGATGCGGTTGTACGCCCGAGCGGTGGGTTCGAATGAACTCGATGATTCGAACGAGGCATCGTTGGGTATGACCGCTCCTGTACCCACCGGTGGCCAAGGAGGAGCAATGGCAACAGAGTCGAACATCTCTCTCGAAGAGCACGGAGCAACTTCGGTTCTGGATACCAGTGACCGAGCTGTGGTCGTGAGCATCACTATCGAGAAAACCCCCGCTGAGGTCTGGGCCGACGTTCGGGACATCGCCTCCCACGTGACCTGGATGCAAGATGCCGTCGAGATTCGATTTCTCACGGACCAGACCGAAGGGGTGGGAACCCGGTTCGAGTGCGACACCAAGGTGGGACCACTCGGGCTCACTGATGTCATGGAGATCACCTCCTGGGTCAACGAGCAGCGAATGGGTGTCCAACATGTCGGGCTGGTCGAAGGCATCGGAGAATTCACGCTCACCGCGATCGCCCCAGACCGTACGGAGTTCCGCTGGGAAGAGGACCTCTCCTTTCCTTGGTGGATGGGCGGCCCGTTCGGCGCATTCGTCGCACGCCCGGTCCTGAAATTCATCTGGAAGCGGAACCTACTCCGACTCAAAGGGCGTCTCGAAACGTCCTGAGTAGACGTTCATCGGTTCAGTCTGTGCTCCTTATTCAACGTGTCGACGTTCCAGAGGGCCTTACTGGAGAGGATCGATCGGAAGCCGCGTCGGGAATCCCACCCGCACGTCGACCCCGGGTGACCACAGCACCACGGGAGGGTCTGCAGGCGCAGGGAGACCGGCCGATGTAACCAATCCGTCGTTGAGACGTATGATCTCGGCGTGGCGGAGATCCCATGGCTCATGATCGACGGCGGCGTAGCGCAACCTACCTCGAGGGGAAGCCGAGATGAGACCCCATCTCGAGGTCAGGAATTCATAAAGGCCGTGTGAGGGGTGGTTGCGTCGGACTTCGCTACCGGGCTTGACTTCGATCTCGGCAGCCGCCGACCGATTACTCCGAGGCCAGCGCCGCTCCACAGCGGTGGTGATCGTGTCCGCCGTTCGGCGGTGATCGGCTGCGCCGAAACAGTAGGGAAGCTGGTAGGCCAACCTTGCGACGGCCGTCGGAAGTAGACGGTTGACGTCAAGCGAGAAGAACCAGACCCCCCGGCGGCCTCTGGCATGGACGTATGTTCGAACGTTGACCTCCGGAAACGTACCGATTAGCGGAAACGGCGGGAGGCCCGCCACCGCCAGTCGTTCCATACGGAACGGGACCAGCGCCACCCATGCTGCGCCGTTGAAGGTGTCAACGTGGACGCCCGGAGGCAACAACCGCTGCACAGCTGCCGGTTCAAATGGCCAATGCAGAAAGACGACGTCCGCCCAGCGCTGGGTCATCACCGGGCGCCTTACCGGCTCCACAATCAATTCGGGGAGCTCACTTGGGTGAGGATCGGCCTGAGCAAGCGGTAAGGCTCGGAAGTCTGCTGGTGTGGTCATCGGGCTTGCCTCTGTCAGTTCCCAGGTCTGTCGTGCCGTCGATAACAGGAGGCATGTGTCCAACCATCCAGTACGTCGTAGGACACATGGTCACTCAGCGCCTGTACTATCTCCAAGCCCCAACCCCGTTCTCGAGGTCCGGACGTCATTGACGCGTCGGAGCGGTCTTGCCGCCACTGTTCAACCGGCTGTTCCCTCGTGGTTTGGTTCGCCACCGACAGTTGCACACCTTCGGGAGTGACCGAGATGGTTAACCGGATCGGTTCCTTCGGCTCCTGCTCTACCGCATTGGAGAGCAACTCGGAGGCGGCTAGCTCGAGGTCGGCGGCAACTGCTTGGGATATAGAGGCGCCGTCCAGGAAGGTCCTGGCCGCCTGACGGGCGTCGGATGCCGCAGCCGGAGACGGCGCAAACTGAAGTTCGAACGTGTTCTCGATTGTTTGATCGTAGAGCAACGGAGGAAACCTCGAACCAGTAGGAAGGGACGCCGGACGCAGACGTCAGTGCTTGATGCATACCCGCAACTGATGCCGGCCAAACCTGACTGGCGACGACGCAGATCCGGCTTCTGGATCGCTCCGACCAAAGCTCAAATTTTTCGCACCAGAATGTTTCACCCCACCGTGCGGAGGGTATGTCCCTATCAGCCCGCCGCGAGGCGGTGGGCGCACTCATACACCCCCCACATCACAGCCCGCTCGGTCGCCTGTTCCTCCTCCCCCCTCACCTGCGACCGACGGGCTGTGTTTCCTTCTACGACTTCGAGGCTACGACTTCG
>JBCCGJ010000212.1:0-10446 GCA_039029335.1 Actinomycetota bacterium | reverse complement strand
TCCGTGGTCTGGAGCAGCGCAACGTCAACCTTCCCGTTCTCCAGCCACTCATCGAAGTCACCGCTGTGGTTCACCGTGAAGTCCACGTTGGCCCCGGGATGGCGCCGCCGAAACGCTCCCAGGATCGCGGCGATCTGGGTGCTGTCGATTTCCCCGTTGGACGCCAGCCTGACCTCTCCGGACAGGTCCGAGCGCTGAAGCCGAGCCGCCGCCCGGTCGTGCAGTTCCACCATCGCCCGTGCGTCGTCGAGGAGGGCGCGGCCGTCGCGGGTCGGGCGAAAGGTGTGTCCGTCCCGGATGAGGAGCGGCCGACCGACGCGATCTTCCAGCCGCTGCACCTTGCGGCTCACCGCCGACTGGCTCATGTGGAGGCGTTCAGCGGCGCGGGTCATGCCGCCGTGATCGAGCACGGCGAGGAGGACGCGGAGCGATTCGATGTCCAACTGCATACGTCAACCGTAGGCCACATCGTCATGACGTGTTGGAATAAAAGACAGTTCAACATGTCGCTGGTGCATGACCAGGCGAGCCCTCAGAGTGGAGGTATGAGTAACTGGACACGCCCCGATCACTTCTCTCCAGCCGTCTACCGGGAGGCGATGGGTCCCGGCTATCAGGTCGCCTTGGTTCGGGATCAACCGGACACCATTGGCAACATCCGACCGCGATCGACCTATCACCGTCGGCCGTCACTCGCCCGGGCCAACGCGACGAGACTGCGATCGGCGATCAGCCGAATCCGTCCCGCCGCACCCCGGCAACCGGTCCGCACACCACCAACGGTTTCGCTCCAGGGCCAGTGCTAGCGGCTATATCTCTTCGACGACCCAGCCGGGGTCGGTTTCCGGTTCGTATCGGCAGAACGCGCCGGTCTGGATCGAGTGCCGGAGGTGACGTCCGCAGTCGGGAAGGACGGACTCCATGCGTTTGATGGCCGCTCGAAGTCGCCACGAAACCGCCTGGCGGGCCTTCTCGGCCGTCGCCCCGGGCCTCCGGTCCTTTCCGCCGAGTCCCAGTCCTTCGCCGAGGGCCGCAACCACGGCATCAAACTCGTCCTGGGTGGATTCCAGCCGCCCGAGGTCATTTGCGTCCTCCGCCTCATGGATCTCGGCCTGGAGTTCCCGAAGCCGGTCCTCGTACTGTCGGCGGGCTTGGCCGTCGAGCACAGGACCGAGATCGGACTCCGCAACGCTCGCCCCCATCAGCTCCAGCACGTGGATCTCCCGGCCGGGAACCTCGATCAACCGGGCCAGATCCCGCAGCCCCTTCATGGCCCGAAGCTCAACGGTGGTGCCGCCCCACGCCACCGTTGCCCCCCGGTCGTTCAGTTGGAGCCGGGGCCGGGCGGCGACGGCGGTCACGTCATCGGGCGTCGCCTGACCGACAGGCTTGGACTTCATGATCCCGATGAGGTCATAGGCCAGCGCAAGCGGATCGGCCGCCGGTTCGGCGGCGAGCGGACCGACGAGCGCCATGGCCTGTTCGTAGCGTTCACGACCGACCTCTCCGGGAGTCGGCGTGCTGGGTTCGGCATCGGCCGCTGCGAGGAGCCGGGCCGCGGGTTCGAGACGGTCGCCGACCAGGGCAGCAGCCAGCCCGACGATTCGAATCGCCCGCCACACATCCCGCTGATCCCCCGCGACGAGGGCAAGCCGGAGCCCATCCTCGAGATGCCGGGCGGCCGCGGTGGCGTCGCCTTCGTGTATGGCCAACTGGGCGGCGGTGAACCGCCGGGCCCACGAGGTGTCGACGGTCGAGTCCGGCGGGAGGCGCTCATCGATGGCGACAAGGTATGCCCGACAGCGTTCGGCGTTTTCATCGACGTGGTGATCGGCAAGCAGGTGCAGCGTCGCCAACTCCACCAGGATCGAACCGCCGGCCCGACTCTCCTCCAACGCCTGGAGCAGGACGCGCTCGGCGTCGGACCGCAGACCCTGCTGGGTCAGGATGCCGCCGCGGTGCGAGTCGAGCTCGACCCGAAAGGCGTCCAACCCGAGCTCACCGGCTAAGCGACTTGCCTCGGTTGCCGTCTCGTAGCCCTCGTCAAAGGACCCGCCGACCGCGAGGGCCAACGCCTTGGCTCGAAGCGCCACCACCGTTGCCACCGAAGGCTCGGTCTGGGCGGCCAGCACCGCGTCGACCAGCGTGTCGACCCGGTCGAGGTCGCCGGTGCCCAGCTGGGCGGTCGCCGCGATCGCAGCGACCTCGGGCCACCATTGCGCGCCGGGTTCCGGCCACCGCTGCAGGAGTTCGTCACCCACCTGGGCAACCGGCATGACCTCCCGGTGGTGGACCACCGCCCAGGACGGGATGTACAGCGTGAACGCCCGGTCCGGGCCGTCGTCGATCTCCATGCACCGCCGCACTGCGGCCCGAAGATCGGCCGAGACATCGAACACCATGTCCATGACCTCGTCGGTCCACGCCCCGGTCAGGCCTCGGATGATGATGTCGTTGGCGACGGTGACCAGTCGGCTGATCCACCGCTGTTCCACCTCGTCGGCTTCACCGGATGCCTCCAGCCACTCCAGCGCCGGCTGGCGTACCGGTTCCAACAACCGATATCGACGGTGCCCCACTGACACGACGGACACGAGCGAGCGGGCGACCAACCGGTCGAGCAGATCGGCAACCTCGGTGCGGGATCGTTCACCGTCGCCCAGTGTCTCGACAACGTCGTCGAGACCGAAACGCGACGGGAATACGGCGAGCCCCCGAAAGAACCGCTGCAGCTCCGGGTCCAGCAGTTCATAGGACCACAGAACGGCCTCGTCCATGCTGCGGTGGCGGCCGAACGTGGTCCGCTCCTGCTGCAGGAGGCGGGCACTGTTGGCGATGCCCTGCTCCACCTCGGCGGGGCTGAGAGAACGGAGACGGGTCGCCGCCAGCTCCAAGGCCAGCGGCAATCCGTCCAGTCGGTTTGCCAGCCGCTCCAGATCGGCATCGGCCCCCGGTGGCATGGTGGCCCCGGCCGCAGTGGCCCGCTCCCGGAGCAGCTGAACCGCAGCAGGCTGATGGAGCGGTTCGAGGACCAGCACGTACTCGTCCGGCAGCCCGAACGGCACCCGGCTGGTGGCCAGGACACGAAGCTCCGGTGCGTCGGCCACCAGCGACTCGACAACCGCGGCCGCCGCTTCGACGACGTGCTCGCAGTTGTCGAACACGATGAGTGCGGTGGCGTGCCGGGCCCACTCTCGAACGGCTTCCACCGTTGACGACCCGAGCGCGGCGACCACCCGTTCTTCGACGACCTCCACCGCTGCGTCGGGGGGCAGCCGGGCCAGCTCGACGACGACCACCCCGTCGATCGCATCCTCCCGGAGGATCTCCGACACTCGAAGGGCGAGGCGGGTCTTGCCGATCCCGCCTGCGCCCGTGAGTGTGACAAGCCTGGTGGCCCGGACCTGACGTTCGACGACGGCGAGCTCACGGTCTCGACCGACGAACGAGGTCCGGGGTTCCATCAAAAGATGGTCGCGCATGACGGGCCTGCCCGTCATGCGGTGTTGCCCACCTGCTACGGGCGAAGTGCGTAGATCCGGAAGAAACCACCGTCAACATCGACAACGTCAACGGATCCGAAGCCCGCCTCCGCAGCAAGCGCTCGAACGGTGTCGGCCCGCAGCACCGTGCCCAGGGCGGCCGAGTCCTGCTCCGCACGAGCCGCCGGCAGGCAGTGGCTGACACTCCAGCCGTACATCATGCGTTCCAGTTCATCGCCGGGAGCCATGAAGTCGTCGGCGACGAGTTCATCTGCCACCACCAGCACACCGCCGGGCTGCAGCGCACCCCGGATCGACCGGAGGGCGTCCACCGGGTGAGCCATGTCGTGCAGAGCTTCGAGCAACGTCACCACATCGAACGACCCGAGCTCGTCAAGGGAACCGCCGTCGAGGGTTGCGAAACGAGCCGCGCCGTTGTTCTTCTCATTGACGGTGCGAGCGTCGGCGATCGACGCCGCGTCCATGTCCACGCCGACCACATCCGCGGTGGGCCAACGTTTTGCGATGGCGACGGTTGACCAACCCTGACCGCATCCGACGTCGGCCAGCCGACCGCCGTTGGCCAGCGCCGCCTCAACACCGGGAACGGCGGGAAGCCAGGCGTCGACCAGATCGTTCTCGAAAGCGGGACGATTGACGCCGCCCTGACCGTTCCGGAAGTGGGCCCCATATCGCTCATAGGCCACACCGTCCCCGGTCCGGTAGGCGGCTTCCACTTCGTCGAGCACGTTGGCGATGCCGACCAGCATCCGGGCCAGGGGCGCAACGTGGGCACCGTCGGCCGGATCGGCCAGCACGCCGCGATGCTCCTCGGGGAGCGAGTAACGCCTGATTTGAGCTTCGGCGGCGGGATCGTCGACGCTCAGGTAACCGGCGACCGCCTGCTGCTCCAGCCATTCCTGGGCATAGCGGGCGTCGATCCGTCCGTTCGCCGCCAGCTCGTCAAACGTCAATGGACCCTGCCGGTTGAGGATCTCGTAGAGCCCCAGCCGGTTGCCGAGGTGAACGGCGAACAGTTCGAGGGTTCCGATGGTTGCCTCGACGATGCGGTCGTCCAGTCCGTCGGCCCGGTTGGTGTTGTCCGGGTCCAGTGTGAGCGTGGGGTGAGAGGTGCACATGATGATCTCCTCAGATCGACGTTGGTTTGTCCTTTGTCCGAACAGGCGCGAGGAAACGCCTCACAACGCGAGGGCCCGGCTACCTCACACGCACCGTCGGTCGATCGAGCTGAAGCGTGGCGGTCTGCTGCAGTACTGTGCGGCGGATGGGGTCCGACCATGCGTGAGATACAACCAGCCCACTTTCCCTGGCTCGATCCGAGCCGGTACACCTTCTCTCTCGGACTTGCTGCTCAGGACACGACGTGGGTGTCCGGTCAGACCGCATCGCGCCGGAACCCGGACGGCGGGCCGATCACCAGCGGCGGCTCGGTAGGCGAGCAGGCCCGGGTGTGTTGGGCCAAGACCACTGCCGTGCTGGAGGCCGCGGGCCGGAGCCCGGAGGACATCACCGAGCTGGTCGAGTACGTCACGGTCGACGGCCTGGCCGACGAGCAGGGTCGGGCCGGGGCCAGGCTGACCGACCTCGCGCCGTCGGTTGTGGTGGTCGACTCCCTGGTCAGACCGGACGCCGACCTGGAGATCGAGGTAGTCGCCGGCGGACCGGCTGGACTGGTGAAGCTGCCCCAGGTCCTGCCGATCGACGATGACGGCAGGGCGGTGGCCCCGGGGGACTTCGTCGCCCAGTGCGCCTGGGTCTTGGAGGAAGCAGGCCGCAGGCTTGCCGATCACGGACTGGGCCTGGAGAACATCGTCCGGGTGGTGCAGCAGACCACCCCGGCCACCCGTCGGCAGTATCGGGACACGGCCGCAGCCCGCCGGGAGCTGCTCGGTCCGACGTTCCCGGCCTCAACCGGGATCCTGGTTTCCGGCCTCCCCCACCCCGATGCGTTGGTGGCCCTCGACGTGTGGGCCTCGACGTCCCCCAAGACCGTTGTGCCCTACGCAACCGACGCCTATGCCTCGCTGACCTTCAGCCCCGCGGTGGTGGCCGACGGGCTGATCCACATCTCCGGCACAACGGCCTGGGACCCGGCATCCAACGACACGGTGGCCCCGGACGACATCCGGGGCCAGGCCGAGTTCATCTACGGCGAGATCGCCACGGTCTGCGAGCTGGCCGGCTCCTCCATCGACCGCTTGGTGAAGACCGTGGAGTACGTGACCCCGCCCGGACTCGAGCGCTACCGGGAGGTGGCGGACGTCCGTCGGGAACTGCTCGGTCGGCCGTTCCCCGTGTCAACCGGGGTTGTGGTGGCCGGGTTGCTGGGACGTACCTGGCAGCTCGAGGTCGAAGCGGTCGCCACGGTTCCATGAACCGGTTGATCACCGACGAGGTGCTCGATCTGATCGGTTCGGAGGTCACGTACCAGGCCCCTGAACCGCTGAGCGCCGCCTCGATCCGCCACTACGTGTTGGCCATCGGCGCCGATCCCGATCGCTGGTCCGACGAGGCCCCGCCCACACTGCTCTGCGACACCACCCAGCTCACCGGTAACCGAGTACCCGACGACGACGGCTACCTGGGCCACACGTGGGAGCTGCCGTTCTCCCGGCCGACGATGATGATCCGCGGCGGCAACGACTACACCTTCCACAAACCGGTCCAGGCCGGGGATCTGATCACCACGGTCTGGCGCCTGGACGCCATCACCGAGCGCACCGATGCCGGCGGGACGCCGATGGCCATCGTCACCACCACGGCCACCTACCTCCGCGACGACGGGACCGCGCTGGCCACCAACGTCGAGACCCTGATCCACCGGGCCACCACCGCCGCGGCAATGCCATGAGCCCCGGCGCCACCAACGACCGGCGATCCGAACCGTCGGTCGGGGACCGTCTGCCCGACCTGGTCCGCACCCTCGGCTCGGTTGACCTGATGGCCTACGGCGCAGCGACCTGGGACTGGCATCGGCTGCACCACGACGCCGAGTTCGCCGCGGCGGCCGGGTTCGATCGGCCGGTCGTCGACGGTCAGATGCTTGGTGCCCTCCTTGCCCAACAGGTGACTGCCTGGGCGCCGCCGGATGCCGTGCTGACCAGGCTTCACTTCCGCAATCGAGCACCGGTCCTGTCCGGCGCCACCGTGGTGTGTTCCGGCACGGTGACGGAGGTTGCGGCCGACGGGTCGGTCACCGTCGAGCTGGAGATTCGGGTCGGCGATCAGATCGTCGTCGCCCCTGCCGGGGCTGTGGTCCAACTGAGCCAGGGCTGACCGACCCCCTGCGCCTGCTCGGAGAAAGTCGTGCTAGCACGACCGCTTGCGGCACGCGGTCTTTCCTACCTTGAGGAGAAGTCCACGACTTCTTGAGGAAGACCATCATGCGTCCGACATCACGCCTCGTCGACCAGGCGAGACCAACCAGTCACGAAGCGCCGCGTCTCGCCCGCTTGCCGCGACTTGCCGCTCTTCTCGTCACCGCGTTGCTGGTTGCAACAAGCTGCGGCTCATCGCCTGACGAGGAAGAGGAAGTCGTCCTACCATCGGCGGTCGGCCAGATCGTCGCAGATGTCACCGCGACCTGTGGCTCCCTTGCCAGCCAGGCTGAAGCGATCAACCGCGATGTTCAGGGCGGGCTCGTCGACACGACGCCCGAATGGGAAAAGGTCGACGAGGCGCGAGTCGCCTACGAAGAGGCCATGGTCGCCATCGGTGCGTGGCAACGCGGCCTGGTCGCGGCGATCCGCGCCGGGGCGGCTACAACCGAGATCGGTCTTGCGTTGGAGGACATCCCGATGCCTGAGGTTGGACCAGAAGACGGGTCGGACTCAAGTCTCGACTTGGCGGGACTGCACGACGCAATCAACTCGGGGACAGTTGAACCGCCACCGTTCAATCAGGGTTTGCCCCCGGGCCAGAGCGCATTGGCAGCGGCCCCGCTCGCTCGGGCGGTTCCAATCCTGATTCGCTACGGGCCCGCGGTCATCAAGGCCGCAGGAGCTGTGGTCGGCATCGTCGAAGGTTGGCAGGCACACCAGGCGGAGCAAGCCGAGGCGCTCCGCCGCCAGCTGGCCAGCGCGCTGGACGAGATCGACTGTCCGACCACCTGGCCGGGCTCGCTGGAACGACCGGACGTCCTCTGGGATGAGTCGACCTGTGCACCGACCGGGCGTTTCAGCGCTGTGGTCGGTTGGGGCAACGGTGGCGAGTTGTTCGAGCTCACCGCCGGCCAGTCGGCAATCGCCGGTATCGAGGCCCGGCACGGCGCGCTACTCGATGCCATCGGGGTGGTTTGGCAGAACGGCTCCGGTACAACAGCTTCCGGCCTTCACGGTGGCAGCGGCGGCGGGGCCGGGGGACTGACGTTGCAGCCCGGCGAGTCCATCCGTCACATGACCATTTGGGCAGATACCTTCATCAACGCGGTCCGGTTCACAACCGACACCGGCCGGAGCTGGACCGCCGGCCAACCGGGCCCGACAAACGCCTCACCGAACCCGATGCGCTACGAACGTGCGGTACCTGAGGGAACGCAGCTGATCGGCCTCCGGGGCCAATGGGGCCCGTTCCGCCCGGACGGAAGCAGCGCCGTCAACGCCATAGGTTGCATCTACGGGAAGGAGTCATGATGGGCCCCGATCGTCGCCAACTCATCAAGGATTTCGAGGCGCTCACCGACTCACGCCGTGGTGTAAGCGCGCTGGTGGTGATGGGGGTCGTCGCCGGGGCAATCAGCGTCGGAGCAATGTGGATCGGTGTCCGGAGCGCCGATGCCTTTACGTTTGTCGCCTTCACCGGCATCGGTGGCCTGTTCGGAGCGTTCGCCCTTTTGGTTGCAGGACGGGTGATTGGTGTTGTGACCAAAGAGCGGTCGACGTTGTTCATCAACGTGCTGGGCATCATCGGGGCAGTGCTCGGCGGAGCAATCACCTTGCTTGCCGTTCGGAGACCGATTCCCTGGCTCGCCGCGGTCGGCTTGATCCCGATCATGCTGGCCTTGATCGTCTGGTCGGGGCGGGCTGCCGACCGAGCCGATCGGCGGCCGGAGATCTGGTTCTTCGGTGGGCTCGGACTGATGCTCGTCGGGCTCGTCACCGGCATGCGCGGCACTGGCGTGAGCTTTCGTTGGGAGCTGGCGGGCGGCGTTGCGCTCATCGGGCTGACGCTCTTTAAGCTCGGCTTGACGCCGCTCCTTCAGGGCGCACCGGAACGACGGACCAAACGTGCGCTCATCGCGCTCGGCGCCTCCGTGCTAGGTGTGGCTGCAGCTCCGGTGCTTCTCCTCCTTCGGCCGAACTCCGGACTGGCGCTTGTCGTCATCGGCTGGCTTCTCTTCGTCTCGCTTTCGACCGCGGGGCTTGCCGCCCTTCAGCTTCCAACCGGTCGGTGGATCTCCTACGTCTGGCTCGCAGGGCTGATTGCGGCGGCCGTTGGTGTGGTGAATCTGCGCAACTTGCTCCCCCAGCTGGCCACCATCGGTGTCGTCGCGGCGGTGGCTGCGCTCATGGTCGGTGCGTTCTTCGTCTGGCGAGGCGAGGCCATTGTTGCCTTGGTCTTGCTGGGAGCGCTCCTGACCTGGGTCTTGATCAACCGTTCGGAGCCGTCACTGGACAGCAACCCGGGCGCCGACGCGGCGTTGGTCGTGTTCGGAGATTCGTTCAGTGCGGGTCAGGGGGCCGAGACGTATCTCGACAACACCAACTCAACAGCCGCCAACAGCAACAGTTGCCGACGAGCCCCCACGTCGATCGCAAGACTGTTAGCCCGTAACTACGGGATGGCGCTGTACGACTACGCCTGTAACGGTGCCGAGCCGCACGAGGTCAGGCGCACCGAGGACCTCGACCCAAACGACATCCGCGTCACCTCCGACGGCCGGTCTCAACTGGGCGACGCTATGGCGGGTCCCTTTGCCATCGATCGGGCGGAGCGGGTCGGGCTTGTCCTCGTCACGGTTGGCGGCAACGCTGCCGAGTTCTCCACCGTTGTCCGTACCTGCCTCCTGCCATCAAACTGCGCCGACAACGGCGGTGAGCTGTTGAGCATCGCCGCGGGAATCACCTCCGAGCTCACCGAGACCTACCGAGCGGTTGAGACCCAACTACGCTTCGCCGGTGTCGACCCGCACATCGTTGTAATCCCCTACCCCCGGTATGTCGGGGTCGGCGACTGCTCGAACGGCCTCGAGCAAACGGAGATGGCATTCACCAACCTCTTCATCAAGCAACTCAACGAAGCATCACGGGCGGCTGCCAACGAAGCAGGCTCAGCTGTCCACTACTTCGACGGTGTCGACGAAGCGTACGCGGTGCACGGGTATTGCGACGAGGAACCGGGCGCAAACCTGATCAACCTGCTCCCGCCCGGGGGCGGATTCATCTTGGATCGGCTAAACCCGGCGGGGTGGGTCGAGGGCTCGGCGCATCCGAATGCACTCGGCCATCGATGTGTCACCGTCACGCTCGACCGATGGTTGCGAGACCAGGACTGGTTCGCGGCGATCGCCGACGGGCACGACCCGTATGCCGCTGACTGCGCCATCCCCGATGATGCCGAGGAAACGCGAGAGGCGGAGATCGAAGCGTTGGTCGAACAGCAGAAGTCTGCCGATCCGGACGGCGGATGGTGGGACCCGGCACCTGGCCACTTCTTTGCCAAACCACTGGACGAGTCTGAACCGGTCCTCGCCTTCGACTACCAGCTTTGTGACAGACCGGGTGGCGAGGGTGATTGCTTCTCGATCAACGACCTGCTTGCCTCCGAGGAGCGACGGTTTGTCGCCGGTCTTCTTTGGCGGTTCGGATTCGCCGTTCTCGGAGGCATGCTGTTGGCGCTGGCAATCGTGCGGACATGGCCCAATGCGGCGGTGCTGCGCCCGTTGATCAGCCCGGATCGGTAGCACCTCTGACGCCAGACGTGCTCTCGTAGTCCACCGAACGAT
>JBCCGJ010000211.1:0-10471 GCA_039029335.1 Actinomycetota bacterium | reverse complement strand
CCGCAGGTGGTAGTACTCCTGGTAGTTCTCCGAGATCAACTTCCAGTTTGCGTTGATGGTGATCGTCTGGTCCTCCCGCTTTTTCCAGGACTCCAGGTCATACCCGGCCATCCGCTCCGGCAGGTCACCAAGCCACGTGAGCAGGGGTGGGGTCGACTCGTCCAGACAGGCGAACACCAGCACACCCCAGGTGTCGACCCGGACCGGCACAAGACCCAGCGCCGTCTTGTCGAACTCCTTGCGAGGAACCTCGTCCATGAACGGGGCCGACAGCAGGGAACCATCAAGCCCGTAGCCCCACCGGTGATACGGGCAGCGGATGGTGTTGGCCACGGCACAGTCCTGGTCCGCCAGTTCGGTACCGCGATGACGGCAGGAGTTCAAAAATCCCCGGAGCACGCCGTCCTTCCCCCGAGTGATGAGGATCGACCGGGAGCCGAGCCTGCGGACGATCAATCGGCCCGGTTCAGCGACGTCGGGCGCAACCCCGACACACACCCAGGCCCGTTCAAACACGCGTTCCTGCTCAAGATCGTGGAACGCCGGATCGGTGTAGGTCTTCGGGTTGAGTCCGGTGGATTCGTCAAGCGGCGCACGGGTCCCCGTCCACGGCCGCTCGCACGTCCAATCCGTCCCCAACGGATCGAGCTTTGTCATCGCAACATCGTACAGTTCTTCGGATGAACTGTCCTCGTTGTCAGACGCCGACGCTGGTCGCCCGCAACCGGGGTGGCATGGAGCTGGACGTGTGCAGCACCTGCAGCGGGATCTGGTTGGACCGGGGCGAGCTGGAACGGCTGGCGTTTACGCCGCCGGCTCCGGCCACCACCACCCTCACCGACCACGTCGACCGGGACGCCACCGGTGAGCTCGGCGAGCGGAAACCCGACAGGACCGAGCGCGGGGAGAGACCAAGACAGCGGGATGGGCGACCGGACAACAAACACGAGAAGCAGCGAAAGAAACAGAAGTCGCTCGGCGCCCGGGTCGCAGACGCCCTCGATGACGTCTTCGACGACCTTTTTGACGACATCTTCGACTGACCGAACCACGGCTGCTCCGCATCCAACCCGGGCCCGAAGACGAAAGACGTTGGAGGGGTTGGCACGGCGTCTCCCCTGATGTGTGGTGGAAACGGGCCGGAGGCACCATGACGGCGGGAGAAGAACCTAACGAATCTGGTCCGGCTGGCCGGTTCCCGGTCGGTACACTCGGGTCGATCACAGGCCGTTCCGACCGTCCTTTGTGCGGGGGTCGGGGCAGAGCCGCCCGGCGGAACACGGCAGGCAGCAATGGCAGTTGACACCGAAGCAGCGCTTTTCACCCATCCCGAACTCCTGTGGTTCGAGGGAAGGCCGGTGGACCTGGAAACCGTGACCATCGACCGCCTCACCGAGTCCTCGGAGCTGATCGATCAGCCCAGCCGCCTGCGGGACCGGTTCGAATCTGACGGCTATCTGTACCTCTCCGGCCTGATGGATCCCGAACTGGTGCTGGCCGCCAGACGGGAACTGCTGCTGAAGTACGCCACCCTCGGCGAGATCGACGACCGTTCCCCGGTTGAGCACGGCATCGCCGGGGACCAGGGCGGTCTCATGACCGCCAACCTGCGAGCTTTTTCGGAGTCCCTCCGCACCGGTGCGGCCTATGAGGCCGTCATCCTCCACCAGAACCTGATCGACGTTGTCCGCTCCGCCCTTGACGGACCCGTCCGGCCCTATGACTTCCGATGGCCTCGTCTGGCCCGCCCCGGCGAAGGATGCGGCCTGCACTGCGACGGCCCCTACATGAGCCGCGGCACCGACCGGCACCTCTCGGTATGGATCCCGTTCGGCTCGATCGAACCTCACGAGGGTGGGCTGATGTTGCTCGAGGAGAGCGTCCACAGCACCAAGCTGCGGGACGGCTACCTCAAGATGGACGCCGACCGGGACGGACTGGTGTGGCTTGATGACAACCTCGCCGCCGTCCAGCAGGAGTACGGCTCCCGCTGGCTCACCACCCACTACCAGCCGGGTGATGTGCTGATCTTCAGCATGAAGATGCTGCACGGTGCGCTGGAGAATCGCTCGCCGGAGAACCGGTGCCGCCTGTCAACCGACAGCCGCTACCTGGTCGACGGTGAAGTTCCGGATCCCCGATGGAACGGCGATGACCTGAACCCTCACGGACCTGGTCGGGTTTTTTACCCCGGGCTGGGCAAATGGCAGAACGCAGACTTCCAGGACGAATGGAAGTACGTGGACGACTTTGGACGAATGCAGTTAAAAGGAGACACTCAATGACCGGCAACACCCTCGCTCGACAGGCCGGGAGCACCAGCAGACGGGCGCCGCTGCTTATCCTCGCCCTCGGCCTGGTCCTCATCACCGTGTTCAGTGCCTCTGCGGCGTCCGCGCACCGAGGCGAACAGTCCTACCTGTACCTCGACGTGACCGAGACCGAGCTCGGTGGTTCGGTCCACCTGCCCTACACCGATATTCGAGAGGTCCTGGGGCTTTCGCTGGAAGGAACCGACGAGGAGATACAGGCCGAGCTGGCAGCCAACCGTGACGAGCTCATCAACTACATCAAGACCCACACCTCGATCGGCGCCGACGGCGTCGAGTGGGCCCTGGAGTTCTCCGATGAGGACCCGGGCCTACTCGATGAGGGCGAAGGCGCCCCCGGGTACGCCCTGTTCCCCTACGTGGCCGACCTGCCGGTCTCCGAAGTCCCCCGGGAGCTGGACGTCACCTTCGATCCGTTCCTCTCGGAGCTCGACGGTCGTGACTCGATCGTCCTGGTCGGCAACGACTGGCAGCGCGGTGTCTTCGACCAGGAGGCAAACGAGCTGCGGGTCTTCACCCCCGGCGACGCTTCGGCCACCATCGACCTCGGCAATCCGAGCCAGTGGCTGAACTTCACCGGCAGCATCGGTCTCGGTGTTGACCACATCCAGGACGGCCCGGACCACGTGTTCTTCGTTCTGGTGCTGCTGATCCCCTCGGTGCTGGTGTTCGCCGGTACCTGGAAGCCGGCCCCGTCGTTCATCAGTTCCCTGTGGCGGATCCTGAAGATCGTCACGATGTTCACCCTGGCCCACTCGATCACCTTCACCCTGGCCGGCCTGGACTTCATCCCGCTGCCGTCGGCGAAGATCGTTGAGACGGTGATCGCGGTGTCCATCGCCGCCGCCGCCATCCACAACCTGCGGCCGGTCTTCCTCAACCGGGAGTGGCTGTTGGCCTTCGGCTTCGGCCTGTTCCACGGCCTGGGCTTCGCCTCCCTTGTCGAGGAGTTGGACACCGATCGAGGGACGCAGCTGATCTCCCTGCTCGGCCGGAACATCGGCATCGAGATCGGCCAGGCCGTCGTCGTCCTGGTGGCCTTCCCGGCCCTCTTCCTGCTGCGTCGGACCCGGTACTACAACCCGCTCATGATCGTCGGTTCCATCGGTCTGGCCATCATCGCCATCATCTGGGCGATCGAGCGGATCTTCGAGGTTGAGTTCGGCACCACCGACTTCATCCTCCTGTTCACCAAGTGGCCGCGGTCCTTCATCGCCATGATCTTTGTGACCGTGGCGGCCTGGCTGATCCATCGCACCGAGGACCGGGCCGGACGTCTCCTGCCGGTCGGTCCCCACATGAACGAGATCGACCAGGACGAGGCCCGCAAGCAACTGGCCAACCGGTAAACCCTGACGCACACAAGCGCCGAAAGGGGTCGGGTCCTGCGGGGCCTGGCCCTTTTTGCGCCGGCGGTCCCGGTTAGACGCCGTCCTCGTCGAACTCGGCGATTGCCCCGTTGAACAGGTCGACCATTCTGGCCACCTGGTCGGGCTGGCTGGTCATCAGCCCGTCGTGGGTGGTGTTCGGCACGATGATTGGGGTCAGGTCGGCGCCCGCCAGGACCCGCCACTGCTCGAGGAAGTCGGGCCGGTCCTCGGCCAACTCCTGGCTCTCCAGCCAGATGATCGGCACATCGGCCAGGCGGTCCGCAACGTAGCTCAGCTGGGCTCGATAGTGGATCCGTCCGATGCGATCGAAGCGGTTCCGCCGCCACACCGCCTGGGCCGCCGAGACGACCTCACCGGCCACCACCGTGTCGACCACGGAGCGGATCAGCTCGGTCGGTGACCGTTTTGTCGGCAGGTTGTAGGACCAGGTCGGACCACTGTGGGGCGGCCCGGGGTCGAGGAAGACCAGCAGCTCGACCGGGGTACCGGCGGCCGCCAGCTTGGCCGCCATCTCCCAGGCGACAATGGCCCCCAGGCAGCTCCCGCCGATGCGGTACCGGCCGTCCGGCTGAGCGGCGAGGAGTTCCTCGAGGTAGAGGTCGGCCATCGCTTCGACCGTGTCATGGGGTTCGGAGATCCCGTCCGAGCCGAGCGGCTCGAAGCAATAGAGCGGTTGGTCCGGATCGGCGTCCGCCACGAACGACCGGAACGACAGTGCGGTTCCCGCCGCGGGCGGTATCAGATAGAGCGGGACCCGGTTGCCGGTCTCCCGCAGCGGTACCAGGCAGCGCCATTCCGGTGCGGGGCCATCCCCGGCGACCGCATCGGCCAGTCCGGCGATGGTCGGGGTGTCCAACAGCGCGGCGAGCGGAAGTTCGTTGCCAGTGGCCCGTCGGATTCGCTCGACGAGTGACACCGCCAGCAGCGAGTGGCCGCCGACATCAAAGAAGTCGTCGTCCACCCCGAATGCCGCGTCCGGCAGCAGCTCATGCCAGATGTCGGCGATGGTCTGTTCCATCGGCGAGCGGGGTGGGCGGCGGTCCCCGTCGTTCCGGTCCGGTGTGATCTCTGGCAGGCGTGACCGGTCGACCTTGCCGTTCGGCAGTCGGGGTAGACGGTCGACGATCATCACCCGGGCGGGGACAAACGGGTCGGGAAGACGCTCCGCCACGGCAGCCTGGATGGCCGCCGGCAGCGCAGCGACGGAACGCTCGGCCGTCCCATCCGGTGCCGCCGACGGCTCAGCCGGTTCGACAAACGCAACCAGCGTGGTGCCGGATCGGCTTCCGCCGTGGTGGGCCACGGTGATCGCCTGGTTGACCGATGGATCGGCGGCGATGACGGCGTCGACCTCACCGAGCTCCACCCGGTGGCCGCGGATCTTGACCTGACCGTCGACCCGGCCGCCGAACTCGATCAACCCGTCCGGCCGGACAACGCCCCGATCCCGGGTGCGGAACCAGCGGTGTCCGTCGAACCGCACAAACCGTTCGGCGGTCAGCTCCGGCCGGTTGTGGTAGCCGGTGGCCAGTCCCGGTCCGGCGATGACGATTTCACCGGGGACTCCCAAACCGCTCGGCCTGCCGGCGTCGTCGACCACCCGGACGGTGGCACCGGGTATGGCCCGCCCGATCGGAACCGAGCCCGTGTCATCCTCGGTGCACCGATGCACTGTGCACCACACACTGGCCTCGGTTGGGCCGTATTCGTTGTGCAGTTCCGTATCGGGGAGTGTTTGACGGTGGGCGACGACCAGGTCGCCGGGGCACGCCTCACCGGCCACCACCACGGTGGTCAACGACCGGAGGGTTTCCCGGTCCGTGTAGTCCAGCAGCAGCCGGTACAGGGACGGCAGGGCCAGGGTGTGACTGACCCGGTGCTGTTCGATCAAACCGCCGAGGACCTGGACGTCCAGTTCCTCACCCGGTTTCGGCAGTACCAGGCTGCCGCCTGCGGCCAGCGTCCAGAAGATGCCGACGATCGAACTGTCGAACGAGAACGACGAGAGCAGCAGGAACGACGTCGGCTGGTGCCGGTAGGCGGTGAACCGGGCGGCGGTGGAGAACGCCAGGTTGCTGTGGGTGATCGGCACGCCGTTCGGTCTGCCGGTTGAACCGGAGGTGTAGATCACATATGCGAGATCATCGTCGGCGACAGGCCGACGAGATGCGGCACCGTCGGTTTTGCGGTCGGCTTCACCGTCTGGGGCAGACCTGGTCCGGACCATGACAAGGTCGGTGCCGGCAATCGGATCGGCGGTGCCGCCGGCGGCCGGGTCGATCGCCGAGCGGTCGGCGTCAACGGTGGCGACGATCAGGTCGATGCCTGCGTCACCAACCATGAACCGCAGCCGGTCCGCCGGATAGTTGGGGTCGAGCGGGACGTAGGCCGCACCGGCCTCCAGGACCCCGACGATGGCCGTGACCATGGCGATCGACCGGTCGGCCAGGACGCCGATCATCGTGTTCGGTCCGGCCCCTGCGGCCACCAGCCGTTCGGCCACCGCTTCGGCCCCTGCCTGCAGGTCGCCGTAGCTCAGGTGTCGATCACCACAAACCGCGGCGATGGCGTCGGGTCGCTCGGCGGCGTTGGTCTTGATCAGCTGGGGCAGCAACCGCTGCCCGTGCACTGCCGTATCGGGCAGCGGGACCCCATCGCCGAAGGCCAGCAGCCGTTCTCGTTCGGCGGCGGTGACAACCTGCAGTTCCCCGACCGTCGCCGCGGACCCGGACACGAGCGAGTCGATCGCCGCCTCCATCCGGTCCAGCAGTTGGTCGATCCGCTCCGCGCTGAACTGCGTGGGATCGTAAACCGCCTTCAGCGTCAGTCCGTCACCGGGGAGGACGATCAGGCTGAGCGGGTAGTTGCTCTGCACCCGATAGGCCCGCGAGTCGATTGCGAGCGTGTCCGTCCGGTCGGCGGGCGGCCGGTAATCCGGGAAGTTCTCCACCACCAGGATCGAGTCGAACAGGGACTGGCCGGACGGCACCTGGCTCCACCGCTGTACGTCAACAAGGGAGGCGTATTCGTTCTCTCGGATGGAGAGCTGATCGGCCTGGATGGTGCGGAGCCAGTCACCGGGGGCGGACCCTCCCGGAAGGCCGATGCGGGTCGGCAGGGTGGTCACCAACATGCCGACCATGCTCTCGGCGTCCGGCAGGGACGCCGGGCGGCCGGAGGTGGTCACCCCGAAGACCACGTCATCGGACTCCTCGTACCTGGCCAGGACCAGACCCCATGCCGCCTGGAGCACGGTACTCATCGTCACCCGTTCACGACCGGTGAAGTGGGTGATGGCGTCGCCGACGGTTGCGCGCAGATCGCGGAGGGTTGCTGCGTAGGGCGCTGGTCGAGTCCCGCCACGGGCGGCCGTGCCCACAAGATCCGCTCCGGCCATGCCGGTTTCGGTCTCCGGAGGTGGCGTCTCGGCGGCAATGACCGTTCTCGGCAGGCTGGTCGGACTGTCGAACCCCTGGAGGTACCCGGACCAGAACCGCTCCGCGTTCGGCTGGTCCTGGGCGTCCAGCCAATCGAGGTAGTCGGCGAACGAGCGACGGCTCGGTGGTTCCCATGACCGCCCATCGATCTCAGCCTGGTAGGAGTCCAGGAGTTCATTCATGGCCAGCGCGATCGACCAACCGTCGAGGGCGATGTGGTGGAAGCTCCACACCATCACCGTGCGTTCCGGCAGGGTGACAACGGCGACCCGGACCGGAGGACCGGCCTGCAGATCAAAGCCGAGCGCCCGGTCCTGATCGAGGAAGACCTCGAGCCGCCGCTCCGCCGCCTCGATCCCGCCCTCGATGGTGGACCAGTCTTCGACGAGCAGCGGCGTCGCCACCGCGGCGGACGCCGTTTGCCGCGGTTGCTCGTCGCCCTCCCACCGGAACGTGGTCCGGAAGGCGTCGTGGCGCAGGACGAGGGCCCGCCAGCATCGATCGAGAACCTCCGGATCGACGCTCCCCCGCATGTCATGCACGATCTGACCCTCGTAGACACCGGACCCGGGAGCGGCCAGCGTGTGGAACAGCATCCCGCTCTGGGTTGCGGTCAGTGGACCGTCGAGAGTCCTCGGTGACCCGAAGTCCAACGAACCGGAGTCCGACGGCCCGGCGCCCGACAGCCCGGCGCTCGATAGCCCGGCGCCCGAGATCGTGTCCGCCGAAGCCGCGCCGCCATCGGCCGCGCCGTGGTCCGCCAACGCTGCCACCATGGCGGTTGCGGCCAGTGTCTGGGATTCAAACAGCTGCCGGGGAGTCAGGACCACACCTGCGGTGTTGGCCCGATCGACGATCTGAATGGCGGTGATCGAGTCCCCGCCCAATTCGAAGAAGTTGTCCTCCAGGGCGATCTCACGGCCGAAGATCGTGCCCCAGATGCCGGACAGGATGTCGGCCGCCTGCTGATCCTGTTCGGTCATCAAGGACCGGTCGACCGTCGCCCGACCATCACCTC
Source organism: Actinomycetota bacterium (assembly GCA_039029335.1). Lineage (GTDB taxonomy): Bacteria > Actinomycetota > Acidimicrobiia > Acidimicrobiales > SZUA-35 > JAHELU01. Next base: position 2,295 of record JBCCGJ010000211.1, on the reverse strand, counting down.
GATGCTCGGCCAGGGCCGCCCGATCGATCTTGCCGTTCCTGGTCAGCGGCAACTGCTCGTGGCGGACGAATGACGTGGGCACCATGTACTCCGGGAGGCCCTCGGCAAGGGCCACCCGTAGCTCGTCCGCCGACACCTCGGTGGGTGACTGGTAGTGGGCGACCAGCCGGGAGATCTCCCGTTCCTGGGGCGGCGGTTTCGGCTTGTAGCCGATCTCCACAAGCACCTCGTTGACAAACGCCTGGTCGATGTCGTCGTCCAGCTCGTCCAGTGCGGCGTCTCGCTCCTTGTGACCCAGCCGGACGTCCCAGCTGTAGGGCAGGGCGTAGTTGTGGTAGCCCCGCTCGTGGTTGTGAATATGAATGCCGACGTCGTTGATGAGGCAGTTGGTGGACCGCCCTGTGTCCGCCGGTCTGGCCCACGGGGTGTTGTTGTTCAAGAACCCCAGCACGGTGTCAAGCGCAACGTCGGCGTACCGGTAGTAGTCGACGAACTGGATCTCGTCGTAGATACGCCCGTCCTCAAATGCGCTGACGTCCAGAAGCTGGTTCACCGAGTCCTCGATGAGGTGGTACGCCTTGCGCGCTTCGAGGACGTACTGGTCGATCTGATCGACATCGTAGATCCGGTGGTTGTACATGTCCGACAGCCGGGTCTCGAACAGCTGCCCCCTGGCCAGGCCGGTGACGATGTACCCGACACCGTGCTGCTTGGCCAGATTCATGCTGAGGGTGTAGATCGTCTTGAAGCAGCCGTTGCAGACATTGGCGAATCGATCGAGGCTGTCCCGGAAGATCTCGTTCATGTGCTCCGTTGAGCCGACGACCAACTCGACGCCGAGATGGTCACAGACCCGTCGGCTGTTGGCCAGGGCCGACGGCGAGATGTACCCGTTGTCCAGGGTGAACACCAGCGGCTTCAACCCCAGGCCGACCACCTGGTACAGCATGTAGGTGCTGTCCTTGCCACCGGAGAGCAGGACAACACAGTCGTAGGGACTGTCACCCCGGTCGGCCTTGATCCGCTCGGCCACCTGGGCCAGCTCGTCGAGGTCCCGGAAGTACTCGTCAACCTTGCCCCGATAGGTGTCGTAATCCAGACAGAGGGAGCAGACCCCGTCGGTGAAGGTGGCGTCCGGGAAGTTGGACGGCAGGCCGCATCGACTGCAGTGCTCCAGGTTGTCCACCGGGAGCGCAACCGGGACGGACGCCCCGAACGAGGAACCCGCGGTGACAACCCGTTCGGTGACGACGGTGACTGCGGCGTGATCGATCCCCGGGAGAGCCACCAGCGCGGACTCGATCTCGCCAAGCTCGATGCGGTGGCCGCGGATCTTGACCTGATCGTCGGCCCGGCCGAGAAACTCCATCTGCGGCGGCCCGTCCAGCATCCGCCAGCGTCCAAGGTCCCCGGTGCGGTACAGGCGCCCTTGCTCCCCGGCGGAGCCGAGCGCAGCGGGGCGGGTCACGAAGCGATCCGCGGTGAGGTCCGGCCTGCCCAGGTATCCCTCGGTCACACCGGGTCCGCCGATGTGGATCTCACCGACCACACCGGGCGGTACCGGCACCCCGTAGCGGTCGAGCAGGTAGATCTGGGCGTTGGCCGCAGGTACGCCGATGGGAACGGACGGCCAGCGGTCCGTGGTCCGGTCGAACCGGTGGATCATGCAGCCGACAACCGTCTCGGTCGGGCCGTACTCGTTGTACATCGCCAGCCCGGGGTGCTGCTCCTGGATGGCCCGGGACAGATCGGTGGTCAGATCCTCGCCGCCGATGACAGCCACCTTGATGTTGTCCGCTGCCAGACCGAGCTGGCGGATGATGGCCAAATGGGACGGGGTCAGCTTGACGATGTCCGCCCGGTTCTCCCGCCACACGCTGACAACGGACGGGGTGCCGTCCGCCGTTTCCGCGGTGTCGTCCGGGTAGGTGATGATCGAACCGCCGGAGGTCAGCGGCACAAAGATCGAGGTGACGGTCAGGTCGAACGCAAGGGAGGTGAACAGCGCAAAACGTCTGACCTCGCCCTCGGTGTACTGGCGGACCGCCCAGGAGATGTAGTTGCCCAACCCCCGATGGGTGACCGGCACGCCCTTCGGCTTTCCGGTGGAGCCGGACGTGAAGATGGCATACGCGGTTGCGTCGAGCGAAACCGCCGGCGGGTTGGCCGGCGAATCGTCGGCTGCCTCTCCCCCGGGGAACGTGCCGCTCCCGTCGAACAGGACCGCTGCGGTACCCGACCGTTCCGCGGCGGCCCGACCGTCCTCGTCGGTACAGATCAACCGGGCACCCGAGT
>JBCCGJ010000210.1:0-10485 GCA_039029335.1 Actinomycetota bacterium | reverse complement strand
TGGACTCATGGCCCCCAACGTGCCGGAGTACGCCATTGTCTTCCACGGTGTTGCCGTCGGCGGCGGCACGGTCACCACGATCAACCCCACCTACGGCGCCGAGGAGGTTCGCTTCCAGCTGAACGACAGCGGGGCAACGCTGCTCATCACGCTGCCGGACTTCCTGGCCACCGCCCGGGAGGCGATCGAGGGCACCAAGGTGACCGAGATCGCCGTGATCGGTGAGGCCGACGGTGTCGCCTCCCTCGATGATCTGATGGGTGAACCGATCGATCAGGTACCGATCGATCCGGCGACCCATGTTGTGGTCCTTCCCTATTCCTCGGGCACAACCGGGCTGCCGAAGGGGGTCATGCTGACCCACACAAACCTGGTGGCGAACCTGGTCCAGTGCGAGCCGGTGATGCAGTACGGGGAGAACGAGGTTGCCCTCGCCGTTCTGCCGTTCTTCCATATTTATGGCATGCAGATTCTGATGAACGGGCTGCTGGCCGAAGGTGTTCCCGTTGTGACCATGCCCCGGTTCGACATGGAGCAGGCCCTCGGGCTCATCGAGCAGCATCGCGTCACCCAGTTCTTTGCTGTGCCGCCGATCGTGCTGGGGCTGGCCAAGCACCCGGCCGTCGACCAGGCGGACCTGTCGTCACTGCGGAAGATCTTCTGCGGCGCGGCCCCGCTCGGTGGTGACCTGGCCGAGGAGGCGGCAAACCGGATCGGCTGCGCCGTCGTGCAGGGCTACGGCATGACCGAGATGAGCCCGGTGAGCCACGCAACGGCGGGCGCCGACGCAAAGCCCGGTTCGAACGGGATCACCGTTCCGAACACCGAGTGTCGGATCATCGATGACAAAGGGGCCGACGTGGCGCCCGGGGACGAGGGCGAGCTGCTGGTCAGGGGCCCACAGGTCATGACCGGTTACCTCAACAACGCCGAAGCCACCGCCGAGACGATCGACGAGAACGGCTGGCTCCACACCGGAGACGTGGCGCGCATTGACGAGGACGGCCACATGTACATCGTCGACCGGGTCAAGGAGCTGATCAAGTACAAGGGGTTCCAGGTGCCGCCCGCGGAGCTGGAGGCCCTGATCGTCACCCACCCGGCGGTTGCTGACGTGGCCGTCATCGGGGTGCCGGAGATCGAGGCCGGCGAGCTGCCGAAGGCGTTTGTGGTCAAGATGGAAGGCGCCTCCCTTACCGAGGACGAGGTCAAGGAGTTCGTGGCGGGCCACGTGGCCGGCTACAAGCAGATCCGGTTGGTGGAGTTCACCGACGAGATCCCGAAGTCGGCGTCCGGGAAGATCCTTCGCCGGTTCCTGCGGGACAAGTCCTGAGGTCGACGGGGTCGGTCCGGTCCCGGTGACCGCCGAGTAGCCGGTGCGTCCGGACATCATCGTCGTCGGCGCCGGGACCGCCGGTTGTGTGGTCGCCCGTCGATTGTTCGACGCAGGTCTGACGGTCCGTCTGGTCGAGGCGGGGCCCGGCGAGCCGCGGCCGGAAGCGGTGCTGGGGGCCGACCCGGTCGCCGCCGCAGAGCAGTCTGATCGGCAGTGGTCCGGGCTGCTCGCCGCGGCCGCCGACGACGCACCCGGCCACCGATACCGGCAGGGATACGGCATCGGCGGTGGGTCGGCGATCAACGCGATGATCCTGTCGCCCGGGGACGATGCGGACTACCGGCGGTGGGCCGACCAGCACGGCTGCCCCGAGTGGGGCCCCGCCGACCTGGCTCCGTGGATCGACCGGGTGACGGCGACCTGGCCGACGGAGACCGTTCCCCCGGGACCGGTGACCCGGGCGTTTGTCCAGGCCGCGGCCGAAGCCGGTCATCCGGTCGGCGGGGACACGCTGGAACCCGGTGTGCTCGGCGTCTTGGAAACCCGGCTTTCCCTCTCCGGCGACCGGCGGGTGTCGTCGTTCGACCAGCTCATCAAACCGGCGATCGACGGTCGCGACGGCAACCGGTTGCAGGTGCTCGCCGGCCGCCACGTCACCCGGATCCTGACCGACGGTGACCGTCCGGCCGGGGTGGTCCTGGACGACGGCACCGAACTTGCGGCGACCCGAGTGGTGGTCTGCGGCGGTGCTGTGTGGACGCCGCAGCTGCTGCTGGCCTCCGGCATCGGTCGACCGTCGGTCGGCCGAACCCTTCGGGACCACCCGTCCTATGCGTTCACCGTTCAGCTCCGGCCCGGCACGTCGGCGGACCGATCGGTGTCCGGTCCGGTGTCCCGGCTGCTGCGGTGGTCGTCCGGTGACGGTGACGGCGACGGTGGCGACGCCGATCTGCAGGCGTTTGTGATCGAACGGGTCGACACTCCTGACACTCTCGATAAGGCGGGCCACCAGGCCGACATCCCCGATGGAAACCGGCGAGCGGACCGGACGCAGTACGCGGTTGTGGTGGTCGGCCTGATGGACGTCTCCTCGGTCGGTCGGACGGTCCCCGGGCAAACGGCGGGTCAACCGTCGATCATCACCGGCGCCCTCGACACCGAGCACGATCGGCGGCGGCTGCGGGCCGGTGTCCGTCACGTCAACGGCCTGCTCGACTCGCCGCCTATGGCGGCGGTGGTGGAGCAGGTGTACCTCGATGATCGGGGAACATCGGCCGACGAGTTGCCCCTGATGCCGGACGACCGTCTGGATCGGATGCTGCTGGCCAACCCCGGGCCGTACAGCCACCCGGTCGCCACCTGCCCGATGGGCCCCGCAGCCGACCCGGCCGCCGTGGTGTCGGACGCGGTCGCCGACGGGGGCATGGTTCACGGCCATCGCGGGGTCCACGTGATCGATGCGTCGATCATGCCCAACCTGGTCAGAGGCGGGCTGCAGCTTCCGGTGACCGCCGTCGCGGAACGCCTTGCCGCCGCGCTGGTGACCCGGTTCGCCGACGACGGGTGACCGGCGGAAGGTTCGGCACGGTCTGGCGCTGCGGGGTGTCCGTGCCCCGGAGGTTCAGGCGCCGCCCCGGAGCGCGGCGATCGGCTCGATGCTTGACGCCTTCCAGGCCGGATAGGTGCCCGCCAGCAGGCCGGTGATCGCCCCGACGACCGGCGCCGCAAACGGCAACCACGAGTCGAGAACGGGGGTCCACTCCCGGGTTGCGGACACGGCGACAACGGTCAGCACCCCGAGGCTGGTGCCAAGCAGGCCGGCCAGGGCACCGAGCGCAACCGATTCACCGAGGAACTGCACCGCGACGTGACGTCGGGTGGCGCCGAGCGCCCGCCGAAGGCCGATCTCACCGGTGCGCTCAAGAACCGAGACAAGGGTGACGTTTGCGATCCCGATCGCCCCGACCAACAGCGATACACCGCCGAGAACCAGGAACAGCGCATTGACGTCGGACTGGACGTCCGCCCGCACCCGACGGGGCGGCTCGGTCCAGTCGGCGTCCAGTCGTTCCGGCGTGTTGGGGGCCAGCGCAACCGGGGCCTGGGTCCCGATCAGCTCCGCCGCTCCGACCTCCACCTCGATCAGGACCTCGGCAACCCCGGTCAGGCCGAACCGATCCCTGGCCAGGCCGTTGGGAATGATGATGGCGTTCAGGAGGTCCGGCCGCCGGGCGGTGTCCGCCATGATGCCGATGACGGCAACACTCTCGTCGCCGATGAAGATCGCCGGATTGTTGTCGACCCGGGTGAGGTTCAGCCGCCGTGCGGCGGAGGGGCCGAGGACCGCAACCCGGTCGGCTCGCTCGTCGTGGCCGGCGTCGAAGAAGCGTCCGGTGAAGAGCAGCGAGCGGGCCGCATCGAACAGGCCGGGGCTGGCCGCCACAACCGGAATCTGGAATTCGGTCTGGCCGAGCGGATCGATGACCGGGACCGACCTGGCCAGCTGGCCGCCGACGTCCACCGCGGTCACGGTTCCGGCCGCGGTGACGCCGTTCAACCTGCGGATCCTGCTCTCGGCGTCCCACGGGATCTCACTTGCGGTGTTGGCCTGCCGATTGATGCTCTGGCGTCGGCGATCGGGTTCGACGGTGACCTGGGTGGCCTCCAGTTCGTCGAAGCGGGAGACGATCTGATTTCCCGCCGTCTTGGCAAGGCCGAGCGTGGCCACCAGCGCGGCAACCCCGAGGATGGTCCCGAGTGCGGTGAGGAGTGTCCTGGCCGGCCTGGCGGTCAACGCCGCGGTCATCTCGCCCAGAAGATCCCGAAGCGTCAATCCGGAACAGGGGATGGTCTGAGCGGTCGACAGGCCCGCCCCCCGGTCGGCCTGCTCCAGCATCGGCGGCCCGGTTGGTGGCGGTCCGGTTGGTGGTGGTCCGGTTGGTGGTGGTCCGGCCGGGGGTGGCACCTCGGTCATGACACCACTCCGATGTGGTTCAGGACACCGTCCCGAATGCCGACCCGCCGCTGGGCCCTGGCGGAGACGTCCTCGTCATGGGTGATGACCGCCAGTGTGAGTCCCGTCCGGTGCAGTTCCTCGAACAGAGCGAGGATCTGGTTGCCGGTTGCGGTGTCCAGGTTACCGGTTGGTTCATCGGCCAGTAGGAGACTCGGCCTGCTGACAAGGGCTCGGGCGATGGCCACCCGCTGCCGTTCGCCGCCGGAGAGCGTGGTGGGGAAGGCGTCGAGCCGATGCCCGAGGCCGACCCGCTCAAGCGCCTCGATGGCCCGCCGCCTGCGGCCGCGACCAGACCCCGGTCGGTAGACCTCGGCCAGCATGACGTTCTCCACGGTGGTCCGGGTGCCGAGCAGATGAAACGACTGGAAGACAAACCCGATCCGGGAGGAGCGCATGCCGGCCCGCTCCCGTTCGCTCAACAGTCCGGTGTCCACCCCGTCGAGGAAGTAGGTCCCGGAGGAGGGCGAGTCGAGCAGGCCGAGCAGGTGGAGCATGGTCGACTTGCCGGAACCGGACGGCCCCACGATGGCCAGGTACTCGCCCTGGTCGATGGTCAACGACGTCGGTTTCAACGCCTCGACCGGCGGTGTGCCGGGAAAGGTCCGGCTGACGTCCTGCAGCTCGACAACGGTGGTCATCGAGCGACCGTCTCCGGCTCACGGTCGGCCGAGCGACGCCGAGGTGACGGGTCAGCCGTCTTCCGCATCGGAGCCGTCCTCATCGTCGTCCGATCCGGCCTGGCCGGGCAGGACCAGGTCACGGCCGACCACCACCCGGTCTCCCGGCTCGAGTGCCCCGTCGACCACCTCGATCTGGACAAGGCCCTGGGCTCGAAGTCCGGGATTGACGATGACGATTTCGGTCTGCCCGGGGCTCCGCTCGACCTCCACCCGGGTGGTCCCGTCCGACCCGGCCGAGAGCGCGGCGAGGGGTACCACCATGACCTCACCACCGGACGAGGTGACCGGGATGGTGATGCGGAAGTTGACGTTCAGGGCTTCCTCCGGAAGCTCCTCGTTCGGCTCGAGCCGGATTCGATACCGGTCGCTCGGTGTCTCACCGCCGCCGGGATTGTCGGCGATGAAGGTGATGGTTGCATCGGCTCGGATACCCAGGTCATCGTCTTCGATGACGGCGGCGTCTCCCACCTCGATGAGCCGGCGGTCCGCGGCGGCGACGGCGCTGGTGATTGCGGTGCTGGAACCCGTCACCGTCATGACCGGACCGCTTGGCCGGTCTCCGGCGCTGACGGCGAGCGTCTGGACTTTGCGGGGGAGCGAGGGGAGGAAGTACAGCTCGGCGGCCGGGAGCCGGGTGTCGACCACGGCCTCGGTCGTTGCCAGGGTGGCCCGAGCCTCCCGGAGTCTGGTGTTCGCCGCTCGAAGTGCATCGTTCGCCGCCGCAGTGTCGGTTGCCAGTGCCTCTCGTCGTGACGCCTCGGCCAGGGCGAGGTCGGCGGTGGCGGCCTCGATGTTCCTGGTCTTGTCCTCGGTTGCCCGGGTCTCCGCCTGCTTGGCCTGGATCACCGCCTGGTCCGCGTCCGACTTGGCCTGGCGTGCGGCCTCGTCGGCGTCGGCGAACGCCGCCAGCTCCTCGTCGGTCGGTGGTACCCCGGTGTCCGGGTTTGTGCCGCCGTTCGCCTCCGCCAGCCGCTGGGCCGCCTCGTTTGCCTCGGTGGCCGCGTCCGCGGCCATGCTCTCGGCGGCCTGTCTGGCCTCGGTGGCCGCAACCAGCTCCGCCCCGGCCTGTGCGTCCTCCAGTGCCCGGGTGGCCTGGACAACGGCCTGATCCAGCTGGATCCTGGTCGACTCCGTCGGCCCCGCCTCCGCCTCTTCCAGCGCGTCCGTCGCCGCGGAGACCGCTTCGGTCGCGTCGGTGACTGCGGCCCGTTCCGCCCGGAGGTTGGCCAGGTCCTCCTCGCTCGGTTCTACCGGCTTGTATCCCGCCGCCCGGTAGAGCTCCTCGACTGCATCCGCCGTGTCGTCGTCGTAGAGTCCGTCCACCGGGCCGGGGTCCAAGCCCAGCCGGACAAGCGCCTCCTCGAGTTGGGTGACGTCCGGCCCGTCGAGTGTCGGGATGAGGCTGCGGAAGACCGGGAGCTCACCTTCCAGGACGAAGATCGGCCGACCCGCCACCTCGATGGCCACGTCACCCTCGTTCAGCTCGTCTCCGGCCTCCACCGTCAATCGGGTGATGATCGTGTCCCCCGAAGACGAGGTTGCATCCAGCGGCGTCGACTCGTCCGAGCGGACCGTGCCGCGGATGACCAGACGCTGGGACAGCTCCTGGAACTCGACCGGGACGGTGATGAGCGATGGTTCCGGTGGTGCCTGGTCCGCCGCGATCTCCGGCGGGGATTTGATGCGCTGCCCGGCGAACCAACCGATCCCCGCGGAGATGACTGCGATCGCGGCAACCACCGCGAGAAGGCCTCGTCTGTTCACGTCCCGCCCCCCTCGGTCACGACCGAAAGGCGTCGAGCCTGTCGGCGTTCTGTTCGATGAAGCGCTCCTCGTATTCGACGCTGACCTCGCGGTAGAGGTCGATCGATTCCTCGTCACCGAAGCCGCCACCGCAGTCGTGCACGGCGACCGCCATCGCGGTCTCCTCGGCCTGCAGCTCGCCGAGGAGCTGCTTGCCGCGATCGGTGAGCTCGGGGGTGACGTTGAACATCGCCTCGATCTCGTCCTCGCTCATCGCTGCGAAGTCCTCTTCGGTCATCGTGTCGAACGGGGATCCACCGGTCTCCGCGTCCACCTCGGACAGCCCGTCCTGGAACCGGTCGAACAGGGCCTGGTAGCCGTCGCTGTCCGGGCTGAACTGGTAGCCGGCGTCGGCGATGCAGTCCTCCGCCTCCTGGCGGGCGGCCACGATCCGGGGGTCGGCCTCGATGGCCTCGTACATGTCTTCGAGTTCGTCCTGGAAGTCGTCATAGAACCGGGTGGTCTTGTCGGACTCGAACGCCTCGCCGTAGCAACCCTGCGGTTCGAAGGCGAACTGCTCTTCGAGCTCCTCCTCGGTCGCCGTCTCCGCGTCGAAGCTGGCGTCGAATTCGGGCTCCTCCCCCCACAGCGCCTCGTAGTAGGCCTCCTGGGTCGACGGATCCATCGCCTCGACGATCTCCTGGTTGGGATCGGCACTCTCGAAGTCCTCGAAGATCGTGTCGTCATAGCCGACGAGATCCGGACCGACCGTTGCCTGGGGCAGGTACTGGGTGGTTATGCCGAAGCCGAACCGCTCGGCGTACTCCCGGGAGTCGTAGTCGAGGCCGTCGTTGAAGCTGGCGAAGTCGAACGAGGACTGATCGACCGGGATGTACTCGAACCCCTGCTCACTCATGCAGGTGGCGATCTGCTCCTGACGGAGCTGTTCCTGTTCGTTGAACCTGGCCTGGCTGGCTGGATCGTCCGGGTCGAAGTTGAACCCGAGCACATCCTCACCGAGCAGTTCCTGCAGCGGTGATGTTGCTTCAACAGCGCTGGAACCGTCCGAGCTGCACGCCGCACCGAGCAGGACCATGGCCAGCAGTACGCCGAGCAGGCGTTTCATTCCGAGTGTCATGTCATCTCCTGCAGGGGGAGTCGCGATCCGGCCCGTTGCGGCCGGATACTAACCCCACAACACCCTTGTAGACGTCCGACCGTACGGTTCGGTTCTCAAATCCCGGAAATATCTTGGGCGACGCCGGCCGTGACGTTGGCGGTCAGCGGGGAAGCGACCCACCGTTGGCGGCGGCCGCCGCACCTCGGCCGTCGGTCGGCTGCGCCTCCGAGCAGCTCGCGCACAGGCCCATGAGGTCGACGCGGTGGCGCAACCCGGTGAACGAGTGGGCCTCGGCGGCTGCGGCCAGCGCCCCCTGCAGCGACGATTCGACGTCCCCAGAAAGGGTGACGTCGATGATCCTGCCGCACTGCTCGCAGATCAGATGATGGTGATGGTGGCCGGTGATCTCCTCGGTGAGCTCGAACCTGGCGTGGTCGTCCGAGGTGACGATCCGGTGGACAACTCCGACCTCCTCCAGCACAACCAGATTTCGGTAGGTCGAGCTCTGGGCCAACTGGCCGCCGCTACTGAGGAGTTCGGCGATGGTGGCGGGCCCCGGTAGGCCACACAGAACGTCGACGACGGCCTTGCGGTTGGTGGTGTATCGCTGTCCGACGGCGGCGAGTTTTGTGGCGGCCAGCTGATGTACATGGCTGGAGATCGGAGAGGTTGTTGGTGTTCCGCTCTGCTTGTCACTCACGGTTGCGCTCCCAACTGGTCCTGTCCGGCTTGCGTCGGCGGCCGGACGCCGACATGGCGCCACAAAGTGTAACAAAACACCGACCGATTTTGAGAACGGCCGGGAATGTCGAACGTTCGGACACGGTTCCAACGGATCATGAGGGGAAGCCGAGCTCGGTTTACTCCTATACTTGTAGTTCAGTGACAACAGGCGAGGCCCGGGAGGTCCGTACGTTCATGGCTTACCCCCAACCATCGATGACTCCGGTTATTCATGCCGATGAGTCGACCCGATCCCAGTTCCTGGTCAAGGTGTATCAGCACCTCGGTCTGGCCGTCCTGGCGTTCATCGCAATCGAGACGTTTCTGTTCGTCAGCGGCATCGCCGAAGGGATCTACAACTTCCTGGTCTCCACCGGCGGTATCGCCTGGCTGCTGATCCTGGGTGGTTTCACGATCGTCAACGCCATCGCCAGCCGGTCGGCCCATCAACTGGGTAACACCAACGCCCAGTACGGCGCCCTCTTTGCCATGGCGGGAGCGCAGGCGCTGATCTTTGCGCCGTTCCTCTATTACGTCTTCTACTCGCCAAGCGTGGACGGGACCACCAGCGTTGTGTCGGCCGCCATCGTGACGTTGGCGGGTTTTGCGGCCCTGACCGCAGTGGCGATGACCACCCGTCGGGAACTCTCGTTCCTCCGTCCGCTGATCATGTGGGGTTCGATCGTGGCCATCGGCCTGATCATCGCCGCCGTGATCTTCGGCTTCCAGCTCGGCCCGATCTTCTCCATCGCCATGATCGGCCTCGCCGGTGCATCCATCCTGTACCAGACCCAGCAGATCGTCCGGGAGTACCCGGAGTGGGCCTACATCGGCGCCGCAGTCAGCCTCTTCGGTTCTCTGATGCTGATGTTCTGGTACGTGCTCCGGCTCTTCACCGACCGGTAGTCACCCCGCCGTACCGACCGCCGGAAGGTGGGTCGGCCCGGCCCCGGGATCACCCCGGAAGAGAAATCGCAACACAGCCCGTTCCGGTCCACCGGGGCGGGCTGTTGCCGTTTTGTTGCCGTTCTGCTTCTGTTTTGTTGTCAAATGATGTCGCTCTAGATATCATTCAAATTTGTACGCACCCCGCCTGCGACACCCGCAACCCATCTGTTGACTCGCTGAACACAAGCCGGGGTACCCGCGTCCGCCGGCGACCTGTTTTGTGGGCAGCCCGCCTGTGTCAGGGGAACCGTGTCCGTTTCAAGACCCGCCTATCGACGAAGGAGCGCCAACCCGGTCGTCGGTGCGGTCGTTGCCGTTGTCACCGTTCTGATCACCATCGCCGTGGTGTGCGTCAGCGGCCCGAGCGGCGGCGGTTTCCTGTCAGCAGATCGTGCGGACACCGTGCGCCTCACCGCCGGGGGCAGGCTGAGCGCCACAACGCTGCCACCGACCACCATTCCCGATCCGGCAGCGGGACAGCCGGCGCCTCTGCGGATCGACGGGCTGACCGCCTTCGACGGTCCCGGCCTGGTCGGCGGCGGGTCGGCCGAGTCCGGACCGGACCTCGACGCGGCCGACGGGACCGGCCAGGGCGACACCGCCGAATCGTCGGGGTCGACCGCAGCGCCGGACACGCTGGTGGTCACGACGGACGGGGATGGCGCGCCTGCCTCGTCGACCCCGGCCTCATCCGGTTCCTCGACGGTGCAGACGACCGCACCGGCTCGGACCGGATCCGGGGCGACCACCTCGGCGATCCCCACGACCGGGGCAGCCACAACCACCTCGACAACGGCGACCACCGGCTCCGGCTCGACCAGGCCACCCGGTCTGACCGTGCCGACAACCGGGGCAGGCACCACAACCGCGACCACGACCCCCGCAACGGCGACCACCACAACGACACCGACAACCGCCC
>JBCCGJ010000209.1:0-10540 GCA_039029335.1 Actinomycetota bacterium | reverse complement strand
CCGGACCGGATGCCGCTGTCGAAGAGGACCGCCACCTCCGAGCCGACCTCGGCAACGATGTCGGCCAGGACGTCGATCGAGGCCGGTACGCCGTCCAGCTGGCGTCCGCCGTGGTTCGACACCTGGACCCCGTCGGCCCCGATCTCAACGCATCGCCGGGCATCACCGACGTCCATGATGCCCTTTACCACCAGCGGGCCGTCCCACAGCTCCCGAACCTCGGCCAGGTAGTCGAACGAGAGCGTCCCGCCAAGGTTGGCGCCGACGAACCCGGCCATCGTGCGCATCGAGGCGCTGTCGATGTACTTCTCCAGCATCCGGAAGCGGGGCAGACCGTTCCGGAGTACACCGACGCTCCACGCCGGCCGGATCGCCGATCGGTAGAGCATCTTTGGGCCGATGACCGGCGGCACTCGAACCTGGGCCTTTCGTTGCCGCTCCCGCCGACTTGCCGCCGGCACGTCCGCCGTAACGACGAGGGTGGTGAAGCCGGAGTCCGCCGCCCGCTTGAGGAGGTCGGCCCGCACCTCGGCGTCCCGTGGCGGGTAGAGCTGGAACCATCCCATGCCGTCCGCCATCGGACCGGCCACCTCCGGCGTCTCGGTCGCCACGGTGCTGAGCGTGTACGGGATGCGATTCCTGGCCGCGGCTCTGGCCAGTGCTCCGTCCGCCCCCGGCCAGATCAGTCCGGTCAGGCCGACCGGCGCGATACCGATCGGCGATGTGTACGTCACACCGAACAGCTCGGTCTCGGTTTTGGGCGCCAGCGGACCCTTCAGCAACTCGGGAACCAACCGGACCCGGGACATGGCGTCCAGGTTGTTGGCCACCGCCTGATCGTCGCCGGTCCCGCTGGCCAGATACTCCCAGGCGAAATGGGGTATCCGTTTCTCGGCCCGACGCTCCAGGTCGTCGATGCCGGGCATTGTGTCCATCAGATCGGCCATGTCACTCAGCCCCTTCGTCTGCCGTTTCGATGACCATCAACAGGACGTCCTTCTCCACCTGATCCCCGGGGGCGACCCGGATCTCGGTGACCACACCGTCCTCGGCCGCGGCCAGATGGTTTTCCATCTTCATCGCTTCAAGCACCGCAACCACCTGGCCTGCGGTGACGGCGTCACCGACCGCCACCCGCAGCTCGACCACCTTGCCCGGCATGGGCGCGGCGATCGCTCCGCCCGGCTGTTCGGTCTCGGGGATTGGGAACCGGGGCACGACCTCCAGCGAAAGCCCGCCGCCGAGGCCCGTGAGCTGGAGTCGGTCTCCGCTGCGACTGACCTGCACGGTCGCCCGTCGGCCGTTGTGTTCGGCGTCCACATGGCAGGGTGACCAGTCATGGACAACCGCCGTGCCCCTTTCGCCCGTCCGGCCGATGCGGAACGTCCCATCTCGCCCGCTCCGGTAGTTGACCTCAACCGAACGGTCGCCGAGCCGGAACGAGACCCGCTCGGGGGGAATCCGGCCGACCACAAAACCGCTGGGGATCGACCGCAACGTGGTGGCCTCGGCCCGGTTGTGACCCTGGAGCCACAGCGCGGCCCACAGCGCCAGCGTGCCGAGGAGTTCGTCGTCGACGGGGCGGGTCGACGCCGGGGCGACCCGTTCGATGAAGTCGGTCGTTGTATCCCCGGCCAGGTACTCGGGTGAACGGAGCACCGCGCTGAGGAAGTCCCGATTTGTTGTCACTCCGTCAAGATGGAGCCGCTCCAGCCCGAGGGCCAGACGACCGGCGGCATCGAACCGATCCGGTCCGTGCGCCACCACCTTGGCGATCATCGGGTCGAAGTCGGTGCCGATGATCGAACCGGACCGGACACCGGTGTCCCACCGCAGGGCCGGTTCCGGGCCCGGGGCGAAGTGCTCAAGCGTGCCGGTGGCGGGGAGGAAGTCGTTTGCCGGATCCTCGGCGTACAGCCGCGCCTCGATGGCATGGCCGGTGAACGTGACGTCGTCCTGGCTGTACGGCAGCGGCAAACCCATGGCAACCAGCAGCTGATCCCGGACCAGGTCACGGCCGGTCACCTCCTCGGTAACCGGATGCTCCACCTGGAGCCGGGTGTTGACCTCGAGGAAGAAGTACTCCTCGGTTTCGGCGTCGACCAGGAATTCCACCGTCCCGGCCGACCGATACCCAAGCGCGGCACCCAGACGGAGCGCGGCCTCGCCCATCGCGTCCCGCATGTCCTTGGAGACGAACGGGGATGGTGCCTCCTCGATGATCTTCTGGTGCCGCCGCTGGATGCTGCACTCCCGCTCGCCGAGGTGGACCAGGGAGCCGTGCCCATCGCCCATGATCTGGATCTCGATGTGTCGGGCCCGACCGACGTAGCGCTCGGCGAACACCCGAGGATCGCCGAACCCGGTTTCCGCTTCACGCTGAGCGGCGACGATCGCGTCCGGCAGATCCTCGGCCGCGGTGACGATCCGCATGCCTTTCCCGCCGCCGCCCGCTGCCGCCTTGATCAGCAGCGGAAACCCGATCGACTCGAACTCGGTCGGGTCGTCGGCCGACGGCAACACCGGTACCCCGGCCTCGACCGCGAGTTTCTTGGCCTCGATCTTGTCCCCCATGGCCCGGATCGCGTCCGCGCCCGGCCCGATCCAGGCCAGACCGGCGGCCTCGACCGCCTCAGCCATGTCTCCGTTCTCCGCGAGGAACCCGTAACCGGGGTGGATGGCTTCGGCCCCGGTCGCGAGCGCCGCGTTGATGATGGCCTGCTGGTCGAGGTACCCGTCGATCCGGACCGCCTGATCCGCGTCACTGACAAACAGCGCATCGGCATCGGCGTCGACGAACACGGCGACGGTCTCCATACCCATGGCGGTTGCGGTACGGAAGACCCGCCGGGCGATCTCGCCCCGGTTGGCCACCAGGATCCGTTGGAATCGTCTGCTGCTCACCGTCCCGCTCACAGTCGGAACACCCCGTAACCCGTCGCGCCTTGGATCGGCTTGTTCCCCACGTAGGAGAGGCACATCCCCATCACATGGCGAGTGTCCCGGGGATCGATGATCCCGTCATCGGAGATGGCGCCGGTGGCCCGCAGCGCAAGTGACCCTTCCTCCTGCGTCGCCTCAACCGCGGCCACGATTTTGGCGTCGGCTTCCTCGTCGAACGCCTCCCCCTTGCGGGCCGCCTGGCCCCGCCTGACCTGGGACATCACGCCGGCGATCTGTTTCGGCCCCATCACTGCGATCTTTGCCGTCGGCCAGAGGAACGTGAACCGATTGTTGAAGGCCCGACCGGACATGCCGTACGTGCCTGCGCCGTAGGACGACCCGATGGTCAGCGTGATGTGGGGTACCTCTGAGTTCGACACCGCGTTGATCAGCTGGGATCCCTTCTTGATGATGCCGTCAGCCTCGAAGTCCCGGCCGACCATGAAGCCGGTGATGTTCTGGATGAACCACAGCGGCAGGTCGATCTGGTTGGCCAGCTGGATGAAGTGGGCCGCCTTCTGGGCGGAGTCCGGATAGAGGACACCGTTGTTGCCGAGGATGCCGACCGGGTAACCGTGGATGGAGGCGAACCCGCAGATCATGGTCGGCCCCCACCGGGGTTTGAACTCCTCGAAGCGGGAACCGTCGACAACCCGGGCGATCACGTCCCGGACGTCAACCGGTTGGCGAAGGTCCCGGCTGACCAGCCCGAGGAGGTCGTCCGCATCGTGGACCGGAGGTTCCGGATCGAATCGGGGTTCGGGCCCCGGCTTCCGCCAGTTGAGGTGGGAGACGACCTCGCGGCAGATCCGCACCGCGTCAAGGTCGTCCTCGGCGAAGTAGTCTCCGGAGCCGGACACCTCGCTGTGGAGGTTTGCCCCACCGAGGGTCTCGTCGTCGCTCTCCTCCCCCGTCGCCATCTTCACCAGCGGCGGCCCGGCCAGGAACATCTTCGACTGCTCCTTGACCATGATCGTGTAGTCCGACATGCCGGGTTGGTAGGCCCCGCCGGCGGTGGACGAACCGAAGACCACACAGACGGTGGGGATCCGCATCTTGGAGAGTTCGATCATCTCGTAGAAGAAGCGGCCGGACTCGGCGAAGTGTTCGGTCTGGACCCGTCGACCGCCGTCGGTTTCGACCCGGAGGTCCGCCCCGGCTGACTCGACGAAGCTGACGTACGGCATCCGGTTGTCCCGCGAGATCTCCAGCGCTCGCTGCCACTTCTTGGCCGCGTACGGGGTCAGGGCCCCCGCCAGGACAGACGGGTCGTTGCCCAGGATCACACATTCGACACCGGCGATGACCCCGACACCGATGACCATGCCCCCGCCCATCGTGTAGTCGGAGTCGTACGCGGCGAGTGGCGAGATCTCCATGAACGGACTGTCCGGATCGATGAAGTTGGCGATCCGCTCCCGGATCGGGAGCTTGCCCCGCGACCGGAGACGGTCCATCCGTTCCGGGCCACCACCGGCTTCGGCTTCATCGAGCAGTCGGTCGATGACGTCCAACTGTTCCAGCATGTCGGTGCGGTTCTGGATGAACTGCTGACTGCCGGTGTCCACCGTGGAACTCAGCGGCGGAGCGAGAAGAGAGCGAACCATCCCGGCGACTGTAGAACCGGCAAAAGAGGGGCGCCAGTCTCCGCAGTGACGGGTGCGGGTCCGCCTATAGTGCGGCGATGCAGGACCCCGAGGGAGCCGCACGGCCGGGCCGGACAGTCGGACCGTCCCGCCGAGATGCGGTGGCCGGGCTCGCTGATGCGATCCGGCGGATCGATCGGGACAACGATCGGATCCGGGCCTTTGTCGCCCTGGCCGATCGGGACGAGCAACGATCCTTGGCCCATGCCGCCGCCGAACGTTTGGCCGCCGGGGCGCCGCGCAGCCCCCTGGACGGCGTGCCGATCGGGGTGAAGGACAACATCGACACCGCAGACCTGCCGACGGCGATGGGCTCCGGCCTCTACGCCGACCGCATTCCGCCGAAGGACGCCCCGGTCGTCGCCCGGCTCCGAGCGGCCGGTGCCCTGATCATCGGCAAAACCAATCTGACCGAGCTGGCCTGCGGCACAGAAGGCACGAACGACTATTTCGGGGACGTGCTCAATCCGGTTATGCCGGACCGGTTTCCCGGTGGTTCGTCCTCCGGGTCTGCGGCGGCGATCGCGGCGGGGATGGTTCCGATGACCGTGGGGTCCGACACATCCTGCTCGATCCGCAATCCGGCGGCGTCGTGTGGTGTTGTCGGCCTGAAGCCGAGCCGGGGTCGCGTTCCGAACGACGGCGTCAGCGTCTGCAACAAGCTGCTTGACACCGTCGGCCCGATGGCCGCCAGCTGTGAGGATGCGGCGGCCCTGCTGTCGGTGCTGCAGGACCCGTCGTGGCCCGACCCGGTGGCGGCGCTGTCCGAGCCGCTGCCCGTGCTGCGGATCGGGGTGCTGAGCGGACGGTTCCGCGACGGGTGTGACACGGCGGTCGCCGGTGGCCTCGACCGGTTGCTCACCCAACTGCGCGCGCTGGGTCATGAGCTACACGACGTGGACCTCGGCATCGATCCGACGGAGGCCGACAGCCAGGTGAACGTCCTGTGCCGGGACATGCTTGCCGTCTACGGCCAGGATGTGGCCGCCGCGCCGGCCGGCCTGGTGGGCCGGGAGGTCCGCCATTGGTTCGCCGAGTACGAAACGGTCTCCGATGCGGATTACGCGGCTGCGATGGCCTACCGAGAGGCTTCGGCGGCTGCGGCTGCGGACGTACTCCGGGGGTTCGACGTCGTGATCTGCCCGACAGCCAGAACCCTGCCGGCCAGGATCGACCGGACCGCCAACCGAGCCGAGAACGGGTCCGACGGCGACCGGGCGGACCGGGCCGAGAACTGTTCCGTCTGGAATCTGGCCGGCCTGCCGTCCCTGTCCGTTCCGGTCCGACCATCCGGACCGGACGGCCCTCCGGTCGGGATGCTCCTCAACGGAGCCCACGGGTCCGACGGGCGCCTGTTGACCCTCGGCGCGGCGCTCGGCGCTTCCGGCCGATAGCGGCGCACGGTCCGCCCCTAAGGATCTGCCATACTGCCACGATGCATCATCCCAGTACGACGTTTTTGGACGGGGCGACGATGAGCCCGCCGGAGCCGGGCGCGTGAGCGACCACGACAAAACGCTGGACGGCCGGGTCGCCGTGGTCACCGGCGCCGGGTCGGGCATTGGCGCTGCAACCGCCCGGTTGTTTGCAGATCGAGGTGCCTCGGTGTTGCTGACCGGCCGGAAACCCGGCCCGGTCGAGGCGACCGCAGCCGCCGTAACGGAGACCGGTGGCACGGCCTCGGTGCTGCTCGGCGACCTGACCGAGTCAGCATTCTGCGACGAATTGATCGATGCGGCTGTCGGGCGATTCGGCGCCCTTCACATCCTGGCCAACGTCGCCGGCACGATCAGCCGCGGCGATGTCACCGAAACGACCGACGACCAGTGGCGACGGAACCTGGCGGTCAATGCGGACTCGGTGTTCTTCTGCTCGCGGGCCGCCATCCGGGCCATGCGACGCAATGAGCGGGCGGCCGACGGTGTCGGCGGACGGGGCGCAATCGTCAACGTCGCCTCCAACGTGGGTGTCGCCGGCGCAGCGGGACTGCCTGCGTACTGCGCAGCAAAGGGGGCGGTGGTCCTGCTGACAAAAGCCATGGCACTCGACCATGCGGCGGAGGGCATTCGGGTCAACGCCCTCTGCCCCGGAGCCGTCGATACGCCGATGCTGATCTCCGAACACGACGGCACGGGCCTCACACCCGACGAGGTCTTCGCCCGAAACCTGGCCTCGATCCCCGAGGGCCGGATCCCCAAACCGGACGAGGTCGCCCAGGCGATGCTCTACCTGGCGTCCGACCTGTCCAGCCACGTCACCGGTGTGGCGTTGCCGATCGACGGGGGGTACCTGGCCCAATGAGCGGTCCAACAAACCCGGAGAGCCCGGACAATTCGGACACCCAAAGCAGCGCCGCAGGATCCACCGGCTCCCTTTCCGGTCGGGTTGCGTTGGTGACCGGCGGTGCCCGCAGCATTGGAGCAGGTATTGCCAACGGCCTGGCCGAAGCCGGTGCAACGGTGGTGGTGGGAGATCTCGACGCGTCTCCGAACCATGCGTCGGTGGCCCTTGACGTCGGCGATGAGCAGTCGGTGATGGATGCCATCGCCACCGTCGTCGCCGATCACGGCCGCCTCGACGTGCTGGTCAACAACGCCGGCATCATGTTCGAGACGCCGATCACCGAACAGGCCAGGGACGCCTGGGACCGGATGCTTGCCATCAACCTGACCGGTCCGATGCTGACCACAAAACACGCCGCGTCCCACCTGGCGGCCAACGGAACCGGATCGATCGTGAACATCGGCTCGATCGAGGGCGATGCGTGCAACCCCGCCCATGCGGCCTATGCCGCGACCAAGGCGGGGGTTCACGGGTTGACCCGGGCAACCGCGATCGATCTCGGCCCCCTGGGAATCCGCTGCAATGCGATCGCCCCCGGATGGATCGACACGCCGCTCAACGCGGCCTACGTCGACAACCACCCGGATCGGGACCAGGTCATCGCCGAGTTGGCCAACCTCCACCCGGTCGGCCGGGTCGGCTCGCCGGGTGACGTCGCCGACGTCGCCGTGTGGCTGGCCGGGGACGGGGCCGGGTTTGTCACCGGGCAGGTGATCACCGTCGACGGTGGCCGGACCACAAGACCGTCACTCCCCTCGATCATCGACCAGCGGTAGGCGGCCGACCCCTCAATCGTTGGCCACGACCGTACCCGCCAGCTTGTCCCACGGGGTCTGCCTGGCCCGCCCGACGAACACCATCACCAGCCCGATCAGCGGCAGGAGGAAAAGAAGGATCGGTCCGAGCACCGGAACACGGGCGATCAGCAGGTAGATGAGCAACGGCGCCACCCGACGGACCGCGGTCGGCGTGTCGACCACACCACCGGACGGGGTGACGACGGATAGGCCCAGCAGGCGCTTGCCGATCGTGCCGCCTCTGGTGGTCACCATCACCAGCTCGTAGACGATCAGGAGCACGGCGATGAGCAGGCTGCCGAGTGTCACGATCAGGTCGTCCTGCTCGGAGAAGGCCAATGCGACGCCGGTCGGAATCGCCACCGCGGTGGCGATCATTACCCACACCGCGATGTCGATGACCCGGGCGGCGATCCGACGCACGGGCTGGGCCGGAACCGCACCGCCGTGGCCGAACAGGTCCCGGGACCCGCCGCCCGGGACCGGTTGTGCGTCGCCCTGCCACATGCTGCCGTCCCAGTATCGCTGGGTGCCCGGCGGGTCACCCTGGGCGTAGTACCAGCCTGCCGGCTGTCGGTCGCGTGCGTCGGTCATCGGGTCACCATGGGCTTGTAGATCGTAGCGACCCGAGGTCGGGAATCGCCGTCGGTCCGCCGGGCCGGTACTGTTCCGGGCATGGCGATACCAACAGACCTGGTCGGGACCGGCGTGGCGCCGATGGAACACCGGGTCGACGAGCGCTGGACGATGGCCTACGCCGCCTCGCTCGGTGACACCGCGTCCTGCTACCTGGACACCACTGCGCCCGGCGGGGTTGTCGCCCATCCGGTCTTCGCGGTGTGTCCGGAATGGCCGGTGATCGTGGCCGGCCGGGAGGACATGGAGTCCCGCGGTGTGCCCTTGGCCGAGGTACGGACCGGCGTTCATGCCACCCATGACACGGTGATCCACCGGCTCGTCCGGCCGGGCGACGTCCTTCGCACCTCGATGGAGACGGTGGCGATGATGAACATCAACCCCGGCGCGATGTCCACCATCCGGCTGCGGACCGTTGACCAGGACGACCGACCGGTCGCCACCACCTCCCAGAACGCCATCTACCTCGGGATTCCGGCGGACGGCCCGGACCGCCCGGACCCGGAACCGCCAGGGGCCATCGACGGGGCAGACCGAATCGGTGACCCGGACGAGGCCCCGGTTCGGATCGACGCCGGCGCCGCCCACACCTACACGGAATGCGCCAGGATCTGGAACCCGATCCACACCGACCAGGCGGTGGCGCTCGCCGCCGGTCTCCCCGGCCTGATCCTCCACGGCACCGCCAACCTCGCCCACGGGGTGTCCGCAGTGGTTGCCCATCGGGCAGACGGTCGTCCGGAGTTGGTCCGCCGAATCGCCGGGCGGTTCGCGGCCATGGTGCTGATGCCGTCGCAACTCACCGTTCGGATCTGGCAGGCCAACGAGACGGCGGACGGTCGGCGGACCGTGCCGTTCGAGGTGCTCAACCAGGACGGTCAACCTGCCGTGAAGGACGGGCTGGTGGTGCTCGGCCCCGAGGAGGGCTGATCGTGGAACCCGGATCCGCAGTGTGGCTCGACCAGGTCCGGGAGGAGGTAACCGATCCGGACACACCGATCATCGATCCCCACCATCACCTGTGGCCGGAAGGCCGGGGACTTCGATACGGCCTGGATGACCTCCACGGGGATACGGACGACGGCCACAACGTCGTCGGGACGGTCTTTGTGGAGTGCGGCGCGGCCTACCGGCGCGACGGCCCCGATCACCTCCGGCCCGTGGGGGAAACCGAGTTCGTGGCCCGGCAGGCCGACTTGGCCGCCGAACGGACCGGCTCGGCTCCGATCCTCGGCATCGTCGGCCGGGCCGACCTTCGCGATCTGGACAATCTGGACGCGGTCCTCGACGCCCACATCGCCGCAGGCAACGGCCTGTTCCGGGGCGTCCGGCACGCCATCGCCCGGGCACCGGAACCGGAAGCGATGCAGATCCCCGGTCAGGCCCCGGAGGGGTTGGCCGCCGATCCGAACTTTCGGGCCGGGGTGGCCCGTCTCGGCGAGCGGGGCCTGACATACGACAGCTGGCACTACCACCATCAAAACGGTGAGTTCGCCGACCTGGCGGCAGCCGTGCCCGGAACGACCATGGTCCTCGACCATTTCGGGACCCCGATCGGTGTCGGCAGCTACATCGATCGACAGGACGAGGTCTTTGAGACCTGGCAGATCGGCCTGGCTGCTGCCGCAGCACAACCGAACGTGGTGGCCAAGATCGGCGGCATGGCCATGCCGGACAACGGCTTCGGGTGGGACCGGCGGGCGACTCCGGCGACGTCGGACGAGTTCGTTGCCGCCCAGGGCCGTTACTACCGGTTCACCATCGAGCAGTTCGGCCCGGCCCGGTGCATGTTCGAGAGCAACTTCCCCGTTGATCGGCTGTCGCTCTCCTACCGAACCGTGTGGAACGCCTTCAAGAAGCTCGCCGCCGACCATTCGCCCGTCGAGCGGGACCAGCTGTTCCGGGGCACCGCGATCGAGACCTACCGCTTGTAGGCCGGGCACCGCTCATCACGGCGGTCTCGTCAGCTCACCGGTGTTGCCGGCGTCCCGCGGTTGGTGCCGACCGGCAGCGTCGCCGCTATCCGCCGATCAACTCGGCGACTGCGTCGTGGTGGTCAACGACGCGGTTCGCTCCAGCGGCGAGCAGACGATCGGTTAGCGCCGGTCTGGCGTGGCCCCCACCGGCAAAACCGATGACCGCCATACCCGCGGCCACGGCCGCCTCGACGCCATG
>JBCCGJ010000208.1:0-10542 GCA_039029335.1 Actinomycetota bacterium | reverse complement strand
CATGAAGGATACATTAAAAAGATGATAGAAGAGTTTCCTGTTCAGGTGAATAAAAACTTGGCTACCCCAGCAATCAAGCAAATCTTTGTCGTCAACAACAGTCCAAGATTAGATAAGGAAAGAGATGAGATACTACACTTGTAACAAATAAACTCTTTGCTACCGCGGCGCTGGCGGCGGGCTGCACCATGGTGCTCAAGCCCTCCGAGGTTGCGCCGCTCAACGCCATCCTGTTCGCCGAGATCATGCATGAGGCCGGGGTCCCGGCCGGCGTGTTCAACCTGGTGAACGGCGACGGGCCGACGGCAGGCGCCCACCTGTCGGCTCACCCTGACGTCGACATGATGTCGTTCACCGGCTCCACCCGGGCCGGGGTCGAGGTGGCCAAGAACGCCGCCCCGACGGTCAAGCGGGTGGCTCAGGAACTGGGCGGCAAGTCGGCCAACATCATCCTGCAGGACGCCGACCTGGCAGAGGCGATCGGCCGCGACGCGGCGGGTATGTGCACCAACTCCGGGCAGTCCTGCAATGCGGGCACCCGGATGCTGGTGCCCGCATCCCAGATGGACGCGGCAACGACGGCGGCCAAGACGGCGATGGAGGCCGTTGTGGTCGGCCCGCCGGACGGAGACGGCACCTCGATCGGTCCGGTCGTCTCCGAGGTCCAGTGGAACCGGATCCAGGAGCTGATCCAGGCCGGTATCGACGAGGGTGCAACGCTGGTCACCGGCGGCCTCGGCAGGCCGGACGGGCTCGAAGCCGGCTACTACGTCCGCCCCACCCTGTTCGCCAACGTCACCAATGACATGCGGATCGCCCAGGAGGAGATCTTCGGTCCGGTCCTGGTGTTGATCGGTTACGAGGACGAAGAGGACGCCGTTCGGATCGCCAACGACACCGTCTACGGCCTGTCCGGTTACGTGTCCGGCAGCCCGGAGCGGGCGATGGCGGTGGCCAAGCGGATCCGCACCGGCAACATGCACGTCAACGGTGCGGGGCCGGACTTCCAGGCGCCCTTCGGCGGCTACAAGCAATCCGGAAACGGCCGGGAATGGGGCAGGCACGGCCTTGAGGAGTTCCTCGAGGCAAAGGCCATCCTCGGCGCGAGCCTCGGCTGATCACCGGCTCCATGGACGAGTCACCACGGCCCGGTTCGCCGGACGAACCGGAACTGGCCGCGCCCGTCGAGCAGCCCGTCGCATCGGCGACGCCCGCCGACGGGAGGTCCGCCACCATCGCCGACAACAACCGGGTCGTGGTCGATGTCGATATCCGTACAGCGTGGACCATCGAGCGGGAGCTGCCTCCCGGCTTGGCGGTCTGCCTGTTGGTTTCGGCCTCAGGGCCCGGTTGGGACGGTCCGATCCGTGTCGAGGTGTCCGTCGAGGGTCGGATCGGTCCCGGCCCGGCCATGCTCACCCTCAGCGGTCTCAACCAGGTCGACCGGCGCTGGTCCCGCGCCGCGCTGACCGCCGGGAACGGTACGGACCGGATCACCGCAACGATCGAACCGGCGGACAAGGCGGAGCTGACGCCACCGGAGGGTCTGAGCAACGTGGCGCTCTGGCCGGAGGACGTCCCGCCATTCCGGGGTGCCCGTCCCGGTCCGGCCTCGCTGTACGAGGTGCGGCCACTGCCCGGGGCGAATGGTGAGCCGATAAGCACAAACGCCTGGGTCCGGCCGTTCCGGCCGGAGGGAACGGTCCGGCCGAACCTGCTGGCCATCGACGCGTGGTTGGCCGAGTCCCAGATCGACTACGTCAAGCAGCTGGCGGCGGACCCCGAAGCGGAGCGGCTTCCCAAGGCGTCCTGGTGCGGTGGCACGTTTGTCCTCGATCGCGGGGTCGACCCCCTCGCCGGGGCGAACTGGCTGCTGCGGCGTACGGCGACCGTCACCGGGAGCGGTATGGCCACCGAGTACGGGGCGATCGAGTTGGCGGAGACCGGATTTCTTCGCCCCCGGGTCAGCTTCGAGATTCGCCGCCCGCTGCCCGACGTACGATGATGGGTAGAGCGGTTCCTTGACGACGGGGCCCGCCATCAGATTGATGCCGACTCCCCCGAGGTGAACCAGACGTTCGTTACGACACCGGCCGACGCCGGACCGGGCCGGCTCATCCGATGGCTCATCCTGGCCCAGTGGCGGATGGTGGCGCTCGGGGCCACCGCCGGGGTGGTCTGGATGGCCGGGTTTTTGATCATCCCGATCCTTGTCGGCGAGGCGATAGACGACGCCATCGACCGGGCGGGCACAACCGCGATGGCGGGCTGGATCATCGCTGTTCTGGCCGTGGTGGCCATCAGTGCCGCAGCCGGCGCCCTCCGCCATCGATGCGCCATCTCGCTCTGGGTCAACACGGCCCATCTGAGCGAGGGGCATCTCAGCCGGCGGGTCCTCGACCGGCGGGGTGGCGTGACCAACGCACCGGGAGAGCTGGTGTCCCTCGGTGTCGGCGACGCGGACAAGATCGGCAACATCGCCGACATCACGAACCGGGGGTCGGGTGCGGTGGTCACCCTGATCGGGGCGTCGATCTGGCTGCTGTCGACGTCGCTCTCGCTCGGCTTGCTGGTGCTGGTGGCGGTCCCGGCCTCGGCGGCGGTGATCGCACCGTTCCTGTCCAGCTATGACCGGAGGGCAACGGCCGAACGTCGGGAGCTGGCAGACGCAACGGCGGCCGCGGCGGATGGCATCACCGGTCTCCGAACCGCCCACGGCCTTGGTGGGGGTGCCCAGGTGCGGAGCTGGTTCCGGGAACGGTCGGCTGGTATGCATGCCGCGGCACTGTCGCTGGTCCGGTTGGAAGCTCGGCTCTTCGCCGCAATCGGGATCCTGCCCTGGTTCACGCTGGTCCCGGTGCTCTGGGTCGGCGGCGGCCAGGCAATAGACGGCGAGATCAGCCCCGGAACCCTGATCACGGTGGTCGGCCTTGCCCAGTTTCTTGTACAGCCGATCGGAACCCTTGGCGAGGTGGCCCAGTACCTCACCGCAGGCCGGGCGTCGGCCAGGCGGATCACCGAGGTGACCACAACCCCGACGGCGATCCGGGACGACGGCTTCACCGGCAACGGGGACGATTGGATCGGCTCCGGCGGCGACGGGCCGGAACGCAACGGGTCGGCGGCCGTCGTCGGGCAATCCGGGTCGGCCGTACCGGCGCTTGTCACCCGGGCACTCCGCTACGGCCCGGTTGGCCCGCTGAACCTGACGGTGGCGGACGGGGAGACGGTCGGTGTCGCCTGTCGGTCGGCCGGGGACGCCGCGGCAATTGCCTCCTTGCTGCATCGTCACCGCGATCCGACGGACGGCTCGATCCTGATACGGGGCAGGAACGTCCATACCGTGCCTCTGGCCGACCTTCCGACCACGCTGGCCGTCGTCGACACCGAACGGCCGTGGCTGCTGGCCGGGACGCTTCTGGACAACCTTCGACTGGCGAGGGCGGACGCAACTCCGGACGACGCGCTAACGGCGCTCCACGCCGCCGGGGCCGACGACCTGATCAATCATCCCGATGCCCTCGACCGGCCGATCGGCGAACGTGGGCTCCGGCTGAGCGGCGGCCAACGACAGCGCGTCGCCCTGGCCCAGGCGTTGCTGATGCGGCCGGAGGTCCTGGTGGTCATCGAACCGACCAGCGCGCTCGATGCGGTCACGGAGGCCACCGTCGTGCAGCGGCTACGGACCACGACCCGGCCGGCGACCGTGATCATCACCACTGCGCCCGCGGTGCTCGCCTGTTGCGATCGCGTCGTCTTTGTCTGCGACGGCCTGGTCGCGGCGACCGGTACGCATACCGAACTGGTCGAGACCAACGGCGACTACCGACACCTGGTCGGCGGCACCGAATGAGCCGGGACGGAGGTCCCGCCCCCGCCGGACGGACGCTACCGGTGGCCGACGGCGCGTCGCTCAGACGCTGGGCCGGACAGCTGGTCCGACAACGTCGACGTTCCCTTGCGGCGGTCCTTGGTCTGCTCATCATCGTGACGGCCGCGTTCAGCGCCGTCCCGGCGATCATTGGTGCCGCGGTCGACGTAGCGGCAACCGGGGGCGAACGTTCCGATCTGGCCTGGCTGGTGGCGGCCATGGTGGCGGTGATCGTGGTCACCGTCGCCGGTGTCATCCTCGGCCGATACGAAGCCGCCCGGTTCGGTGAGTCGATCCTGGACGAACTCCGGACCAGGGTCTACGACGCAACGGTCACGCTTCCCGGTTCGATGGTCGAGGCGGTCGGAACCGGTGAACTGGTTGCACGGGCCACCGGTGACGTGGCAACCCTGTCGAACGCAACAAGGAACTCGATCCCGGCCGTTCTGTTCTCCACGATCTTTGTCATCGGTGTGACGGCAGCGTTGTTCATCGCCGACTGGCGGCTGGCCATCGCCTCCATACTCGTCGGAGTCGCCGTGGCCACCTGGGGGGTCCGTTGGTACCTGCGGAACGCCGGTGTTCGATACCGACGGGAACGGCAGGCCGACGCCGATCGATCGGCAGCCCTGCTGGAGCATTACACCGGTCGGCGGACGATGTGGGCGTTCGGGGCGGACCGGCTGAGCCGGGACGTGCTGCGCAACCGGGCCCAAGGCCGTCTGATAACGCGGTTCGCAACTACCGCAGCGCGGAACCGGCTCCGACCATCCCTCCGCCTCGGGCAGGGGGCGGCGCTGGCCACGACGCTGGGCTACGGTGCATTCCTCTTCAACGAGGGTTCGCTGACGGCCGGTGCCCTCACCGCAACAAGCCTCTATCTCCTGCAGCTGGGCGATCCGCTCAACACCATGCTGGAGCAGCTCGACGAGTTACAGCAGGCAAAGGCGGCCTTCGAACGGATCGTCGGCCTCATCGAGTGGAGCGACGAACACCGGGCCGTCGGCGTCTGGCCGGACCAGGATCGCGATGCCACACAGAACGGGAACCGGGTTGGTCTCGACGTCGAGTTGGTTGACGTGGTCTTCGGCTACGAGCCGGGCAGGCCGATCCTGGAGATCGACCACCTTCGGATCACCGCGGGCGAGCGGGTCCTGATCGTCGGACCATCCGGCGCCGGGAAGAGCACGTTGGCGGGGCTGGTCTGCGGCACCCATGACCCGTGGCGGGGAGACGTGCTGGTCGGCGGCCATCCCATCGCCGGGCTGAGCCGCGACGAGCTCCGACAGCGCGTCGCCGTTGTCACCCAGGAGACGCACGTGTTCGCCCGGTCGATCCGGGACAACGTCACCCTCGGTCGACCGAACGCCGACGACGGACGAATTCTGGCCGCCCTGGAGGCGACGGATGCCTGGTCCTGGGTGGCCGAACTGGAGGACGGTCTGGAGACCATCGTGTCGACGACCCACCCGGCGATGACCCCGGCCAGAGCGCAACAACTCAATCTGGCCAGGATCCTGTGCCTTGACCCCCCGGTGGTTGTTCTTGACGAAGCCATGGCGGACCTCGACCCGGCCAGCGCCGGGCGGACCGAGCAACGGCTCCGCCGCGCCCTGGCCGGACGGACGGTCCTATCGATCGCCCACCGGCTCGACGCCGCCCCGGCGATGGATCGAATCCTGATGGTGTCGGACGGCCGGGTCGTTGCGGACGGTGATCACACGACACTGCTCGCCGACGGGCCCTTTGCCCGGTTGTGGTCGGCCTGGCAGGAGGTGCACCGGCCGTCGCCGGAGCCGGATTGAACCAATCCCGGTCCTGGACGGGCGAGACCCCGTGACGTTCAGCCGCCGCCGACGACCACCACCGACTCCATACCGGCGGCCCGATGACCCGCGATGTCGCAGAAGAAGACGTAGGAACCGGCGTCGAGCGTGACGCTGCCTGCATCGCTCAACTCGGCAGCGTTCACCAGAAGCCGGAAGTCGAGCGCGTTGCCGTCGGCGTCCTCGATCAGGAGGGAGTGTGGCAGCACACCCTCCTGGACCAGTTCGATCGTGACCTCGCCGGCCGGCAACCGGTACTCGTCCGAGTCGAAGCGGATGTCCTCCGCACCGACGATGAACGCAGCGCCGCCGGAATCAGCGGCGTCCGCCCCGCCGCCGCAACCGGCAAGCACGCCGAGCGCCGCCGCCAACCGCAGCATCGTGCGGGTCATGATCTGCCCCGTCGGGTCTCAGCCATCGGCCAGGGCCAGGTAGGCGGCCCAACGATCCTGCCGATCGTCGACCGTACCGGGCTGCTCGCCTGCGCTGATTCGCGCAACGTCTTCGATGACCCAGAACATCGAGAATGGGTCGGAGTTGACCCAGATCTCACCGAGCGCCTGGACCCACTGCTCGTTCTGGACGGCCTGAAGTGATGCGAAGAGGGGAAGGGCCTGGAGCTCATCGATCGAGTAGAAACTGTCGTCACCGCCGAGCCCGACGAGGATGTCGCCGTCGTGGTCAACCAGGTTCTCCGGTGACAGGGGCAGGCTGGCCCCGACGACGGACGGCTCCATCTGCGGCGACGGGCGTGCGTATCCGATCTCGTCCAGGATGCCGGCCGTCGACGTATCGTTGCCGATGGTGAACGTGCCGAACACCGGTCCGGTACCGACGATGCTGAAGACGGGCGAACCGTCAACGGTCTCGGTGATCTCTGCAATACGGGCCTCCATACCGTCCTGGATACGAGCCACCCGATCCATGTCGCCGGTTGCCTCGCCGATGGCGGCCAGCACGTCGCGCCACGGTGCGACAAAGGGGAGAACCACCGTTGGCGCAATCTGGGAGAACGACTGGACCGCCTCTTCATTCTGAACATCAACGAGCACAATCAGATCGGGATCGGCTGCGGCCAGCAACTCAAGATTCCACTCGCCGAATATCGCCTCGGTGGTCTCCACTCCGGCATCGTCGAGGATAGCTCGGGGGATCCTGGCGGCATAGGGGGCGAATGCGCCAATGGGCTCGATTCCCATGCTGAGCATGATTGCTCCGGCATATTCGTCGAGGGCGAAGACCCGGGCCGGCGAGACCGGAACCTCCACCGGGCCGTAGAGGGTCTCGACGGTCCGCGTTTCGCCATCCGACGAGGAGGCGTCGTCGGCGTCGCCGTCTTCGGATGTCGATGCGTCTTCCTGCTCGGTTTCCTGGTCGGTTTCGGTCTGCTGGGTCTCGGTGGCCGAGGACTCCGAGGCCGAGGAGGCATCCTCGGAACCACAACCCGCCGCCAGGATCACCAGGGCCACCAGAACGGCCAGCACCGCGGTTGGCCGGGCGCCGCGAGCCCTCGACCGGGTCCGACGACCGGGGTGATCGGCCCGGACCGTCTCGGGGATGTCGGGGCGGACGGGCAACTGTGAATCACGTGGGGTACACACCATGCCGGTGACAGTATTTGCATCGAGTGCAATAAGTCAACACCCGTCCACGTTGCGCCGCCCGGGCGGCCTGTCGACGCGACCATGCCCCAACCGCCCACCGGCGATCGGGGATCCGAAGGGCCGAAGGCCCGTTAGGTCAGATCGATGTCGACGACGTCGAGCGCAGCCGAGGCCAGCTCACCAACGTTGGCCTGTCCACCGCTGGCTGCCCACTCCTCGACGACAAACCCCCGGAGCGCCTCGAGGGCTGCGGCGGCGGCTCGAACTCCTGGATCATCGTCGGTGCGACCGCTCCGATCGGCCAGCCATGCCCCAAGGGTCCGCCGCATCTCGACCTGCCACGTGGCAGCGTAGGACGCAGCCAGGTCCGATGCCCGCACCACCTGGAACCGCAGGAGGTCGACTTCGTCGTACTGACCACCTTCACCATGCTCGACGATCGCCGCCAGCAGGGCGTCTCGGATGTCCGGTTCTCGGCGAGCCCAGAGCAGCTGGGAGAAGCGGCTCAACTCGTCGAAGGAGTCACCCCAGAGCACATCGAGCTTGGTCTGGAAGTGATGGAAGAACGTCCGCCGGGACACGCCTGCCTCGGCCACGATCACGTCGACGGTGGTGGCCTCGTAACCGTCGCGGAGGAACAGCTCAAGAGCCACCCGCTGCAGGTGAGCGTAGGTGTTCCGACCACGTGCGTTGGTTCCCCGGGTCGCCCGACGTCCGGCGTTTGCAGCCATCACCGCACCCTAGTGGACGGCATCCGGGCCATTCGACAACACAACGAGACCTCCCCGACCCGGTCCGGTCCCGACGGCGGAGCCGGGCGATCCACATGATTTGTATCCGAGCACGGTGGCGAAACCCGTTCGCTGGTGGTTAGGTGGAGGCGATGCGCATCGGCAACCCACCGTCCGACAACGGGTCAGCCTGCGTGAGGCGACCGAAGGGCGGTAATCGGACGACCACGTTGGGCGAGCAATCGACTGGCGGGCCGGGACCCACATCGATAGGCGCTCGGACACAACGGTGGGCACCATGATCACGCGCTCCCGAATGGCCGTCGTCCTGCTCGGCCTGACGTTCTTCTTCTCGTTGATCCTCGGCCCGCTGTCGTATGCCGGAACGATCGTCGAGGACGAGGACCGGTTCGTGGCGGCCGCCGGGACGGTCATCGAGCATCCCGAGATCCGCCGGGCCGTCGCCGACGAGGTCACCCAGCTGACCTTTGCCTCCATCGAGGCCGACGAGACCGTGGCGGAACTGCTGCCGGAGAGTGCCAGGACCTTTGTTGTGCCGATCACCCAGTTCGCGGCGGCACAGGTCACCCAGGTGGCCTTTGTACTGCTCGACACCGAACTGGCGGTGGAGGCTCGAGACGCCTCCCTCCGGGAGCTGCATCGCCAGGTGGTGGCCGACGACGACGAGCTGGTCATCGACCTGCGGGCGATGTTGGTCCGCACCACCAGGGAGCTTGCCGGATCCTCGGTGGCGGCCGGGGTTGCCCAGGTGGTCTCCGGCCAGGACACCGGCCGCTTCGTGGTGGCCGAGGCCGGGTCGGAGGAGGCGCAGATCCTTGATCTCGTCCGGGCCCTGCCCGCCATCGGTTCCTGGGCTGCGCTCGGGTGGCTTCTCACCCTCGGAGGCGGCATCGCCGTTGCCCGCGATCGTCAGCAGGCGCTGCTGATCGGGGGTTTGTTGGTTGTGGCGGGGACCGTGGTCGGGCTGGTCATCGTGGTCGTCCTGCTGTACGCCGTGCTCGGTGGACTGGGGTCGAGCTCGCTCGGCCCGGCGGTGGCCGACGCCATCGCCACCGACTTCGTTGCGCAACAACGGGGAACGATCGTGGTCGGCCTTGTGCTGGCCGGCGCCGGCCTCCTCCTTGGTGAGAGTCCGGCGGCGGTGGCGCTGCGTCGGCTACCCCGTGCACTCTGGCAGCGGGACCGACGAGCGATCAGCGACGCGATCGGCCACGCCCTTGGCGACAACCCCGCCGTTGCCAGCATCGTGGTGTGGGTGACGGCCGGTGTGACCCTCGGAAGCTGGTCGAACCCGACAATCCGGGTGACGGCGACGGTCATCGTCATCACCGTTATCGCCCGCATCACCCTGTGGCTCCATCGATCGGGTACACCCCGGGCCGACGATTGGCGTCAGCGGCTGGGCATCGTGATTCCCTCACTCGACCCCGATGCCGGAGAGCGGGGCGAGTGGGGCCCGGCGATACGGGCCCGCAGGGCGATCGAGCAGGACCCCCGGTCGACCCGGCTCCGGTTCTGGCGGCTCAACGTGGCGATCGCGTTTGGAATCGCCTTCCTCTTCTGGCCCCGATGGGGTGTCAGCCTGGTTGTTGGCTTCTTTGTTGTGCTGGCCTTTGTGCAGGCCGGCCTTGAGGTTCCGGAAGCGTGGCGGGTCGCCGTTGCGGAACGCCAGATCACGGGCGTTCCGGCAACCTCGGCCCCGGCCGAACCGCCCCGTAGCCGGTGGGCGGGGGCAGCCCTGGCAGGAGGGCTTGTCGTGGCCGCGTTGGTGGCGGTGACCATCCAGGGAGGGGACCGGGCCGAGGCGGCCACCGGGTGCAACGGACACGCCGAGCTGTGCGACCGCCGGGTCGACGACGTGGTGTTCGCCGGTTCCCACAACTCGATGTCGTCGACGGAGCTGGGGTGGGATCTGGCCATGCAGACGGGGGACATCATCGCCCAGCTGGACCACGGGGTACGGGCACTGCTGATCGACACCCACTACTGGAGCGCAGACGGTCGACTTGACGGCGGCCCGGACGCGGCGGCCGATGCGGTGATCGAAGCCTCACTCAGCACCGACGTGCCCCAGCCCGGCACCTGGCTGTGCCACGGGTTCTGTGCGCTGGGGGCCACCAACCTCGAGGCCGCCCTGGCCGACATCACCTTCTGGCTGGCCGCGAACCCCCGGGGTAGTCTTATCAGTGGAAAAAATCGGTTAAATGGACAATTTCAACTTCCTTTTATCCAGAAACAGCCGTAATGTCGACTCTCTTTTCGTCTCAATTCTGTTTTCCAATCAACCGTCATACGTCCTATAACAAGCGAACAATGTAAATTTTTCCAATCACAATTATTCATTTTGTGTAATGATAACACTATCATATTCAATTCTTGCATATGTTCAATTGAATGGGCAAATTAGGAGAAGACATATGAAGGTTATGTTCTTCGGTATGTTTTGGTTTTGGTTGCGGGTGTCTGGATTGTTGGTGGATATATGATTT
>JBCCGJ010000207.1:0-10577 GCA_039029335.1 Actinomycetota bacterium | reverse complement strand
TCGCCTGAAGCAGGCTGTAGTCCGTGGCCAGCACGTCGAGCCCGTCATCGGGGTGGTAGGGCCGGGGTCGGGTGAACGAGGTGTGCGGCGGGCCGAGTGCCACGCCGCTTCGCTGGTGGAAGGTGCTGCGAGCCGCGGCAACCGCCAGCTCGGTCCACGGGTTGTCGGCGATGGTCACCTCGTAAGAGCAGCCGACCCCGATCACACAGACCCGATAGCCACCGGGCTCGGTCACCGCCGAGAAGTCCAGCTCCGCGACCGGCGTTCCGGTGAGATCCCGTTCGCCGAGGTCCCGACCGACCGGTCGTGCCACCACCGGGCCTTCATAAACCGTTGCTCCATCCTCGTCGAGGACCTGGAAGCGGTCCGCCGAGGTTGCCACCGTCTCGCCCATGCCGTCGAACCAGCCGGCGAGGTAGGCCAGCTTCGGGTCGTCGACGCCATGACCGACCTGGTTGACCCGAACCGCGGGCGACAGCGTCCGTGTCTGATCGAAGGTGAAACCGATGGGCGCCACCAGGTCCTCCGGCGGCGTGACGTCATACTGCACCCCGTCAACCAGGTCCTCCGGCAGGGTCAGCACAAAATCGTGCACCACGGCGGAGATCGGGTCCCGGTTGCTGTCAACCCCGCTCCCTGCGGGCCGGGACACCACCCGGACCGGCACGGTCCGTGCCGGTCCGCCGTCCAGGGTCACGGTCCATTGCCCGGCGACCGCGGCGGACGCATCGAGGGGACGGCCGTCCAGCTCGTCGAATCTGCGGATGACGTCGGTGCGTTCCGATACGGGAAACCCGTACGGCGAACCGTCCCGGTGAATCATCCGGGGTCCGAGCAGCCCCCAGCTCAGCCGGTCGCCGTCGGGCGGGTTCTCCAGATCGTATGGCTCGACGGACCCGAGCCGGATCCGCCCGGCCTCGACCCGGACGACCAGCTCGGTCCGCGACAGCGGACGCACCCAGGCCGGCTGATGTCGACCTGCCGCGCTGGAGGTCGCGGCCGCCTCCGTCGGATCGACCATCGCCCCGGCAACGACCGGTGTGGAGACCACGTCGGCGGCGTCGCGGAAGCGGAGGTAGACCATCTGATAGCCGGCGTGCCTGACCGAGAGCAACGACTGCTCGACGACCGGCTGCCAGGCGATGTTGCGGAA
Organism: Actinomycetota bacterium; assembly: GCA_039029335.1. Taxonomy (GTDB): domain Bacteria; phylum Actinomycetota; class Acidimicrobiia; order Acidimicrobiales; family SZUA-35; genus JAHELU01. The sequence continues at coordinate 9,424 of JBCCGJ010000207.1, read as the reverse complement.
CTGCGGATCCAGGGAGAGCTGCATCGCCGTGGCCCCCGGCGGCGGGGTGATCGTGAGGGCCAACGTGAACCGCTGCTCGTCCCCGGGGTCGAGCAGTACCTCGGAAACCTGCAGCGGTCCTCCCGGCTCCACATCGGCTGACAGCACCGGGGTGTTCGTCTCCCGCCTGGCCAGACCGTCCGGCCCCGGGCGACGAAGGAACAGCGCGACCGTGCCGGCTGCGGCGGCCAGAAGCCCGAACGCCAGAAGTACCGAACCGGCGATCAGCAGCCGTCGGGATGTCAAACGAGACCTCACGCGGGAACGAAGCATAGATGGTGGTTGGTGGTGGTGCGACCCCCGGCGCCACGTTACGATTGCCCGTGGCCGAGCGGCAGGGAGCAGAGGGGGCGCGGTGAGTCAGGTATCGATTCTCATGCCCACGTATGAGCGAGATGACCTGATCGGCCATTCGATCCGCTCCGCGCTCGATCAGACGTTCACCGACTTTGTGCTGCTCATCGGGGACAACAGCGAGTCGGACCGGACCGAGGAGCTGGTCCGCACCTTCGACGACCCCCGCATCCGCTATCACCGGAACCGACCGGGCCTCGGCCCGATGGGCAACTGGGTCGACCTGGTCGATCGGGTGGAGACACCGTTCCTGGCCACCCTGCACGACGATGACACCTGGCGGCCGGACTTCCTGGAGAAGACGGTGGCCCCGATGCTCACCGACCCGGCCATCGCCATGGTCTACACGGACTTCTGGATCGTCGACGAGCACGGCGACCGACGGCCCGAGCTGACCGAGTCGGAGTCCGGCCGGACAGGCCGCACCGCACGGCCGTCCGGTCGGGTCGACTACACCAGGGACGAAGGTGTCCGGCTTGTCGCCGTCGACAACGCCCCGCAACCGGCGTACGCGGCAACGGTGCGCACCTCGGCGGCAAAACCGGTGACCTACCCGGAGGACATCGAACCTCTCTACGACGTCTGGCTCACCTACGCCCTGATCATGGCCGAGCATCCGCTGTACTACCTCAACGAGCGGTTGACCAACTACCGGGTCCACAGCAGGAGCGAAACCGCCATCTCACCGAAGTTCGCAACCGCCGAGGACGCGTTCTTCACCCGGGCGATATCGGACAACAGCGACCTGCCGGACACGGTCGCCGCGGTCAACGGGTACTGGGCCTGGTTGCGGTGGGCCAGGGCAACCAAGCTGATGAACGACCCGGACGGCCGCACGCAGTCCCAGGCGGAGTTCGCCATCGCCGCACCCCATCTGCGGACCTCCCGGCGGCTGATCGCCACCTCGGTGGCCAAGTTCTCACCGGCCTGGCATGCGCTGCGCTTCGGCCTCGCGGCAAAGAACCGACGGTGAGCGGAACTGCCCCTTCGCGCTCCGTGATCCACTCCCCCAGCGCCGGTTCGATAACCTTGGGGACTGCGGCAATCAGGGAAGGGTCATGACCGAGCAGAACCCCGCATCACGCGGTGAACCGGCAGCAGGCCGCGGCGGCAACGGGACGTCGGTTGCCGTCTACGTCTGCACGCACAAGCGGAACGGGCCGCTGGTCGATCTGCTGACCAGCGTCAACGCTGCCGCGGACAACGTGCAGCCGGACATCGCAGTCGCTGCTGTGGTGGTTGACGACAATCCGGACGGTCGGGCGGAGCCGGTGGTCGACGGGTTCGAGCACACCTTCGCCCTCGGCCTCCACTACACCCACACCGGATCCCAGAACATTTCGACCGCCCGAAATCGGGGCGTGGAAACGGCGATGGGTCTGGCGGACTGGGTGGCCATGACCGACGACGACCAGACGGTCAGCCCGATGTGGTTGGCGGAGCTGTTCGCCGCCCAGCGGACCCACGACGCCGATGCGGTAACCGGCCCCGTGTTTGTCCAGTACGGACCGGATTCGCCGAGCTGGCTCGGGGATCAGCCGTTCTCCGAACTGCTCGAGGCCCAACCGAGGGTGGACGGTGAGCAGGTCGACACCTGCTCCACCGGCAACTCGATGATCCTCACCTCCTGGTTGGAGGCCCACCCCGACATCCGGTTCCGCAAGGACCTCGGGGTCATCGGTGGCGAGGACATGGTTTTCTACCGGGGCGCCATCCAGCAGGGGCTCCGGGCGTTCTACGCCCTCAAAGCGGAGGCCTACCAGCTGCAGCCGCCGGAGCGTTCCACTTACCGTCACCAGCTCAGGAGTGCCTACTGGCTCGGCAACACCTCGTTCCTCACCGGATTCGAGGCCGGTGAAGCCGGAAGGGGCCGGCTGGCCATTCGGGGCACCCGCAAGATGGTCGAAGCGGCGATCTCCCCCGTCAAACGATTGGTGTCCGGCGATCCGGCCCATCTCCGATTCGCCATCGCCGAAGCGGCGTTCGGTGCGGGCATGCTGGCCGGCACCGCCGGCGTGAAGGTGCCGCACCCATGACCGCCATCAGGAGACGGGGCGGAAGCCGGAGCAGTGCGAACTTCGGAAAGCCGCTGCTGGAGTTCCAGGAGGAGCTCGGGCCGATTGCCAGATGGGGCGGCCAGTTCACCTTGGCCATGGCCATCGTGTTTCTGTTCCAGGCCGCAGGCCCGTACATCCCGAACCCGATGGCTTATCTGATCATGATCGGCGGCCTGAGTGTCCTCTTGCTGGCGCCGGGGCGGGTGACCCTCCGTATGCCGGTGTCGATATCGGTCCTGCTGATGGTCGGGTGGATCGCCGCGTCCCTGACGTGGTCCGACAGTCCGGCAAGTACCCAGTTGGTCCTGCTGCGTGCCGTTCCGACGCTCATCGGCGTCATCCTCATCGTCGGTCTCATGGATGCCCGGCACATCGGGGCGTCCCTGCTCTGGGCGGTTCGTGGGGTCGTGCTGCTGTCCCTGATCGTCACGGTCACCATGCCGTCGACCAGGATCCACCTTGACTCCCAGACCGGCGAGCCGTCGCTCGACGGGTGGCACGCCCTGTTCCCCCACAAGAACATCATGGCCCCGTTCCTGGTGTTCGCCATACCGACGATCCTCACGTTCGACCGGACCGTCCTCATCAAGATCGGCACGCTGACCGGCATCGGGGTCCTGCTGATCGGCTCGGACTCGGTGACCGGGTGGGCCAGCGCGGTGCTGGTCTTCGGGATCTGGGTGTGGCTCCAGTTCTTCAAGAACCTGGACGTCCGAAACAGCTCCGTCTTCACCGTGGCATCGGTGGTCTTCGGCATCTTCACGGTGGGTGCCGCGGCGGCGTCCCTGGCCGACATCGTCGACGCGTCCGGCAAGGACGTGACATTCAGCGGCCGGACGTTCATCTGGCAGGCCACGATCAACGCAATCTTGGATCAGCCGTTTGTCGGTTTCGGGTTTGGTGGTGTGTTCGGCTTCGACCCCATCACCCCCCGGACGGCGGCCATATGGCGGGACGTGGGGTTCACCGTGCCCCACGCTCACAACGGCATCCTCGATGTCATCCTGCAACTCGGGCTCGTTGGCGCCGGCATCTATCTGCTGCTGTGGTTCTCCGTCCTGATCGGTTCGGTACGGATGCTGAACCGGCAACCGCAGATCGCCGAGTGGATCCTCAGCGTTGTCCTCGGCCAGTTCTTCATCTCGCTCTCGGAGAACGTGTTTCTCGGTGCAGGCTGGCTGGCGATCATCATCATGTTCCGGCTGCTGCTACTCCGGAAGCGGGGCCTCAGCCTGGACATCGCCGAACGCCCGGCACGGGAACGAACCCCGTTGCAGGCCGCCGTGGTCGGTGTTGGTCAGCAGATCATCGGCAACCCGTCGAGCGACGCGCCCGCAGGGTCCGCCGGGTCGGAGACGAATGGGAACGGCGGACGCGGGCCTCGTCACGGTGGCGGCAACGGCACCGGCCGCGGCACCGGTCCCCGATGACCGAGTCGTCGGACTCCTCCATCCGCAGCAGGGTAAAGCAGGCATGGAACGGCTTTGACGGCCTGGCCGGTGACACGATCTGGGGCGGGTTCAGCGACGTCGGGCTGCTGATCGTCACCCTCCTGTCGTTCATCGTCATCCAGGAGGTGTTGACCACCGCCGAGTTCGGCAGCTACGCCGCGACCTATGCCATCATCGGCCCGCTGGGGGCCATGGGGTACGCCGGCCCCGGTTTGGCGCTGCTGCAACGTCGGCTCCGGGACAAGGCCGAGCCGAACCCGACACTGCGCAGCTTCCTGTCCCTGACGCTGCTGCAGGGCGCCGGGCTCACACTGATCGCCACGCTGATCGCCCTCGGCATCACCGACGACATCAGCCTTGGGGCGATCTTTTTCCTTGCCGTATCGGAGCTGATCTGCAACTCCACGATCTTTGTGGTCTCCATGCTGGTGCAGGCGTCGTCGGGATACCCGCCGCTGGCCAGGATCCGCCTCGGCGTTGTCGGCATCCGGCTGGTCGTGCTGTGGACACTGGCCGGTGTCGACACCCGGTTCGCCACCGACACCGGGCAACTGGTGCGGCCTCACATCCCCGGGGTCGAGAAGTTCGAAGCCTTCTCGATCTTCAACCTCGGTGTTGCCTACACCGTGACGTTCGGGCTGTACGCCCTGTGGCTGCTGTTCTTCCACCTGCCGAAGCACGGCTACCGGTTCCAGCTCGGCTGGCCCGGCCGAGATGCCGCCGTCGCCGGGGCGAAGTTCTCGGTCCCCATGGCCGCCGCGGAGTTCCAGACGAACGGCGACAAGGCGGCCCTGGTTGGATTCGGTTATGCCGAGGACGGCGGACTCTACGCGGTCGCCTACCGAATCGTCCTTCTTGGTATGACCCCGCTCCGGGTACTTGACGGGGCGGCGTTTCAACGGTTCCTGTCCCACGAGGAGGGCCGTCGGGGCCAACACCTCACTCGCGCCCTCAAGATCTCCCGCCTGATGCTGGGCATCGGGCTCCTGGCTGCGGCGTTCCTCTACCTGGTCAGGCCGTGGCTGGATTTCCTCATCACCGACGGCAACGAGGGTGCGGCGGACATGCTGCCGTGGCTGATTCCGTTCATCCCGCTGGTCGCGCTGCGGACCACGCCACTGAACGGGTTGGTCGGCCTCGGCCGGGAGACCGAACGGAGCTACGTGTATGTCAGCGCATCGCTGTTCTCGCTGATCCTCTACGTCACCCTGATCCCGCCGTTCGGCTGGGTCGGTGCGGTCATCGCCACCATGCTCAGCGAGACCTATCTAACGGCCATCAGCTGGTATGTCCTTGTTCGCTACCAGCGGATCGACGACGAGAAGATTCCCGAGCCGGTCACTGCGTCCTAGACGACGAACCCGTCCGGCGGCGTCGCCTGCGCCGCAGGCCAGGGCCTCCCGCGGTCAGCGCCCGCTGAGCTCCCGGATGGTCGGGATGAGGTAGCCCTCAACAACGACCTGGCGTCCCGGGTCCTTGTAGTGGACACCGTCGGTCGACTTCATGACCGGGTCGAACGGATCGGCCAGGCGAGGGTCGGGTGCCACGTCGATTACGGTGTCGGCCCCGGCGTCGTTGGTTCTGATCAGGTCGTTGAGGACCTCCCAGCCGGCGACGATGTCCCGGTTCATCGGCGGATGGGTCAGGATCACCACATAATCCCAGCCCTTCTCGCGGCGCTCGGCGATGTAGGCCTTCGTCGATTCGTAGGCGCCGCGGGCACCCTCCGCCGGGTCCTCGGAGTGGAACTTCTGCCACAGATCGTTTGTGCCACCCCAGAAGATCAGGACGTCGTTGGACCCGGGCCCCAGGTGGATGTCGACGTCACCGCGGGCGGTCTCGATCATCTGGTCGATGCGGTGGCCGGAGATGCCGGAGTTGACACACGTTGCGGCGGAGACCTCATCACAGAACTTCGGCCACAACCACTGGCTCAGGTTGAACGTGATCGAGTCGCCCTCCATCACGTAGTTGCACCCGTCCGAACAGTCGGGAAAGGCCCGCTCGGTTGTGGAGGGTTCCGTGGTCGTCGAGGCGTCGTCGGACCCCCCGGTCGCGGTGTCTTCGCCGGTCGGGTCGGTGCCTGCGGTGTTGTCCGCATCGCTCCCGTCATCGGCGGTCTCCTGGTTGTCCCCATCGGGGGCGGTGACCACCACGCTCGGGTCCTTCTCCCCGGTGATGACCAGGACCTCCTTGGCGGTCGCCTCGTCCTCCGGCGTGTCGGCGGTGGCCGAGACGTCGTTCGTGTCGACCGCCGAGACGGTGTCCCCGTCGTTGTCGCCGAGGACTCCACAGCCACTCAGCACCATCACCGCGGCGAGGCCGACGGCCGCAATCCCCACCCGAGGGGGGTTCGGGCGGCGGCCGGTGGCGCCCGACACCGACTGCCGTCCGTCGCGGCGAAGCGACCCGATGGTTTGCTGGTTAGTCATGGTGGTCCTTCGGGCGTCTGGTGCGGTCAACCGTTGCCCCGGCCGGGCTTGAGCCGCAGCAGCGGTGACTCGAAGACCCGGAAGCTCAGCTCCGCCACCAGATACGTTACGACGGTGACCGCCACAAACAGGGTCAGCGGCAGCGAGATCGCATCGGCGATGTCGAACATCTCAACAAACACGTGGCGGACGAACATGTGCATCAAGTACATGCCGTAGCTCACCGCACCGATTCTGACCAGCAGTCGCCCTCGCAGGTACGGGGCCAGCAGATGGTCCTCGGCGACGACAAGGGCGCCCAGAAGCGCCGTCATGATCAGGTGCACCACCAGGCGGTGGGCACCGACCATCGACGTCTCGGAGGACGGCAGGCTGATGACAACCAGCAGGGCGACGACCAGCCCGGGGGCGACAAGCCGATGTCCGAACAACGTCCACGCCACCGAGTACCGATGGTGGAGCAGGTAGGCCAGCAGCACACCGAGGATGATCGGGGTGAAGGTCACCTGGAGGATCTCCAACTCCTCCCGGCTGTCGGAGAAGAGCAGACCAAAATTCACCAGCTGGTTCGCCCCGAGGAACAGCACCATGGGCACCAGGGCCAGGCCGCCGAGCAGCTTCTGGAGCGGTGGCCACACCAGGTAGAACTGTTCCTCGGTCGCCAGGCTCCAGGAGACGGCCAGCAGCGAAATGGTGGGGAACCAGTTGGTCAGGTAGAAGATCAGCTGGGGGGCGGAGTCCTCGATGGCCGTCAGCTGCGGGCTGTCGGACAGCAGCGCCAGCGCCAGGCACCCGAACACGATGGCGTAGTAGAGCGGGAAGATCCGAAGCGACCGCCTGGCATAGAACCGGCGGAGCGAGATGTCACCGCTGGCGGCCTGCTCCCTGAGGAGGATGGTGGTGATGAGGAACCCGCTAAGTGCGAAGAACATGTCCACGCCGAGGAACCCTCGGCCGGAGATGGGGAGATCCTCATTGGGGATGACCGTGTGGTGCCAGAGGACGGCGATCACCGAAACGGCCCGGACTGCGTCCAGCGAGCCGAAGTAGCTGGTGCCGGCATAGGCCCGCTCCCGGGCCGCCACGTCGACCGCGGTTGCACCGGTTGTGGCCGAGACGCCGCCGACACGGGACTCCATGGTCATGGCCGACACCTCCGCCGCCGGTCGGAACCGGTGGTGGGTTGGTCGGCGTTCCCTCCGGGCATGTCTCCGCCGAACATGATCCACATCGTTGGACATGGTACAGCCCCGCAGCGGTGAACTCCCGGCACCGGACTGGTGCGGCAACCGATGAACCAGGGCGAATCCAACCGCAGCGATCGGTTTTGGCTACGATGGTCGGGCGCCGACCGGTGGATCGTCGGCGGCAGTGCAGGCGGTCAGCACGGCAGGTTCGGCAATGGCAACAGGCATTTTCAGGTTCTCGCGTCACCGCGATGACACACAGCCCGTTTCCGGGAGCCGGGGTGCAGGTCACCCGTTGGACCAGGGCGACCACCCTGACGAAGCCGATGGCTGGGACCGGGCCGACGGCTGGGACAGGGCCGATGCCGGAGACCGGGACCGGGCCGGGTTCGGAGACGCGACCGCCCCCTGTGACCGAGCCAACGACCGGCACGAAACCGACGGCTGGGACCGGGCCGATGCCGGAGACCGGGCCGGCTTCGAAGACGCCACCGCCCCCTGGGACCGAGCCAACCACCCTGACGAAGCCGACGGCTGGGACCGGGCCGAATTCGAGGACGAAGCCGACGCCCTCGCCCACGACCATCAGCCGTGGGATCACCGGGAACCGGAACGTGACCGGGCTGCGTGGGACGACCAGGAGGTGTGGGAGTTCGATGAGGACCAACCCCGCCGAGGCGGGTTGGCCTACCAGGCCGGACTGGCGCTTGCCGCCGGGGTGGCGATCCTGGTCGTCACCACGCTCGCCCAACCGGCCAGGACCCACGATGCGGTGACCACCGGCGAGCCGATTCCCGGCGACAGCGCCGATGTGGCGGCCATCGCCACCGGCGGGGACCAGCTGGAAACCAGAGCCAACAACGTCATCGTGATCGGTGGGGATGACCCCAGCATCGTCCGGCAGGAGACCGTCGGCGGGTCGGAAGGCTCGGCCGAAGCCGCGGATTCATCGGCGGCCCGGCCGGTGCCGGTCAGTGGTGACTACCAGTCGAACCTCGACCTGATCCTGTCGGCATCTGTCCGAAATCGGAATCACGACAGCAGCCCCTACCTCCTGACACCGTCTGCGGACCTGAACCCGGCCGACCACTACGGGCCCCGCACCGACTACCTCAACAACCCCGGCGACAACCCGGAGCAGGCCTTTCCCGTCCCGGCCGGCGGCCAGTTCCGGGCGGGCTGTGAGTTCTCCCACTTCACCTACGACGACCCCCTGCTCTTCCCTGGTCAACCTGGTGCGTCCCACCTTCACATGCACTTCGGCAACACGCATGTGAACGCCTTCACAACCGGTGACACCCTCAAGAACACCGGTGGCAGTACCTGCAACGGACAGGAGCTCAACCGCACCGGCTACTGGGTGCCTGCCATGTTCGACGCCCAGGGCAACGTTCGGATCCCGGAGCGGGTTGTCGTCTACTACAAGGGTGAGGGCCTGGCGAGAGGAGCGGCGCTCCCCTATCCGGACAACATCGCCATGATCGCCACCAAGGACCTCAACAACCCCGAGGTGCAGACCGGCGGCGGTTCGGTCGGCAAGTACACCTACGCCTGCACGAACAATTTCTCCGGCGGGGCGGACCAGGGCGGTGGTGTCGGCAGCATCCCGGTCTGCGACGGGAACTACTACAAGAACGTCTACGGCGTTGACCGCAACCCGCATGTTGTGCTGGAGATGAACGTGAAGTTCCCCCAGTGCTGGAACGGGAAGGACCCGTCCGACTATCGCAACTTTTCCGAGCCGGCCTACGGCGGCTGGTACGGCAGCAACTGCACCGGCGAGTTCAATCAGACATTCCTCAACCTCGAGTACTTCGTGAACTACGTGGTGGAACTGGGCGAGACGACCGAGGGCTGGTACCTGTCGTCCGACGTCGACCAGACCACGTTCGGAACCGCCAAGC
>JBCCGJ010000206.1:0-10676 GCA_039029335.1 Actinomycetota bacterium | reverse complement strand
GTACGACCCTGCCCGCAGCCCGTCGAAGAACCGCGAGGCGTGAGCGGACAACTCTCGGCCGAACCGGGTGAACCAGCCGTCGGTGGTCTGACCGACGTAGCTCTCGATGACCCCCCGGGCCTCGCGGAGCGGACGGGCCGAGGCGTCGATCGCCAGCGCGGCCTCGTAGCCGAACAGGTGGCCGACCACGGTGGACAGCACAAACGCCAGTCGGGGATTGACCTCCGGCACGGCGATCACGTCGAGCGCGGCGGAGAACCGGTTCTCCCCCTCGGTTGCGATGACGATGGGGGCCGCCTTGTGGGCCCGGAAGATCGCCACCTCCTTGGCGACGTCGTCGGCGTTCGAGCCGACCAGCCCGGCGGCACACACCAGGATCATCGGCTCGGACGAGAGGTCGATGTGTTTCTTGTCCTCGGTGACGTCGCAGGCGATCGACTTGTAGCACAGCTCCGACAGCTTGATCCGCAGCTCCTTGGCCGCCACGTGGTTCGGCCCGTTGCCGACCATCGCCCAGTAGCGACGCCTGGGGGCGTGGCGTCCGGCGGCCTGGGCGATCTCCGCCCGTTTCTCCAGCGTGGCCGACATGGCGGCGGGAAGGTTGCGCAGCCCGGCCAGGATGGCCTGCCGGTCCGACTGGTCGACGGTGACGCCGGGGACCAGTTGGGCCAGGCCGTCGGCCAGGAGGAACCCGGCGGCGATCTGGGCGTAGAACGCCTTTGTGGAGGCGACGCTCATCTCAACGTCACGGCCGTCCGAGGTGTAGAGGTGACCGTCCGACTTGTCGACCAGGTCACTCCCCCGCCGGTTGACGATGGCGATGACCGACGCGCCACGGGACCGGCAGAGGTCGACGGTGCGGTTGGTGTCGGTGGTGGTGCCGGACTGGCTGACGGCAACAGCCAGCGTGTCGGACATGTCGTCCCGAAGCCGGAACCCGGAAAGCTCGGTGGCGGTCACGGCGTCGACGGCCACGGCGGAACCGGCCAGCGCATCCTCGATGGCGGCGGCGATGGCCTGACCGGCGACGGCGGCCGTTCCCTGGCCGATCACGTGAACCCGGGTGATGTCCCCGGCTTCGAGGCGCTTGGCCAGCGCCTCGGAGATGGTGTCCGTCGGCAGGTTGACCGACAGTCCGCTTTCGGTTTCCACCAGCCGACCGCGCAGGGTCTTGCGGAACGACTTCGGCGACTCGCTGATCTCCTTCAGCAGGAAGTGGGGGGCGTCGCCACGGTCGATGTCCCGGGTGGTCACCGATGGTGCCTTCCACTCGTCCTCGGACAGCGGCAGCTGCATGCCGTCGTAGGAGATGCGGGACACGCCCGCCCGGTCGCCGGCCATACCACCTCGGAGCCGGATGATCTGGCCCTGGCTGGCGGTGGGATTGTCCGGATCGGCCGGGGTTTCCCCGTCCATCCGAAAGTAGACGTCGGAGTCCTCGACCACGCCGTAGGGTTCGGACGCCACAACAAAACAGTCCTCGGCAAGACCGACGTAGACCCCCTGGCCACTACCCCGCAGAGCCAGGTGCACGTCATCGGGCTGCTCGGCGCTGCTGATCCCGATGGCCACCGACCCCTCGAACTGGGCCACCGATGACCGGACGGCCTCGTCAAGGTCGAGCCCGGCGGCCAGGCCGCGGCTGACCATGGTGGGGATGACCTTTGCGTCGGTCGTGATTTCGGCGGCAATGGACAGGCCGTCGGCGGCGATCAGATCGGCGAAGTTGTCCACGTCGCCGTTGAGTGCCGCAGTCACGTACGGTCCGCTGTTGCCACCGGTCTCCTCGCTGTTGACCGGGTGTGCGTTCGGTTCGCTGATGATGCCGACCGAGGCCCAGCGGGTGTGGGCCAGGACGGTGGCCTCGGCGGTGTCGGCGGCCAGCGCCGCGTGGAGCAGCTGATCCTCGGCGATGGCGGTGCGCATGGCCGCGGTGTTGTCGCCCAGTTCGCCGATCTCTGCGGCGGCCTTGTAGACGATGCCGATGTGGCCGTCGACGACCCGAACCGCCCGATCGACGAACAGCGGATCGCCGGTGCGGTCGGCCAGGAGACCGGCAACCTCGGGCGAGGACAGATCAAGGCCGTGGCCCCGGACCAGAACGTGGATACCGGCCGAGTCGCGACCTCGGACCTCCAGCCGGTCCAGGTTGCTGAGCGCCTGCTGGATGCTGAACATCGCGGCCAGCCGGGCACCCAAGACGTCCGGCCCCGCCAGATCGGTGACCTCACGGGCCGCCCGAAGCCGATCCCGTTCGATGGCCCACAGCGCATCCTTCAGCGTCACGAGGGCGCCGTTCACCGCTTCGAGGGCCGGCATGGCGTCGCCCTGCTTCTCCAGGTGGGCTTCAACCTCGGCGACCTTGGACCCGAAGGCGCCGAGTGTCTCGGCGATGGTGTCCCTGGCGGCGTCGTCGGCCAGCATGGCCGCAAGCCCGGCTTCGCCCCGCAGCTCCCGGTCGACCGCCGACAGCGCGTCCGCGGTATCGGTGAGCCCGGTGGCCAGATCTTCGGTTGTGGGCGCCGGGAAGCCGTCGAGGGCCTCCTGGATACCGGCGGCCAGCCGGTCGATGTCCGGCATCGGCCGACTGGTTCGCCGCCTCACGATCGCAATGATTCCGCACATGCTGTCTGTTGCCCTCCGATGGGGTGCCCGGCCCTCGTAAGTCTCTGACCAAGGGTAGGGCGTTGGGGTGTTGTCGGGATGTCGGTCTCCGGCCGCCAGGGTTGTTTCACCTACGGGTGATCACCGGGCGGCACGCGGTGTGGGTCAGCTGTAGTGCCCGTCGGCTGAATCAGCCGGTACCAAAGGTCCGTTCCGCGGCTGCAACCAGGCGGTCACAAGCCTGCTGAGCCACCTCGGCGTCCAGGTGTTCAACCATCACCCGCAGCAATGGCTCGGTGCCCGATGCCCGAACGAGCACCCGGCCGTCCGCACCGAAGGATTCCTCGACGGCCCGGATGTCCTCGGCGATGGCGGCAGCGGGGTCGGCTTCCCGCTTGGCGAGCCGTACGTTCACCAGCACCTGGGGGACGCGGGTCATGATGGTGTCGGCAAGCGTCGACAGCGGGGAACCGGAGCGGGCGACCACGTCCAGCAGCTGCACGCCGGTCAGCATCCCGTCCCCGGTTGCGGCCAGATCCCGGCAGATGACGTGCCCGGACTGCTCGCCGCCGAGCGACAGGTGTTGGTCGTCGAGGGCGGCCAGGATGTACCGGTCCCCGACGGCGGTCGACTGCACGGTGATGCCCCGTCCGGCCATGGCCCGGTGGAACCCGAGGTTGGTCATGACGGTTACCACCACCGTGTTGTCCCGCAGCCGGCCGGCGGCCGACCAGTCGGCGGCGATGATGCCGATGACCCGGTCACCGTCAACCACCTGGCCGCGGTCGTCGACGGCGATCAACCGATCGGCGTCACCGTCGAACGCCAGGCCGGCATCCGCTCCCGTTTCAACCACTGCGGCCTGCAGCGCGGCGGTGCTGGTGGAGCCGAACCCGTCGTTGATGTTGGTGCCGGTCGGACGGTCACCGATCACCGTCAGCTCCGCACCGAGCCGGGCGAACGGTTCGGGACCAAGCGTTGCCGCCGCACCGTGCGCGCAGTCGAGCACGATCTTCTTCCCGGCCAGCGCACCAGGGGCCACCGAACCGGTGATCAGGTCGAGCCAGCCGGCAACCCCGCCGCTCGGCCGGAGTCCACCAACCCGGTCCCCGACGCCACCGGCGAAGGCACTGGGCTGTTCCAGGTGTTCGAGATAGCGCTTCTCGATGGTCGCTTCGGTGTCATCACGAAGCTTGAGCCCACCGGGGGCGAACAGCTTGATCCCGTTGTCCCCGAACGGGTTGTGGGAAGCCGAAATCATCGCCGCTGCAGCGTTCCGGTCAGCGGACGCCCAGGCCACGGCCGGTGTGGGAACAACACCGAGTGACTCCACGTCCGCACCGGCCGAGCAGATGCCGGCGGTCAGCGCACCCTCCAGCATGGGACCGGACAACCGGGTGTCCGCCCCGATGACAAACAGGTCTCCGCCGAGGACCTCGACCGCGGCCCGGCCGAGGGCGACGGCGACCTCCGGGGTGAGCGCGGTGTTTGCCTCGCCCCGAATTCCGTCTGTGCCGAACTGTGGAGGCATCGTGTTGGCTGGAGTTGGCGGGGGCGGCCGAGCCGACGACGCCGGTTAGCGCTTGGAGTACTGCGGAGCCTTACGGGCCTTCTTGAGGCCGTACTTCTTGGACTCCTTCTTGCGGGGGTCCCGGGTCAGCAGGCCTGCGGCCTTGACCGCCGGGCGATCCTCCGGGTTGACCTCGACGAGGGCCCGGGTGATGCCGAGGCGGAACGCCCCGGCCTGACCGGACAGGCCACCACCGCAGAGGGTGACGTCGATGTCGAAGCTCTCCTCCGTTGAGGTGAGCCGAAGCGGTTCGGTGATCAGCGTCCGGTGGACCGCCGAGGGGAAGTAGTCATCGAATTCCCGACCGTTTGCGGTGATCTTGCCCGATCCGGGGGTCATGCGAACTCTGGCGATGGCTTGCTTACGACGGCCGGTGGCTTGGATGGTTGACACTGATCAGATCCTTCGTGATTCTCAGCTGTCGCTGCTGCGTCGGGCGCCGGCGATTTCCATCGGCGTTGGCTTCTGGGCGGAATGGGGGTGGGTGTCACCGGCGTAGATCTTCAGCTTGCGGGCCTGCTGACGACCGAGGCGGTTCTTCGGCAGCATGCCGACGATCGACTGGCGGACGGCATCGGCCGGGCGCCGCTCCAGCATGTCCCCGTAGGACCGGCTGCGGAGGCCACCCGGGTAGCCGGAGTGGCGGTAGACCTGCTTCTGCTCCGCCTTGTTGGAGGAGAGCACCACCTTGGAGGCGTTGATGATGATGACGTGATCGCCGGTGTCGATGTAGGGGGCGAAGGTTGGCTTGTGCTTGCCCCGCAGGACCCGGGCCACCTCGGTGGCCATCCGGCCAAGGGTCATCCCGTCGGCGTCGACGACGAACCAGTCACGCTCTATTTCTGATGCTTTTGGTGCGTACGTCTTCACGGTGATCCTTCGCGATCGATCGGAGATTCATAGCTGTCGGCGACCGATTCCGGCGGTCTCGACCCGACAGGGCGGTCGGGTGACCCTAAATCAGCCGACCAGCAAGTCTACGGGCCAAGTTGACCCGCCTCCAACGTTGGCCGTTGTGTTCTTCCGGCCGCCAGAGCCGCCCCGGAAGCTACCGGAGGGTGAACCCCGGTGTACCGGTCTCGGTTGACCCGATTCTGGCCGCCGTGTGGCCGGTTTCGGCCAGTTCGGCCAGGACACCGGCGGTTTCGCCGGGGTCGACCCCGAACAGCAGCCCACCGGAGGTCTGGGCGTCGGCGATGAGGAGCTGGTGCAGCTCCTCGTGGGGGCCGGCGTCGAGGAGTTCCTGGCCGGCGTCCAGATTCCGCCGGCTCCCACCGGGCATGACCCCGGCCGTTGCGTGGCCGACCGCGCCGGGGAGGAACGGCACAGCGTCGAACGCGACTGTGGCTCGGACCTCGGACTCGATCGACATCCTGCCGAGATGGCCGAGCAGACCGAAACCGGTGACATCGGTGCAGCCCGTGGCCCCGGCGGCCAGCGCAACCCGGGCGGCGACGTCGTTCAGCCGGGTCATGGACAAAACGGCTCCCGCCGCCTCGTCCGCAGAGGCCACGTCGGCCTTGATGGCGGTGGTGATGACCCCGACCCCGAGAGGTTTTGTCAGGATCAGATCTTGCCCGGGAGTCAGGCCTGCGTTGGTCATGATCCGATCCGGGTGGACCTCACCGGTGACCGCCATGCCGTACTTCGGTTCCGGGTCGTCGATGGTGTGACCGCCGACGATGGCGAACCCACCGGCGGTTGCGATGTCCTGGCCACCGGCCAGCAGCTCGCCAAGCAGTTCGGTGGGCAGCGCGTCGGTGTTCCAGCCGACCAGGTTGAGGGCGAACAGCGGGCGGCCGCCCATGGCGTAGACGTCTGAGACGCTGTTGGCCGCGGCGACCCGACCCCACGTCCGTGCGTCGTCGACGACGGGAGTGATGAAGTCCGCGGTTGACACCAGGGCCCGGTCCGCGTCGATGCGCCACACGGCGGCGTCATCGCCGGTTCTGGTTCCGACCAGCAGTTCGTCCGGGGTGTCGGCCTGCAGATCGCGCACGACGTGCGCGAGCTCGCCAGGGGCGAGCTTGCAGCCTCAACCGGCGCCGTGGCTGAACTGGGTGAGCCGGTGTGGTCGTTCCGTGTCTGATCGTTCAGTATCTGGTCGTTCGTTGCTCATCGGTGCCTCCCCTCGATCGTCGTGGTGATGGTCCTGGTTCTCGTCCGGTCAGGATATCGGCCGGTCCGTCATCATCGAAGGGTCCGGCGGATGGAGGACGAGGCGATGTCCACCACCAGGGTCACCACCAGCAGGGCAAGGATCGTGGCCAGAATGCCGTCGTAGTCGAACGACGAGGTCTGCTCGTCGAGTCGCCGTCCGAGGCCCGCCGCCCCGACTACCCCGACGATCACCGTCTCCCGGACCGCCACCTCCCATCGGTACAGGCCCAGGGCGGCGAACCGGGCGGACACCGCCGGCACGGTTGCACACGTCAGCGCCGCGGGCGCAGTTGCGCCGGTCGCCGCCAGCAGTTCGGCGGGCCGGTGGTCACCATTCTCGATGACCTCGGCCTGCAGTCGGCCGAGTACACCGCCGTTGTAGATGGCGAGCGCCACCACACCGGGCCACAGTCCGGGGAACAGCACAAAGACGACCACAAACGCCCACACCGGTGGCGGCACCGACCGGGCGATCAGCAGCACGAACCGGACAGCGGCGGCGGCCACTCGTCGAGCCACACCGTCGAGCCCCGTTCCGTGCCGAGGACGCTGGGCGGCGAAGGCGATCGGCGACGCCACCAACCAGGCCAGGGCGATCGAGAGCACCGCAAGCGCAATCGTGTCCAGGGAGTCGCTGACCAATTCGGGGAACCCGCCGGTGCCGATTCGTGGCGGCCAGGCGTCGGCCGCCAGCTCGGCGGCGAGGGTCCTGGCCCGTGGCGCCCAGAGCGAGGAGATGTCCAGCTGCAACCGCCAGAAGGCCACCGGCACACCGAGGGTGAAGATCAGCGCGCTGGCCACGAGGAACCGGTCTCGCTCCGGACCCCGCCCACGCCTGTTCGGCATCGGGACCCCGGGAGCCGACCCGGCCCGATCCACCAGCTCGTTGTTGTCCGCGGTGTGCATCTCCATAGCCGCGGCGTTCCGCCGTCGACGAACCAGCGACGACCACCGGTCGGCGATGCCGCTCAGAATGATCAGCGCCCAGAGCAGGGTCCACATCTCGTCGTACCGCAGGGACTGGAACGACAGCGCCAGCTGGAAACCAATCCCGCCAGCGCCGACGATCCCCAGGACGGCGGCGCTGCGCAGCCCACACTCGAACCGGTAGAAGCTGTAGGAGACCAGGTCGCTCAGTACTGCGGGGATGGTGCCGAACGCCAGGGCCGTGAACCGGCCCGCCCCGGACGCCCGGAGGCTGCGCTCGACGTCGGTCGGCAGTTCGTCGATCAGCTCGGCGAAGACCTTGGCGGTCACCGCCCCGAAGGGGATGCCGATGGCCAGCACCGCCACAAGCGGGTTCAGCCCAAGGATATTGACCAGCAGCAGCCCGAAGACCACCTCGTGCATCGATCGAGGGATCGCAAACAGAGTCCGGGCGGCCAACCACCCGATCCGGCCCCGGCCCATCGGCCCGTGGATCGGGCTCCAGACCCGCTCGGTCAGCAGCGGCCCGCCGATGATGCCGATGACCACTGCCAGTGCCGTGCCGACCAGGGCGTACCCGACCGTCACCGCCGCCTCCCGGATGGTCAGCTCGATCATCGAGCGGCTGAGGTCCGGTTGGAACATCGCGGCGAAGAACTTCTGGACCTGGGTCCAGCCTCTGGTGTTGATGACCTCGGACGGGTCGAGCCCGGCCTGCCAGACCGACCAGCCCACCACCACAAGCAGCGTCCCCGCCCACCAGCGTCTGTCCCGTCTGACGGGCTTTCCGGGGATGACCGCCGCAGCGGGTGGGGCCAGGGTTGTCACGACTCGATGTGCTGGTCGATCACGCCGTCCATCACACCATTGACGTTCCCGTCGGGCGGCTGCCCGACAGCTTCGACGGCAACCCCGTCGGCGGTCTCGTCAATGAGGTACAGCGCGTCGAGCAGTTCGTCGGTGACCTCGGCCGACGGCAGGTCGAACTGCAGATGCCCGTTGCGCAGGCCGACGATCCGATCGCAGTGGCGGATGGCCAGCGGGGCGTCGTGCATGCTGGCGATCAGCGCCTTGCCGTCGGCGGCGGCCACATCGGCCAGTACGGCCATCACCGCATCGGAGCGGGCCGGATCAAGGGCGCTGACCGGTTCGTCGGCCAGCAGGAGGTCGGGGTTCTGGAACAGGGAGCGGGCGATGGCGGTCCGCTGCTGCTGGCCGCCGGACAGCTGGTCGGCCCGGTCCCAGATCTTCTCGGCGATACCCACCCTGCTCAGGGCGGCGGCGATCTCGTCGATCGGGCCGGGTCTGACCAACGTTCCGACCGCCCGGAGCCAACTCCACCGACCGAGCCGCCCGGCAGCCACGTTTGACGCCACTCGAAGCGGGCCAACCAGGGAGAAGTCCTGGGTGATGACTCCGACTCTCGCCCTGGTCCGCCGGTTTGCCCGCGTACCGAGTTCGGCACTCGGCGCGCCAAGCACGGTGACCTCGCCGGTCGTCGGCAGCGTCAAGCCGGACGCCAGCCGCAGGATGGTGGACTTCCCGGCACCGGACGGCCCGATCAGGGCGATCCGTTCGCCGGGCTGCACCGACAGCGTCAGGTCGTCGACCGCAGCCGGGTCACCGCTCGTGTACCGAACGGTGACCCCCCGCAGCGACAGCAGCGGCTCAGCCGTCGATCTTGCCGATCTCGCGACCGACCTCCTCGATGCTGTTGTAGTTCTCGCTCTCGGTCTCGATGAACGAACCGGCGCCGAAGAACTCCAGGATCGCCGCCTGATCCGCATCGGCCGGATCGAGTTTCTTCAGGGCGTCGACGATCTGCGTTTGCAGGTCGGGGCCGAGCTCCGGCCGGGCCACCCAGTGATAGTCGTAGTAGGTCGGCGTCTCGAAGATCAGCTGAACCTTGTCCAGGTCAACCTCGCCTGCTTCAACTCTCGCCTTCCAGACCTGGGAGTTGAGCGCTCCGACCTCAAACGTGCCGGCCTCCACCAGTTCGATCGTGGCGTCATGGGAGCCGCTGAAACCGGGTTCGCCGTTCAGGTCGTCCAGGGACACCCCTGCTTCGTTGAGGAATGACTGGGGCATCAGCCGGCCCGAGGTGCTGGAGTCCGACCCGAACGTCAGGGTCCGACCGGCCACGGCCTCGAGACCCGCAACGTCGGAGATCGGTTCGATGCCGGAGTCGGTGGTGGCGATGAAAACCGAGGTGAATTCCTCGTCGATGTCCCGCTGGGCGATGGCTTCGGCACCGTCCACCTGCAGCCGGGCCTGGACGCCGGTGAGGCCGCCGAACCAGACCAGGTCAAGGTCGCCGACCCGGAACGCGGTCACGGCGGCGTCATACTCGGTGACCGGCTCGAACCGGACCTCAACACCAAGCTCATCCGCCAGATAGCCGGCCACCAGCTCGTAGTTGCGGGCCAGGACTTCGGGGTCCTGGTCGGGGATGGCGCCGATAACCAGTGGGCCGTCGAAGTCGGCGGCCTCTGCCGTCTCGGCGGTTTCAGCATCCCCGTCAGAGGACTCGGCGGCGTCATCGGTGTCATCGGAACCGCAGGCCGCCAGCAGCAACACGAAGGCGAGCAGGGCGGCAAAAAGCTTGGACAACTTGAACATCAGTGCCTTCCTTGGGGGGGTCGATTCGGCCCGTGGGCCGTCAGGCGTTCTCCGCATAAACAGCACCCGGGTCCCGAATAGTCCCGGGCGTCGATGCTTGTTGCGATCATTGTAAGAAGTTCGAGTTGTGGGTCGTTGCACCTAATCCCTGGCGTTGGCAACACCGGTCTGCGAGCGTGTGGGGCGCCGTAGCGGACTTACGTTACGCGCCGACGAACAGTGGAGGGAAACCATGACCTATTTGCGAGCCGCCGTCGCACTGGTGCTGATCACCGCCGGGCTGGCGCTGATCGGTCCGTCACCGGCATCCGGCCTCTCGGACAACGTCAACGTTCGAGTATTGGCAAACGGCACGCTGGACATCCTCGGAGACAACGGCGACAACCGCATCACCCTGTGCCAGAACCCCGACGATCTCGAGGAGTTCTCGGTCATCGTGTTCCAGTCCACCACCGCATTCCGGGTGGAGACCGTGACGGGCGTTGACCGGGACGTCCGGATCAACATGCGCGGCGGCGACGATGAGGTGCAGCTGAACGGTGATGTGCTTCCGCCGGTCGACTGCGACGACATCTACCCGCCACCACCACCGCCGCCGACAACCACAACAACGACGGCGCCGACCACAACCACCACCGTGGCAACAACCACCACGGTGGCAACGACCACCTCAAGTTCGGCACCGAGCACAACAGTGACCACGCTGTCGTCGACCACACAGGGCACCGACGTGGTGGCCAACGGGGTGTCCGGTAGCGACGTCTGCATCGAGGACGCTCACGGCTGCCACCACGAG
>JBCCGJ010000205.1:0-10697 GCA_039029335.1 Actinomycetota bacterium | reverse complement strand
GCCTCCGGATACAGCAGCATCCGCCAGTTCAACGACGCCTTCAAGCGGGCGTTCGACGCCACGCCCTCCTCCCTTCGGCGCCGACCGGACACCGCTGCCACCGGCACCACCGAGGTGACCGTGACGCTCTCCTGCCGAGGCCCGGTCCAGTGGGCGAACCTGCATCGGTTCCTGGCCGCCCGGGCCATCACCGGCCTTGAGGTGGCGGACGGCGGCCGGTTCCGGCGAGGGGTACCCGGCGGCTGGATCGAGCTGTCCAGCACGGACGCCGACGATCGGCTGGTATTGAGCTGCTCGCTCGACCGCCTTGATCGGGTTGCTCAGCTGGTGCCGATGGTCCGCCGGGTCGCCGACCTGGACACGGACCTGGCGCCGGTGGCCGACCACCTCTCCACCGACCCCGACCTGGCGGCCCGGTTGGCCACCACGTCACTTCCCCGCCTGCCCGGCACGTTCGATCCGTTCGAACTGGCGGTCCGGGCGGTGGTCGGCCAGCAGGTCAGCGTGGCCGGGGCCGCAACCACCCTCGGCCGGCTGGTTGCACTGGCCACCGGCTCGGACGCCGATCCCACCGACGATGACAATGCCGGCTCCGCCGCCGATGAGTCGGTCCTCCTCCCCGGATTTCCCACCGCAGCCCAGGTGGCGGCGGCCCCGCTCGACCGGCTCGGCATGCCGTCACGGCGGCGATCCACCGTCCTGGCCCTGGCCACGGCCGTGGCCGACGGCACCATCGACCTGTCCCCCGCTGCGGACGTTGAACGGACAACCGCTCAGCTCCTCGAGCTGCCCGGCATCGGTCCGTGGACCGCCGGCTACATCGCCATGCGGGCGCTCAACGACCCGGACGGCTGGCCGGTCGGTGACCTGGTACTGCGCAACTCGCTCGGCGTCGATCAGAAGACGCTCGAGCATCGGGCCGAGCGGTGGCGACCCTGGCGGGCCTACGCCGCAATGACTCTCTGGAGCACCGCCGGTGCCCCCACCAACGGACAAACCAAACCACAGGAAAACGAGGACCGATAACCATGGCCGCAACAACCGCACAGACCACAACTGCCACCAACACCACAACCACGGTCCGGGCCAAGAGCTTTGCAACGCCGGTTGGACCACTGACCGTGCTGGCCAACGGCTTTGGAGCCGGGGAGACCCCGGCGGTCATCGCCGCCGGGTTCTGCGCCGCCGCCGACCTGTGGGACCGCGTCCCGAACGCGGAGGCGATGGAGCTGACGGACAGCGATGACCTCGGCCCGCTCGACGGTCCGATCACCGACTATCTGACCGGCGATCTCACCGCCATCGACGACCTCCCGATCGCCCAGGCCGGTACCGCGCTCCAGCAGGAGGTCTGGCAGGGTCTGCGGGACATCCCGGCCGGCCAGACCAGGACCTACACCCAGTTGGCCGGTACCACCAGCAAGCCGAACGCCGTCCGAGCGGTCGGTTCGGCCTGCGGGCGGAACCTCGTCGCCCCGTTTGTCCCCTGCCACCGGGCGTTGCGCAGCGACGGAAGCCTCGGCGGGTACTACTACGGCCTCGACGTGAAGCGCTGGCTGCTGGACCACGAGTCCGACACTGCCCGCCTCCCGCTGTAACCCACCAGTACATCGGCTGCCGGTTCTGCGGCAGCAGTACATCGGCTGCCGGTCCTGCGCCAGCAGTCAACCGGCGGCCGGTCCGTCAAACTGGATTCGGTGGCAGGTCGACCAGCTCGGGGCCCCGAAGCGTCGGGGCCATCGGGCTGGTGTTGAGGTCGGCCGCCAGGTCGACATCGGCGGCGAACCCCTTGTCGATCAGCTCCCGCCCGGATCCGCAGGACCGCAACCGGTTGGCCAGATCCGGACGGGCGTCGATGAACGCGGCCACTGCGGTCCTGGCCTCGGGAGAGAGCCGGTCGTCCAACGGTTGGTCGATCGACCTGTCCGCGTCGAGGCGCCAGCGCTCGTCGAGGGCGGCCAGGATGGCCCCGGCTCCGAACAGATCCTCGACGGCCGGGCGGAGCGGCCCGGTTGTCCCCTTCCACCGCTCGCCTGCGGCGATGACCGACACCGTTCGATGCGGTGCAGCCGCTGCGGCGACGGCGTCGGCGTTCCGCAGCGAGCCCACCATGACCCGGGACGCCCCCGCATCGGACGCGGCAAACGTCAGCGCCGACCCATTCGGTGATGGGAGGACAAGCCGGGTGCCCGGCGGCACCTCGACGAGCGAGGACGGCCGCAAGCTCCATCGACCTGGCTCGGCCCGCTTCGACGCAACAACAGCGTCATGGTCTGCGGCAAAAGCGTCTTCGCTTCCGTCGTGCCACCGGTACGGCAGGACCACCGCACCACGGCCGAGCAGTACATCTACGGCGGTGGAAAACGACAGCACATCGACGATGACCACCACGTCCGCAACGGGGGCGAGCCGCCGCAGACCGTTCGGCCCCCACCCGAACCGCAGCCGGTACCCGGTCTGATCGAACCAGTCGACCTCGTCCCTGTCCATGCAAAAATCGTAGCCCCCCGCCGGGCTTGGCTATCTTCTTGTCTGGACTCGGCCAAACGGCCGACCTGACGGAGGAGGTTCGTCCGATGGCTGAGCAGGTGACAACGTCGACGGTTGCAGACGGATCGGTGTTACTGATCCACATGGACGACGGCAAGGCCAACGCTCTGTCGTCATCGATGATCGCCGACATCTCGGCGGCCCTGGCCCAGGCCGAAGCGGACGAGAACGTGGTCAGCGCGGTGCTGACCGGCCGGGAAGGCCGCTTCTCCGCCGGGTTTGATCTGAGTGTCATGCAGGGTGGCGGGATGGCCGACATCATCAACCTGGTGGCGGACGGCGGCGATCTGGTCCGAAACATCTACGGCTGCGGGGTCCCCGTCGTCGCCGCGTGCAATGGCCATGCCCTGGCCGCGGGGGCGTTGATGCTGCTGGGCTGCGACATCCGGGTCGGGGCGGAAGGGCCGTTCAAGGTGGGCCTGAACGAGGTGGCCATCGGCATGACGCTCCCTGACTGGGCGCACACCCTGGCCGAGCAGCGGCTGAGCAAGCGCCACATCCAGCGGGCCATCGCCAACGCCAGAATCACCGAGCCGACCGCCGCGGTGGACGTCGGCTACCTGGATCGAGTGGTGCCGGCCGATGCACTGTTGGACACCGCCATCGAGGAAGCGGCTGCGCTCTCGGCGCTGGATGCCGGCGCCTATCGGCGGACCATGCAGGGTTTCCGCAAGCCGACCCTCGACCGGATGGCGGAGCAGATCGCCACCGACCGTCAAGCGGCCGACGGCTGATGCTCCAATGACCCAACCGGCGATCCAGGCGATCATCTTCGACTTCGACGGCACGATCCTGGACACCGAGTCAACGCAGTTCGCCACGGTCCGCGACGAGTTCGAACGGCTCGGGCAGACCTACGAGATGGCCGACTTCTTCCATACGATCGGCCGGGCCGACCAGCGACACTGGAGTGAAGTGCTTCAGGAGCGGACCGGACCGCTGGACAACATCGGCGAGATCAGGACCCGGCGGCTTGCGGCCCACCATCAGCTCATCGCACAGACCCCTCTTCGAGACGGGGTTGTCGCCCTGATCGATCTGGCGGAGCGGTACAACAAGGCGTTGGCGGTCGCCTCCAGCTCGCCGAGCTCCTGGGTCGAAGAGCACCTCACAACCCGCAATCTCATCGACCGGTTCGCCGCGGTCTCCACCCGGGACCACGTGGAGAAGGCCAAGCCGTGGCCGGACGTCTTCCTCCACGCCGCCGACCGGTTGGCCACCGATCCCCGAGCCTGCCTGGTGATCGAGGATTCGGCGAACGGCGTTGCCGCAGCCAAGGCGGCGGGCATGACCTGTGTCGCCGTGCCGAATCCGATAACCAGACCGGGTGACTTCTCCGACGCCGACCTGGTGCTCGACTCGCTGGCCGACCTCCCGTACCAGCGGTTCGGACTCGGCTGATCACAACATGCTCGACCGAGGTGCCGACACCGCGGGCCGGGTATATCATTCGGTACCAAACAATCTTCGTTCGGAGTAAACAATGGGTGAGATAGTCGGTGCAGCCTTCGTGTCGCACGTCCCAACGCTTGTCCTGCCGGAAGCGGTCAGGCGTGAGTTGAACGACGGCGAGGACACCACCCTGTTCCAGGGCCTCCATGACCTTCGGGCCGCCAAGCTCGATCCGCTCGCCGCCGACACCTACGTGGTCTTCGACAGTCACTGGTTCACGACCATCGAACACGTGGTGGCATCCCACGACCGGCGGTCCGGCCTGTTCACCTCGGACGAGCTGCCCCGCGGCATGAGTCAGGTCCCGTACGACCTCACCGGGGACCGCGAGCTGGCCGAGACGCTGGCCGCCCAGGCCGACGGCCGGGACGACACCTGGATAACCGCCATCGACGACCCCCACCTGCCCATCCACTACCCCACCCTCAACTTGCTCCCGTTCCTCCAGGGAGACCAACGGTGGCTGAGCATCGCCACCTGCCAGACGGCGCAGCCGGAAGACTTTCTGCTGCTCGGGGAGCTGCTGGCCGCCGCCGTGGCCGAGACGGACCGACGGGTCGTGCTGCTGGCCAGCGGCGGTATGAGCCATCGGTTCTGGCCGCTCCGCCAGTTCCGGGACCACGAGTCCGCCGACCTGTCGAACATCCGAACACCCGAGGCGTGCGCCGCCGATCTCGAGGTTCTGGCATGGATGAAGCAGGGTGATCACCGGGCCGTCATCGAAAACATGGACACCTATCGGGCCCACGCCCCCGAGGGCCGGTTCGGTCCCTACCTGTCGATGGCCGGGGCGCTCGGCGGGGCGTCGTGGACGGCCCCGGGCCAGCAGTTCGGGAAGTACGAGGCGGTGGCCGGCACCGGCCAGGCCCACGTCTGGTTCGATCTGTAAAACGCGGCTCAGTCCGGTGTGACGAACTCGACGGGCATGCCCAGCGCATCGGCCAGCAGATCGGCTCGCTCCTGGGCGGAGTAGAGCTCCAGGGAGATGTCGTCCGCCGCGTCGGCCGCCGCGGTGATCGACAGCCGCTGCTTCCTGCCGTTGTTCTTCTTCGACCCGACCAGCGACACGGTCAGCCCGGTCACCTTCCCCTGATGGCTGCGGTCGAGACCAATGCCGATGCGCAACATGCCGGCCAGTTTTCGGACCAGGTCCTGATCCCGGTTCTCCAGTTCGGCGAACTGGGGGTGTTTGCCGCTTGGGTGGCTTCTGCGGTGATAGCGGGCGATCAGCGCCAGCAGCTCCCGCTCCCGCTCCGTGAAACCGGTCAACTGTTCGGAGTGGCGGACCACGTAGTAGGTGTGTTTGTGATGTGCGGCGTGGGAGATGAACAACCCGACGTTGTGCACGATGGCCGCGAGCTCGAGCAACTCCCGGGCGTCGGCTCCGAGACCGTGCTGCTCGGTGGTCTGGTCGAACAAGCTGAGTGCAAGCGCCGCTGCGGTCTCCGCATGGTCGGCGTCGGGATCCAGCTGGCGGGCGAGACGTTTGATGTTCGACCGACGGAGATCGGTCAGCTGTCCGGCCGCCGCGGTACCGCTTGCCGCCATCCGGTCGAACAGCACCCCCTCCCGGAGGGCGTAGCCGGAGACGGTCATCTCCCCGATTTCGAACGCCCGAAAGATCTCGGACAGTAGCACCGCGCCACCCACGATGATGTCCACCCGTTTCGTGTCGAGGCCGTCGATCTTGCGGCGGTCCTCGGCCACCGTGCCGACGAGCCGGTCGACCAACTCGGTCAGTTCGGCCTCGGTGAACGAGACACCGTTCAGGTCCTTGATCTGCTCACCCCGGGCGGCGGCGATCATCGAGGCGATGGCGGTGATGGTGCCGGAGCTGCCGATGGCGATCTCGAACTCCTCGGAGCCGACCTCGTGAGCCGCTGCGGCGAGGGCGTTTGCGATGAACGCTCGCGCCTTCTTGACCCGCTTGCCGTCGGCGCGCCCGTCGGAGAAGAACCGCTCCGTCAGGCGGATGGCGCCCAACTTGATGCTCCGTGCCGCGATGACCTGGGAGCCGAGCCCGACGAGGAACTCCGTGCTGCCACCCCCGATGTCGACCAGCAGCAGCCGCTTGTCGAAGACCGGCAGCGCCTGGAGCACGCCGAGGTGGATCAACCGTGCCTCTTCGAACCCGCTGATCACCTCGACCGTTATGCCGGTCTCCGCCTGCGCCCGATCAAGAAAGACCTGCCGGTTCTCGGCCTCTCGGGTGGCGCTGGTCGCGACCGCCGTGATGGTTGCATCGTGGGTGGCGGCAACGGCGGCCATCCTGGCCAGCGCAGCGATTCCCCGATCGATGGCCTCGGGCGTCAACTGCTTCATCTCGCCGCTGCCCTGGCCGAGGCGAACCATCTCCTTCTCGGTGGTGATCACCTCAAAACCACCGTCCGACAGGCCCCGAGCCACCACCAAGTGGAACGAGTTGGTCCCGATGTCGATCGCGGCGTGGACCGCCGACTCCCGCTGACTCATTTCTCCCCCGGCAAAAGCCACAGAACCATTGTTCCCCGTACGCTCGTCGATTGTGGGATGGCTGCTACGAATTCTGCCCCGGGACCGGTCACCGGACGACACCGAGGGCGAGCTGCTGGCTGCGGCACTCTGGGATCTTGGCACCACCGGGCTCTTCCAGGACGGGGACGGGTCGATCGTTGCCGGTTTCGAGGTGCGGGAGACCGCGGTGGCCGCGGCCGCCGCCCTGGTGGACGATCGCCGACTTCAGGTCACCGTCACCGAACCGGAGCGGGCAAAGACGGCCGCCGAACTCGCCCCGGAGACGGAGCCACAGTCGGTCACGATCCAGATCGACGGTCGCCCCGTCGACCTGATGATCCAGGTAGCCGGGGTGTTCGGCCACGGCCACCACCCGACGACCCGTCTCGCTCTCGACCTGCTGCTGACCCATCTTCGACCCGGGGAACGGGTGCTGGACGTCGGCACCGGGACCGGCATCCTCACCGTTGCCGCAGCGGCTGCGGGAGCGGGGGCTGCGATCGGACTCGACAACGATCCGGAGGCGGTGAGCGTCGCGACCGGCAACCTCGCCCGCAACGGAGACCTGTTTGCCGGTCCGGCCTCGGTCGGCCTCTGGTCGGTGCCGGAGGCGGTGACGGTCCTCGGTGGGCCCGCTGACCTTGTGGTGGTCAACGTGCTCCTGCCGGTCCACCGCCTGGTGGCGCCCTCGGTGTTGGAGGCAACGGCCGCCGGTGGCGGGATCATCACCACCGGCTACCTGGTGGACCAAGCCCTGGAGGTCGCTGCGTTGTACGGCGCACCAGCCGAGGCGGACCCGGCTGCCGCGGCCGATGGGTGGGTCGGCCACGTGTTTCGGCCCTAGCAGACCCGATTCCGAAGCCGGGCCTGCAGGTCGCCGATGCCGGGGCGAATACCGCGGTCGGGGGCCCGGGTCTGCGCTGCTGAGCGGTGCGGCTACCCGTCGCCCCCCGGCGTCAGGGCACCGGAGGTGGCGGCCCCGGTTTGGTCAAGCGGCGGTTGATCCGGTTCGCAGATCTCGCCGTCCCCGTCGGTGTCCAACTCGTAGACGTCCTGGCCCATCACCCGGGCCGATTCGGACCAGTAGATCGGGCCGTCCCCGTCGTTCGGACAGTCGACGTCCCCGACGTCGGGAACACAGCCGCTGTAGTTGGAGTTGCAGGTCTGCGGGCCATCGGCCGGCGGCCACTCGGGATTCTCGGCGATCGGAGCGGTCCCGCTGCCGATCATGCCGGACGGAGCGGTTGTCTCGGAGTAGCGGGACACCACCGGTACACCCAGTTCGGATGCCGCAAGGTGATTCTCGTCGACGGGCCGGAACCGCTGATGGTCGACGATGGGAACCGAGGGGCCGGCGGGATCCGGACCGGTGATGACCTCCCCCTGCCGATACGTGCCGACCGCCACCGCCATGATCAACACCAGTGAGCTGATCACCACCATCGCCGTCAGGAGCGAGCCGGGACTGCCGATCCACGACGGCTCCTGGGTCGGTGGTCTGCTGAGCACCTGCAGATCCGGACCAGCCATCGAGGCGGCCCGATTCTCCCCGGTCACCGCGGCGATCGTCCGAGGTCGCCGTTCCGGTACCGGGCCCGGGTCAGCCTTCGGCTGGGCGGCCGCGGGTACCGGTTGACCATCGGCGACGCGGGTCATCCGAACCGGACGCAGCTCGGTGACGTCGATGCCAAAGACACCAACGTCGACTGCGGGGGACCTCCTCGGTCGAGTCGGTAACTCCCGGTCCGGTCGGCGGACATCGCTCGGTTCGGCCGTCGGTCGCGACGGTGGTGGCGGTCCGAGCTCGACCTCCGAGACCGGCTCCGAGACCGGCTCCTTGTCGGACCGAACCTCGGACTCGTCGGGTAGGGCCCGGCGCCCCTCCGACACCCGCGCCGACACCGGCTCCTTGTCGGACCGAACCTCGGGAGGCGGGGAGACCCGGACCCCGGGCCGCATCGGGCGGGACGGGTCCGGCGACTGCAGCGGCGGTATGTCGTACGGCGGAACGTTTGACCCCGTGGTCGGATCGAGGTCACCGAACCATCGGCTCCGAGAGTCACCGCCGGCATCCACCCGGGGAGGACGACGGCGACGATGGGAGTCGCCTGCCTTCTCCTGACGCTTCCGGCGAAGCACATCGGGCGTCTGCCGACGATCGTGTTTGCCGGCCTTGTCGGTGACGACCCGCCGATTCCGGATCGGCGGCACCACCTTGGCCACCACCTCCCAGGTCTCTGGCGAGTCACCGTCAACATCGGGGTTGGCCCGAGTTCTCACCGGCCGAGCCTGCGTCTTCGCTCGGGCGGGAGTGGACCGCGTCGGTGCGGACCGGGACGGGGTCGCTCGGGGTGCCGCCATCTGGCGGTTGACCACAACCGCAGCCGCCTCGGCGACCGTTGCGGCAACCCGCTCCCGACCCTGCACCGGCCGTTCGGCCTGATCGGGGACGGGTGACGTACCGTCGGTGGCCGACTCGGCGAGGTCCGCATCAACCGGGATGTCGTCCGGCGCCCGCAACTGATGCCATCGCCGATACACGTTGCCCGCCAACCGCTTGCCGACCGTGAACTTCAGCTCACCGTGGGTCGGCCAGACGATGACCAGGACAACCGGGCCGTCACCGAACGGACGCCTGATGATGACCTCGTGCCACCGGGCGGCGATGGCAAACGAGATCGAGGGCCGGCAGTAGATGAGACCCATGTCGGTTGCCACCATCTGGAACGAGTCGTCGCCAATGGCCCGACCGCGACTCCTCGCCTCCGCAAGGAGTGCATCATCGAGACCGCGTAGCCGTGCCCGACCGCAGTCGAAGTAGGCGCCGGGATCCAGCGGATCAAGGAACTCTCGAAGTGCGGCGGATGGCTTGTGTCTCTGATAAGGAATGCCCTTTTCCTGAGTCACAATACGACGACACTATCGGAGCCACCGGCCGAGCACTAGCGGTCTTTTACCCGAATTTCTGCAATTTCCCGTGCTGCTATTTGGTGTTATTTGGTCATGTTTGTCTACCTTCCAGGCTGCATGCTGCAGGTTGCGGCAGCGGAGGTCGAATCACAAAACGACCGGCGGACCGACGCGAACCGATCGGGATGGGCCACCGGCGGCACCGCGGACTACCGTGCCACCATGGCGTCGTTCGACAATCGCATCACCCGCTCCCTCGGCATCGAGATCCCCATCGTGCAGGCCCCGATGGGTTGGATCGCCCGGTCCCAGCTCGCATCGGCCGTCTCCAACGCCGGCGGTCTCGGCATCATCGAGACGTCGTCCGGCGAACTGGACAACATCCGGGAGGAGATCAGGAAGATGGGGGATCTCACCGACAAGCCGTACGGGGTCAACGTGGCCCAGGCCTTCGTCCGGGACCCGGGCATCGTCGACTTCGTGATCGACCAGGGGGTCCGGTTCGTGACCACCTCGGCGGGCAACCCGGCGCAATACACCGGGCAGCTGAAGGAGGCCGGGCTGACCGTCTACCACGTCGTGCCCACCCTCCGTGGAGCCCTGAAGGCGGTCGACGCCGGGGTCGACGGCCTGATCGTCGAGGGCGGCGAGGGCGGCGGATTCAAGAACCCCGATCCGGTCGCCTCGATGGTGCTGCTGCCACTGGTGCGCTCCAAGGTCGATGTGCCGATCGTCGCCGCAGGCGGGATGCTCGACGGGCGAACCATGGCAGCGGCGTTCGCCCTCGGCGCCGAGGCCATCCAGATGGGGACCAGGATGGTGTCGGCGACGGAGAGCCCGGTACATGAGAACTGGAAGAAGTCCATCGCCGAGGGCGTCGAGACCGAGACCGTCTTCCTCAACCAGCGCCACTCCCCGGCGCTGCGAGCCCTCAAGACCGAGCGATCGACGGCGTTGCAGTTCGCCGAGCACAACGTGTTCGGTGATTTCGGGAACGCCCAGGACCTCTATTTCGGGGGTGACATGGAGGCGGCGATCGCACTGACCGGGCAGGTTATGGGCCGCATCGACTCGGTGCGGCCGGTGGCCGACATCATCACCGAGTGTGCCGAGGAGTTCTTTGCAATCGTCGACCAGATGGCCGACCGGTATCTGGCAGAGGACTAGGGGAAGCGCCGGCACATCTGGGGTTATGATTGTCGAACCACCCGTTCGACAACCAGGATCCGCCGAGTGTTACCCATGAGGAAGGCGACATGACCATAGGGGCGGGCCCCGCCGCGCAGCCACCG
>JBCCGJ010000204.1:0-10756 GCA_039029335.1 Actinomycetota bacterium | reverse complement strand
TCGCCCCTCCAGCGGCACGCCGTCCTCCGGCCAGTGGGCGGTGTGGTGACACGGACCGGCAAACCGGTCGAGACCGTCGATCGGCGGGGTGAAGGCCTTCGAGGCGAACCCGGTACAGAGGATCAGATACCGACACCGCCGGGTGAACGACCCGTCGGCCGCCGACAGATCGGCCGTCCAGGTCCGCGATTCCTCGTCGAACCTGGCCCCGTCGACCCTGGTGCCGAACGAAATGTCCGGCCCGAGTTCCAGCGCCTCCACCGCATGGGCAAAGTACTCCCGCAGTTCCGCACCGCCGGGGAACCGCTCGCTCCACGACCAGTCCTTCCAGATTCCCTGGTGGGAGTACTCGTAGTTGGGCACATGCGAATCGACCCGGGCCCCCGGATACCGATTGGCGTACCACACACCTCCGGGACCGGCGTTGGCCTCCACGAGGTGGACGGTGTAGCCCCGGCGCCGCAGCTCGTACAACTGGTAGAGCCCGCTGAAGCCCGCGCCGACGATCAGCGCATCCAGCGTTTCCGAATTGTCGACGACCGGGCTCATGCCGGGAAGCTACACCGGTTCGTCCGCGGCCTCCAGATCGACCTTGACGAACAGCGGGGTCGGCTTGTCGATGGGCCGGCCGGTTTCCAACGGCAGCCGCCGCCAACCATCCGTCTCACCGAGGATCTCGTCGAGGGTGGCGGCCGAGAAGGGCAGGTACGGCGCCAGCATGACCCGGACGCCGTTGATGGCGCCCAGCGCGGTGTGGAGGATGGTGCGACCCCGTTCCGGGTCGGTCTTGATCACCTTCCACGGTTCGGTTGCGGTGAGGTATTGGTTGACCGACTGCCCGGCGTCCATTGCGGTCTTCAGTGCGGCCCGGATCTGCTGCCGGTCGAACTGCTCCGCGGAACGATCGAGAAAGGCGTCGATGCCGGCCAGCACCGCCCGGTCCTGGTCGGTCAGGTCCCCCGGTTCCGGGATTGCCCCGTCGCAGTTCTTGTTGACCATCGACAGCACCCGGTTGACCAGGTTCCCCCAGTTGGCAACCAACTCCTCGTTGATCCGGGCGGCGATCTGCTCCTGCGAGGTCTCCGTGTCGGCCTGCTCCGGGAACGTGGCGGCAAGGGCGTACCGGAGCGCATCCGGCTGGAACAGCTCGAGACCCTCGTCGATCGTCAGCCCGATGCCTCGGCTTGCCGACGCCTTCCCGCCTTTGAAGGTCACGTACTGGTTGGCCGGCATGTCATCCGGCAACCGAAGCTCACCGCCGTCCATCTTGTCCCCGACGGCCAGGAGCTGAGCGGGCCAAAACAGTGCGTGGAACGGAATGTTGTCCTTGCCGAGGAAGTAGACGTGGCGGGCATCCGGGTTCTGCCACCAGTGTTTCCACCGATCCGGCTCACCGGTGGTCTGGGCCCACTCCTTGGCCGCGGACAGGTACCCGATCACCGCGTCGTACCAGACGTAGATCCGCTTGCCCGGGCCGAGGTCGTCCACCGGCAGTTCGATCCCCCAGTCGATGTCCCGGGTGATGGCCCGATCGTGCAGGCCCTCCTCCAGCCAACCCTTGGCGAAGTTCACCACGTGGGCCCGCCAGTGATCTTTCGATCCGAGGTAGTCGACCAGCTGATCCTGGAAGTCCGAGTATCGGAAGTAGAAGTGCTCGGTCTCCCGAAGCACGGGCGTTGCCCCCGACAGCTTGGAACGGGGATTGATGAGGTCCGTCGGGTCCAACGTCTTGCCGCAGTTGTCGCACTGGTCGCCCCGTGCGTCGGGATAGGCACAGTTCGGACAGGTTCCCTCGACGAACCGGTCCGGGAGGAACCGCTCCTTCTCCGGGTCGAAGAGTTGTTCGGACACCCGCCGGTCGATGTAACCGTTGGCCAGCTGGGCCAGGAACATCTCCTGGGTGGTCTCGGCGTGGTTCTTGGTCCCGGTGGTGGTGTACAGGTCCCAGCTCATGCCCAGCGCATCCCACTGCCGGAGGAACTCCCCGTGGTAGCGATCGACGATGTCGGCCGGTGAGACCCCCTCGTCCTCGGCCCGGACGGCGATCGGCGTGCCATGGACGTCCGAACCGCTGATCATCAGCACCTCATTGCCGAGCGCCCGCTGGTGGCGGGCGAAGATGTCGGCGGGAAGGTACGCCCCGGCCAGGTGGCCGAGATGGCGCGATCCGGACGCGTACGGCCAGGCGACGGCAACAAGTACTGGGGTGGTCATCAAAGGAAAGAGTACCGGGAATAGGCCCGTCGCCCCGACAGTTTCACCGCTATGCCGTTCCCGGTCCCCCACGGCTCCCGCCGTCGGCTCCTTGCCCTGATCGTGGGTGTTGCACTGGTCGCCACCGCCTGTGGCGACGCGGTGGAGAGCAACAACGCCGCCGAGAATACGGCAGCCACGGAATCCGGCGGTTCCGGCGAGGCGCCCACCGTCGATCGGGAACTCCACCCCGACGGCTGGGCCGGAGTCCTCGAGCAACCGGACCGCAGCCTCTACGATCCCGTCGAGGCCGGTGAGGATCTTCCGGACGGCTTCCGACAGCTCCTCAACCGTGACGACATCTTCCCGGTCTACGTACCGACCTTCCGCCGGGCGAACCAGATCGACTGGCCGGACGAGGAGCTGGTCATCGGAGTCGAGCTTGAGGGCGAAGCCCGGGCGTACCCCGTCGGTTTCCTCAACCGGCGGGAGATCGTGGTGGACATGCACCGCGGCATCCCGACGTTTGTCACCTGGTGACCGCTGTGCGGCACGGCGATGGTCCATCGCCGAGAGGTGAACGGTGAGCCGATCGTGCTGGGCAACCACGGTGCCCTCTGGGGCAACGCCATGACCTGGTTCGATCACGAGACCGGCAGTGTCTGGAGCCAGCCCCTCGGCGAGGCGATCGCCGGGCCCTTGAAGGGCGAGCGGCTTGAACTGCTGCCATCGACTCTGACCGAGTGGGGTGACTGGCGGGAGGCCCACCCCGACTCCTTCGCTCTGGACGCGCCGAGCACGTTCAGCGGCTTCGACGTGGAGGACATGGCGGTCGTTGTCGAACTCGGCGAAGCGTCGCTGGCCTTCCCGGTGCCGCTCGTCCGGCGGGTCGGTGTGGCCAACGAGGTGCTGGTCCGACCCGACGGTGACAGCGAACTGCCGGTTGCCGTTGTTGTTCCCGAGGAGGGCGACAACTGGGCGGTGTTCTCCCGGACTCTGGATGATGGGGTGGTCGAGCTGGCTCTCGACGGCGACGCCCTGGTTGCGACGGACGGTGCCGGCCGTTGGGATCCGGTGACCGGCCTCGGCATCGACGGGACCGCGCAGAACCTTGACCTGCTCCCCGGGTTCACCTCATTCCCGCGGGACTACATCACGTTCTTCCCCGGCGGTGCGATCTGGCAACCGAGCGGCACCGTCACCGTCCAGGAGCTGCTCGAGTCCTAACCAGCGGTGTCCTTGAGTCGGAGGTGTGCCAGGACCGGGCGGTGGTCGCTGCGGTTCGTCTCCTCCACCAACTCGACGCCGAGCACCTCGAAGTGGTCGGTCACCAGCACATGGTCAAGCCGCATGACCGGTATGGGCAACAGGTCGTCGACCGGAAACGTCAACCCGAACCCACAGCCCTTTTGGTTGTGGACGTCCACCCACCCCTGGTCGAGCAGCCGTCGAAACGGACGGTGGTCCTCGGTGGCGTTGAAGTCCCCGGCCATGATTCCCGGTCGCCCGGTCTCCTGTTTTGCCAGCGTGGCCAGCTGCTCCCGCCACGGTTCGACGTGATGCTGGCGGGACGGAGCGTTGAGGTGGACACCGGTCACGGTGAACGTCCGTGGCGGGTCGTCGGCGTCGTCGGTTGGGAGGGCGAAGATGACGTCGGCCGCACCGGCGATGCCGACATCGAGCCGCTCGGTGGACACCGCCTCCAGCTTGGAGATCACAACAACGACGGACGATCGCGGTTCGAAGTTCACCGCACCGGCAAGCGGACTCCAGTAGCGGTAGTCGGCGAGCAGTTCGTTGCTCTGCAGCGAGCGGTAGATCGGTTCGGTGACCTCCTGGAGGATGACGATGTCGGCGTCGCTGGCGGCGATGGTTTCGGCCAGACCCTCCGGTTCGGCGACCGACCGGAGAATGTTGGCGGTCAGCACCGACAGGTCGTCGTCGGTCCGGTGCCCGCCGCAGCCGACGATCGCGTTCACCGGACTCACGGTGACCAAGTAGATCACCCCGATGAGGACCGCAGCCGCCCGCAGGCTCCGGGACCCGCCGATCAGGGCCAGCAGGCCGGCAGCGACCAGGGGCAACCCCGCGAACAACGTGAGGCCCGCCGCAGCGGCACCCCAGGAGGTGGTGACGTCTCGCCACCGAATGACCAGCATGGCGGCGGCCACCGAGACCAGCAGCGAACCGGAGAATGTGGCAACGAATCGGATCAGGGCCACCAGCACGGCAGCGGCCCGCGAGTCGGTCCGCTCCCCGCCCGCCGCCGGTTCCTCGGTAGACACCTTTGCCACATCGCTCGATCGGCCCACGGTGTCACTCGTTGAGCGATTCCCGGGGGAATGCGCATCGTTGTGGTGGAGTTACGTGATGGTGGTGGCAGCGGCTCGGCGACTCTTCAGCACTTCGGCGGTGGGAGCGGCCCGTCGACCGGTGACCGTTGCGATTATTGCGGTTGTGCTGGTGGCCACGGCCTGCGGTGGTGGCGGTCTTCAGCAACCGACCGGGGCTGAGGACGCGGGCCGCCAGTTGTTCCACCCCGACGACTGGGAAGGTATCCCCGAGGAAGACCGGCCCGGAGAGGATCTGTACGACCCGACCGAGGCCGGCGAGACCCTGCCAGACGGGTACCGCGAGCGCGTCGGCCGGGACAAGATCCGGCCGATCTACGTGCCGAACTTCGTCAGGCCGGACGAGGTTGACTGGCCGGACGAGGAGCTGGTCATCGGCGTGGCGCTCGGCGGAGAGGCTCGGGCGTATCCCGTCGAGTTCCTCAGTCATCGGGATGTTGTGGTCGACCTGCACCGCGGCATCCCGACGTTTGTCAGTTGGTGACCGCTGTGCGGCACGGCGATGGTCCATCGCCGAGAGATCGACGGCCGGGAGATCGTCCTTGGCAACCAGGGTGACCTCTGGAACAACGCGCTGACCCTGTACGACCACGAGACCGGCAGCATCTGGAGCCAGCCGACCGGTGAGGCCATTCTCGGTCCGCTGACCGGGGCGACGCTCGAGCTGCTGCCGTCGACGCTGGTCAGCTGGCAGGACTGGCGGGGTGAGCATCCGGACACCTGGGCCCTCGATGCACCGACCGGGCTCAGCGAGTTCTCCCTCGACGAGCTGGTGGTGGTCATCGAGATCGGTGACGCCGCCGCCGCGTTTGCGATACCTCAGGTGCAAGCGACCGGCGTGGCCAACGCCGAGGTTGACGGGGCACCGGTGGCGGTCACCGTGGATCCGGACGGGCAACAGTGGCGGGCCTACTTCCGGGAGCTGGACGGACGGACGGTCGAGTTGGAACTGGTCGACGAAGTTCTGGTCGAGATCGACGGCGCCGGCCGCTGGCGCCAGCTGGACGGGCTCGGCATCGACGGCACAACGGAGAACCTGGATCGCGTCCCCGCCTACACCTCATTCCCCGCCGACTACCGCCGCTTCAACCCCGACGGCCTGGAATGGCAAACCGGCGGCCTGACCCCGGTCGGGTCATAGCAGCGGACGCCCAACGCGAATGAGCCCGGGATCGTCATCCCGGGCTCAGTACAACGCGTTGTTTTGTTGTCATCTCAGTTTCCTAGTTGCATGCAGCGATGGGGTCCGGAACGCCGAGCGATCCAGCATCCACGACGCAGTACGAGTTGTCGGCGTTGACCAGTGCAACGCCGTACGACCCGGCATCGGAAACCGCATAGCCGTTGTTGTCATCACCGTCATACCCGGTAGCGGTAGCCGCAGAGGCCCCCGCTCCGAGAACGGTGATCGCAAGGGCTGCCAGGGCAGCACAAAGCGCGTTCTTCATCTTTCCTCCCTTCGATTCCTAGCGTGCGGACAACCGCCGCACCGGGTCACCCGTGATGGGCAACCGGTGCCGTTATCCCGCAGCAGTGAGACGGAACCGGAAGGAGCTTGATACGAAAGTTATTGGAGCCGCTTGTCAGACTCTCGACAAGCATCGACCTTTCTGATCATCGGGGCCGGATAGCTCCAAGGCAGCGGTCCCTCCCAAACAGAGCGACGCCCCGATGATCCGGCTCCTGCGAACCGGAGCCGGATCATCGTGCGGGCTCCCTCAGCCGCTTCTTACTGGCAGAGCCAATCCTTGCAGTCTTCCTGGCATGCATCGACCCCTTCGGTGTTACGTGGCGATTGCTTCCAGGATGTTCAGCCGGCTCGCCCGGATGGCCGGGACGATGGAGGCGACAAGACCGACCACGGCTCCCAACACCAGCACGAGCAACAGCGCCAACCCCGGAACCGAGAAGCTGTTGACCCCCTGGTCCCGAAGGGCGTAGATGATCGCATACCCGAAGAACAGGCCGAGGATGATGCCGAGCACCGCCCCGAACACCGCGGTGATGATCGACTCCAAGATGATCGTCCGCTGGACCTGACCTCGGCTCATCCCGACCGCCCGCAGCAGCCCGATCTCCCTGGTCCGCTCGATCGTGGAGAGCCGCAGGGTATTGGCGATACCAAAGGCGGCGATGATGACCGCCAGACCCAGCAGGCCGAGAATCAGCCCGAGAATGGCATCGAGCTGTCCGGTCTGGGACTCGACGAACTCCGCTCGGTCCTGAACCTCGGTGTTGGGGTAGGCCGCGGTCAATGCCTCGACGGCCGCCCGGCCCTCCTCCACCGACACACCGTCGGCCAATTGGGCGTAGGCCTGGACGTCCAGCTGCTCAACCCCGGTGGTCTCGTACAGCCCGGTGCTGACAACCTGATTGCCGGCGACGGCGGCGTCGTCGTAGATGCCACCGACCTCCAGATCCACCTCGCCGATACCCGGCAGACCAACGGTCACTTCGTCTCCCACACCAACGCCGAGATCTTCCGCTCGGGAGTCGAGCAGGAAGATGGCGTCGTTGTCCAGGTTGGCCACGTCACCCTCGACCAGTCCGACATCGAAGAAATCGAACCCGGTCTCCGGGTCGAAGATGATGAGGAAGTCGCCGTCACCGTCGAACTCGACAACACCGAACCGGAGGGCGGTCGCCACCTCGATCTCCTCGAGCTGGGAGATCGCGGCGGTCAGCTCGGGGCTGAAACCGCTCCCGGGACCGCCGCCGCCGGCGTTCACCACGATGTCACCGACGAAGCTCTCGGCGACGGTTTCTTCGATGGAGGTCCGCAGCGAGGAGTTCAGGACGGTGACCCCGGCCACCAGTGCAACACCGATGGTCAGGGCGGCAGCCGTCCTGGCCGTGCGCTTCGGGTTCCGCATGGAGTTGTCCCTGGCCAGCTTGCCGGTGGTACCGAGGCCGGAAATCGGACTGCCGAGCACCCGGGCCACCGGCCTGGCGATACTCGGGCCGAGGACAAACACCCCGATGAACATGATCCCGGCCCCGAGGCCGGCGAAGGAGATCTCCGGCGCAAGCAGACCATAGAGGATGGCCGCACCACCAAGGCCGAGGATGACCAGGCCGATGATGAACCGCACGTTGTTGCGTTGCCACGTCTCCGCCGAGGATTCCCGGAGCGCCTGCATCGGCGAAATTCGGGATGCCCGGATGGCTGGGAACATGGCTGACGCCACGGTGACGATCAAACCGAGAATCAGGCACACGATGATCGTCCGGGGCAGGATGACCAGCCCGGCCGATGGTAGGTCGACCCCGATGGCATCAAGTCCGGCCCGGAGCAGAAACGACAGGCCGACACCGAGGCCGATACCGAGTGCCGAACCGACAAGGCCGATCACGATCGCCTCGAGGAAGACCGAGTTCATCACCTGACCCTGGCTGGCCCCGAGGGCCCGGAACAGGGCCAGCTCCCTGGTCCGCTGGGCGATCAGGATCGAGAAGGTGTTGGCGATCACAAACGACGAAACGAAGATGGCGATCACGGCAAACGCCGTGAGGAAGATGGTGAAGAACGACAGACCGCTGGCGATGGCGCTCTGGGCCTCCTCCGTCGCCTCCTCACCGGTGATGACCTCGGCGTCGCTGCCGACCGCAGCCGCGATGCGGTCGACCAGCTCCTGTTGGGTCAGCCCCTCGTCGCCCCGGACGGCGATGGCGTCCAGCTGGTCGCCGGTATCGAGGAACCGTTGCGCCTCGTCCAGCTGGAAGAGCGCGGAGGTTGCCCCGCCGAGCGAGCCGGAGTCCCCGAACCGGGCGATACCGACAAGCTCAAAGACCTCGCTTCCCGCAGCGCCGAGGATCCGAACCTCGTCACCAACGGCAAACTCACCGGTCTCGGCGGTGAAGTCGTCCAGGACAACCTGGCCGGGGCCTGTCGGTTCGACACCGTCGGTGACAACAAACTGGTCCAGTTCGTCATCCTCGGTCCAGGAGAAGCCCAGGGTTGGTGGCCCCTGGCCGGGGTTGCCGATGGCCTCGCCGTCCGAGCCGATGACGGTTGCGGTGCCCTGGACAAACCCGTCGACCGCGGCAACGCCGTCAACGGCCAGGACGTCATCGACAAGAGACTCGTCGATTCTGCTTCTGACCTGGATACCGAAGCCGGCGTCGATGACCTCCGACGACCGGACCTGCGCGTCCGTCGTCTCGAAGACGGTTGCAAAGAGATCGTCGAACGCCTTGCCGACCGAGTCGGTGAAGATCAACGTGCCGGCCAGGAAGGAAATGCCGAGGATCACCGCAAGGGCGGTGGCCACGGTCCGGCCGATGTGGCCCCGGAACGATTTCAGTGTTGCCTTGAGCATGCGGTCAGTCCCCCAGGTTCCGCATGGTGTCGTAGACCATGTCGGCGGTGGGGTCGGTGATCTCGTGCACGATGCGACCGTCGGCCAGGAACAGAACGCGGTCGCTGTACGCCGCGGAGACCGGATCGTGGGTGACCATGACGGTGGTCTGATCCAACTCGTCGACGGCCCGGCGCATGAAGTCCAGGATCTCGGCGCCGGTGCGGGAATCCAGGTTGCCGGTCGGCTCGTCGCCGAAGATGATCTCCGGCCTGCTGGCCAGCGCCCGGGCGACGGCGACGCGCTGCTGCTGCCCACCGGACAGCTCGGTCGGGCGGTGGGTCTGACGGTCGCTCAAGCCGACGGTCTCGATGACCTCGTCGATCCAACCGCTGTCCCCCTTCGAACCGGCGAGGTCGAGCGGCAGGGTGATGTTTTCCCTGGCGTTGAGCGTCGGGATCAGGTTGTAGGCCTGGAAGACAAACCCGATCTTCTCCCGTCGCAGCATGGTCAGGTTGCGGTCCGTGAGGCTGGACAGAGCCTGGGCGCCGATGTACGCCTCGCC
Organism: Actinomycetota bacterium; assembly: GCA_039029335.1. Taxonomy (GTDB): domain Bacteria; phylum Actinomycetota; class Acidimicrobiia; order Acidimicrobiales; family SZUA-35; genus JAHELU01. Next base: position 1,349 of record JBCCGJ010000204.1, on the reverse strand, counting down.
GGAGGTCAGCCGATCCAGACCGGCCATGCACTGCATCAGCGTCGACTTGCCGGACCCCGACGGGCCCATGATGGCGGTGAACCGGCCGGACTCGAACTGAACGGTGACGTCACGCAGGGCGTGGACCTCGGTGTCCCCCATCCCGTAGACCTTTGACGCGTTGACGGTGCTTGCCGCCGCGCCGCCGGGTGCTGCAGGAGGTCCCGGGGGTGGAGCGCTGCCCGTCAGCGAATCCTGGAGATCGGAGCTGGGCTCCGGAAATGGGGACTGGTCGGATAGTTCGGTCATGAAACGCCCTTTCATCGCTGCCGATCGACTGGATACGGCGCCGGGGCGCGGCACACGAAGGGAAGCCACGAACCGGCAGTACGAACCTATTCGATCGTGATGGCTGCGCCGTCCGCCCCAGAGAGGATTTCGGGGTCATCCTCAAGGCGGATACGCGCCCGCCGGGCAGGCGGTTTCGACGGGCTACTCTGCGCCGGCGCCCGGCCGGATCAGCCCCGATTCATACGCCAGCACCACCGCCTGGACCCGATCCCGGACCCCCAGTTTTGTCAGCACCCGACCGACATGGGTCTTCACCGTCGTTTCGCTGACGTAGAGCTTTTCGGCGATCTCGGCGTTCGACAGGCCACGGGACATCTCGGTCAGCACCTCGGCCTCCCGATCGGTCAGCGACTCGAACGGTTCGGCCGAACCGACCGCATCCGTGACGCCGGACCCGGCCGTCGTGTCCTGGAAGTTCTCGATCAGTCGCTTCGTGACGGAGGGGGACAGCAACGCCTCGCCGGACGCGACCACCCGGACCGCAGCGACCAGCTGATCCGCCGGTGTGTCCTTCAGCAGGAAGCCGCTCGCCCCGTGGCGGAGGGCGGCAAAGACATACTCGTCAAGGTCGAACGTTGTCACGATGATGACCCTGGTCCGGGTATTGGACTCCAACCGTTTCGTGGCCTCCACGCCGTCCATGACCGGCATGCGGACGTCCATGAGGACAACGTCCGGTTTTGTGGTGCGGACCATCTCCAGGCCGCTGCCACCGTCGGCCGCCTCGCCGACAACCTCGATGTCGTCCTCGGAGTCGAGGATCATCCGGAACCCGGTCCGCACCAGCTCCTGGTCATCGACGATGCCCACCCGGATCATCGTTCGCCCGCCGTCCCACCGGACAGGTCTTCGGTGACACCTTCGAAGATGTCACCGGTCGGGGTGTCACCGGTCGAAGCATCACCGGTCGAAGTATCACCGTTCGAGCCGTCGCCGCTCAAGGAGTCATCCTTCGGGGAGTCACCGTCGTTCGGAGAACTCCCGCTCGTACCTCCCTCGACCCGTTCCTTCTTGTCGAG
>JBCCGJ010000203.1:0-10756 GCA_039029335.1 Actinomycetota bacterium | reverse complement strand
TTCCTGGAGGTCGGCCTGGCTGCCGGTCAGCCGATGACCGCGGTGGAGGTGCAGCGGGTGAACGCCGGCTTCGGCCCGGCCACCGTCGTTCTGGTCCACCGGCCGAACGGCTCGATCGATCTGGCCGTCTCCGACCCTCGGCTTGACGAAGCCTGGTTCCGCCAGGACCCGTGCATGAGCCACATGCCACTCGGCCGAATCGCCCCGGCCACCTTCCACCGCAACGAGGTCAACCTGGGCGATGCTGCGCAGGGTGGCTCGGAGGGCCGATCGGTCGAGGTTGCCGTCTCGCTCGAGGCCGACCACCTTTCGGGGCATTTGGAGATCACGGCTCGCCACACGTTCGATCGTCCCGGCGTCCCGTCGTTTGTCCCACCGGTGCCGGGGTCCGGCGAACGGCCGACACTCCGGCTGATCATGGCCGGCTCGATCCGCGGCCTGCCCCGCCGTGCCGATCCCCGGGTCACACTCAACGGCGATCGGCTCGAGCTTGCGCCGCTTATGCAGATCGGGCCGATCGTGTTGGCCAGACCGGCCAGGCTCGGCACCGATGTGTTCGGCGTCGGGGTCAACCTGACGGGCACGGTCACCGTCCCGCCCGGCTCATCTCGCCGACCGGACGCACCCGTCGAGCTCCAAGCCGGTCGGGGGCGGCACCGTTTCGTCCTCCGGCTGCTGTCCACCGACGGCGAACCCCGCAGCACCGGGACCTCGGCGGGGAAGGGACATTTGGTGATCGACGGGTCACTCGGGACCGTCGTGACCGGCAGCTGGCGGATCGAGCGTACGGCGACGGCGAACGATCCGCCCGCCATCGATCCACGCCCGAACAGCAGCGTTGACGGTCACGGCGAGGTCGACGGTGACAGCGAGGTCGACGGTGACGGCGGGCCGGGCGCCGTGACGCTGGAGTTGGACGGTGTGACCCCCCGTTGGTCTCCGGGCTGGCGGAACCCGGTAGGCATGGCCCAGTATCTGGCTCGGCGACGACGCCGAACCGGCGAACAGTGGAACTGGTCCGGGACCTGGCGCGGCGCCGCCGACGGCGATGAGGACGGGCACACCAGTTGGGCCGGCGCGGGTGACGGCAGCGGTCACGCCGCCACCCACACCGGGCGATGGATCGTGTCGCGGGAGGGATGACATGTGCGGAATAGCAGGCATAGTCAGCGAACGGGCCCGGGACCTCTCGGCGATCTTCGCCATGAACACGGCCCAGGAACATCGTGGACGGGACGGCGAGGGGTTCCTGTTCGTCGACGGTGAGGACCTCCACCACGGGTTCTCCGAGGAGCAGGCCAGGGCGGCGATCACTCGGACCGGCGGAAGCCGACCCGGCGGCACCGTCGCGCTGGGCCACAGACGGCTGGCCATCCTGGACACCAGCGACGCCGGGCTTCAGCCGATGGCCGGTCCGGAGCAGCGCAGCTGGGTGATCCACAACGGCGAGATCTACAACTACCTGGAGCTTCGTGCGGAGCTGGCCGACCTCGGCCACCGCTTCACCACCGGGACCGACACCGAGGTGATCCTGGCGGCGTACGCCGCGTGGGGGACGGAGTGTTTCGCCAGGTTCAACGGCATGTGGGGCATGGCCATCTGGGATCATCAGCGGCGACAGCTCGTCCTGTCCCGGGATCGGTTCGGGATCAAACCGCTCCACGTTGCCCGTACCGGTGGGGCCCTGGTCTTCGCCTCGGAGATCAAAGCCGTGCTGGCGTCCGGTCTGGTGTCGGCCAGGCTGGACCGGGACGTCGCCATGCGGTACCTCCGGTGGGCGTCGACCAACACCGACACCGCCACCGCATTCGACGGCATCGAGGCGTTCCCGCCCGGCCACACCGCGGTCATCGACCCGGAGCGGCCGGAGGCCTGGACGGCAAAACCGTTCTACGACCTGGCGGCCGGAGTCGAGGAGTTGGACGTGTCGTTCGAGGAGGCCTCGAACCGGTTCCGGGAGTTGTTCCTGTCCTCGGTGGACCTGCGGATGCGCAGCGACGTGCCGGTCGGCTCGTGCCTGTCCGGTGGTCTCGACTCCTCTTCGGTGGTCTGCGCCGCCAGCCGGGACACCGAGGACCCGCTGCAGACGTTCACCGCCAGTTTCGACACCCCGCTGTTCGACGAGCGGCAGTGGTCCGACCTCGTCAACCGGGCGGTCGGCGCAACGCCGCACCCTGTCCGCCCATCCGCCACCGACTTCGAGCGGGAGTTCCAGTCCCTCGTCTGGCATCAGGACGAGCCGTTCCCGTCCACGAGCATCTTCGCCCAGTGGGCCGTCATGCAGACGGCGCGACGGGCCGAGGTGCCGGTCCTGCTGGACGGCCAGGGCGGTGACGAGATCCTCTGCGGCTACCGCAAGTACTACATGTTCTACATCCAGACGCTGCTTCGGCAGCGCCGCCTGCTGGAGGCCGCCCGCCAGGGTGTGGCATTGATCCGCAACGGCGACCGTCAGCAGTGGAACTTCCGAAAGGGTGGGGCCAGTCGATACCTGCCGGACATCGTCCAGCGGCAGTTGCTGTCCATCGGCCCGTTCCTCCAACCGACGTACACGGCGGATTGGGACGGGTCGGTTTCGGGGCTGGGGCTGGCGGGCAACAGCATCATCGATCGCCAGATCGCGGATGTGAACCGCCACAGCGTGCCGTCGCTTCTGCGCTACGAGGACCGCAACTCCATGGCGTGGTCCATCGAGACCAGGGTTCCGTTCATGGACCATCGCCTCGTCGAGTTCGCGGTTTCACTTCCCATCGAGCTCAAGCTCTCCGGCGGGGTGACCAAGTCCGTGCTGCGCAACGGCCTGACCGGTCTGGTGCCGGACGCCATCCTCCACCGAAACGACAAGCTGGGATTCAACGCCCCCATGGCCGACTGGTTGTTCGGTCAGCTCCGGCCGTTTGTTGAGGATCGCCTGTCCCGCCCGGATCTCCCGTCCGGGCAGATCATCGACGGGTCGGCGCTGCTCGGTGAGTTCCGCCGCCGGGCCGACAAACAGGACTGGGACGCCCTGGCCAAGATCTTCCGGGTCGTGGTGTTCGACGCCTGGATGGAACGTTTCGACGTGCAGGCCTGCTGACGGTCACCCCAGCCAGATCACCCGGCAAACCCGGCACCGGAGCCGGCAAGTCACCCCGGCGGAGCCGGCAAGTCATGGTAGCCGTCGGCGTTTCGTTCGAACTTGCCCTGCTCCAGGCCGACCGGCACACACCGCTGGCCGACTGCCGGGGTCGCGTCGCCCTCGTACTCGTGGACAAGCAGCAGCCCACCCCGACACTTGATCAGGAACTTGCCGGTCTGGAAGACCTCGACGATCGTGCCCCACGGCTGGTCCTCGAAGCCGAACGGGACAAGATCGGTCTCGAACGTGGCCGCCCGCCAGATGGTCAACCGCTTCCCGTCGACAAAGGTGAACGCCCCGTTAAACGGATGGGCGACCGCCCGAACCAACGCCTCGATGGACGCCAGGTCCTGCTCGAAGTCGATCTGGCTGTCCGCCGGTGATCGTTTCGGATAGTAGGTCGGTTCGGCGTCACGTTGTTTGTGGAGGGTCACGTCACCCGCCAGTAGCGCATCCAGGTTGCGGTAGATCAACGTCTTCATCGCCAACGAGTTCTTGTAGTGCATCGTCTCGGCGGTGTCGGCAGGTTGGATGCTGAAACCAAGCGTGTCCAGGACGTCTCCGGAGTCGACGCCGGGGTCGTAGCGGAACAGGTTGGTGAAGAAATGCGGACGCTGCTCGATCAGGGCCCAGTTCATCGGCGACCGGCCGCGGCCGATCGGCAGGTCGTCCGCGCTGCCGTGCATGCCGAACACCCCGACCCGGAATGTGTCCAGAACCGCGGCCGGGATCAGCCGCTGCCAACCCATCACAAACCCCAGGTCAAGGTCGAACCCCCGGATCAGCTCCTGGTCCGCCGGGTCTTTGAGCGTGTAGTCGTCGACGACGTGATGGTCGATGCCACGGTCCGCGCAGTACGCGGCACAGTCCAGATAGTCGGCAACCTGGGCCCGCTCGGCCGAGGCGGGAGACAGGGTGATGACCCGGTCGACCGGCACCCTGGCCTGGATGGCCTCGATCAGGAACGTGGTGGTCGACTTGCAGCCGAAGACGGCGATCCGTGCGGTCATGATCGCTGGTCGAGGTAGTCCCGGTAGGGCGCACAGTTGGCCGCCATGTGACCCTCGAAGCGGTCGATGCGTTCGGACAGGAACGTGCGGAGCTTGTCCACCGGTTCCGGCAGCTCGTGTTTCCACCAGATCGGATGGATGAGCAGTTGGATGGTCCGGCCGTCGGCGAACTCGGAGGACTCCAGCGGGTGCCCGTACCGGAACCGGCCCTGGGAGTCGGCGAAGTACTTGATGTCCTCAAAGAGCTTCGGATGGTAGGTGTGGGTGACTCCCGCGATCCGCTCCGGGTTACCCAGGAAGTAGTCCGACGGGCGGTGGATGCTGACATGCTCGATGGTGGTTTCGCAGGCGTTCTCGAAGATCCGCCGCTCCTCCTGGAACCCCGTCTCCACGTCGTCGTAGAGGGTCGGGTCGAAGTGAAGGCTCACCCGGTGGCCCCGATCCCGCATGGAGGTGATCATCGAGAGATTGTCGGCGTCCAGCAGGTTGTAGGACGCCGACCGGAGAAGGAAGAAGTAGGTGGCGGTAACCCCGAGATCGTCCTCGACAAACGACATCTCGCTTGCGTACCGCACGTCGAAGTCGATGTCGTGGCGGAGGAGGAGTTTGCCTCGATCCGGCGGGTCGTCGCTGAACGCCGTCACCTCGTAGTCGGCCGAAAGAAACGCGCCGATCAGGCGTCGGTACGCCGCGTAGTCCGCCATTGGTTCCTCCTAGACCGGCTGTGTCGCCGGCTCCTCCGCGGTGCCCGCCGAAGCCGACCCCTCCGGAGCCGAGTGCTCAAGAGATGCAGTGTCCGTCCCCATCACCGTCGACTCGACTGCCTGCTCCGTCACCCGTTGTCTGGCCAGCGCCGGAGCGCTCGAGGCGGCCAGCACGATCAGCACCATCCACATCGCCTTGTTGTCGTTCACGTCGCCGCTGACCATTGCGGAGGCCAGCCAGTAGACCGCGGCGCCGATGCCCATCGTGGCCGCCGTCCGGTCGATGGCGAACAGCCGCAGCTGGTGACCGATGGTGATGAAAACGATCGCAAGGATGGCCACCAGGCCGATGATGCCCGCCTCGAACCAGATCTCGAGGAACAGGTTGTGCGGATACGTGAGTCCGTCGGCCTCCCGCACCCTGGCGAAGCTGCCCCACCCGGTGCCGATGGGTGAGAACTCCATCGCATCCCAGGTGACGTTCCAGGCATAGGCCCGGGCATCGGCAGAGGAACCGCCGGACACCTCGGTCACCCGTTCCCTACTACGGACCGGGATGGTCTCCCACAGTCCCCAGAGCGCAGCGGCCAGGGCGGCAAAAGCGACACCGGCCCGCCAGACGACCCGGGTGCTGATCGACGCGGCCTGAATGGCCAACATCGCGGCGATGGCGAAGGCGACAGCCTGGATCGGCCCCCGACTGGCGATGGCGATCATCGTCCACACCGCGATGCCGATCGCCGCACCGGCACCGATGATCCTCGGTATCGGGAGCCGATCCGCCGTCAGCAACCACGCGAGCATGATCACGATGACGTAACCGGACGCCCGACCGAACGGGATGGTCGAGCCCTCCACGGTGGTCAGACGACCGCCCGCCCCGTACTGGTTCTGGCCGGTGACGGCGATCCACACCGCCATGACCAACGACACCCCGACAAGCCACCAGAGGAACCGAACCACGTCCCGCTGGTTGCCGATCGGCAGCGCTGCGGCAACCGCGGCCACAAAGGTGACGGTGAACACCCGTTCCACTTTGAGCTGACCGAACTCGGTGGCGACAACCGTGCTCGCCCCGGCCAGTAAAATCAACAGGAGCAGCGCCAGCAGCAGCATCTGTCTGGACGATGGCCAACGACCGGACAGCACGGCGTAACCGATGCCCGCCCCGAACGAGAGCACCGTGGCCAAAAGGGTGAGATCGACGGGAAGGCCGGGCAGCATCTGCTTGACCGGTCCCGACATGGCGGTGACGGCCAACAACAGGAGCACCCCCGCATGCAGGAGGTGGCGGCCGAACGGCTCACCGTCCGGGGCCCAGAGCCGAAGCGCCCGGTCCACGCGGGTTGCGGCCGGGCGTGGCGGGTCCGACCGGTCGCCGGGGCCGACCCCCTCGCGTTCTCGAACCGCCGAAACCACCCTCAAAACATAGCTGATCAGTGCCATAGCGGCCCGGCGAGGGGGTGTATCCACACCAATCAACATCCAGCTAGAATTCATATTTGCAATCGGATTAAGGTTGGCTGTTCGCAAAAGAACGTTCGCGCAGGGAGGGCCGCGGTCCGGGTCTTGCGTATTCGCCAACACCGCAGACGTGCGGTGCCTGTGACCAGAGGAGCCATGTCGGAAGAGCGAAGCCTCGTAGACATCCTGGCCATCGCCCGAAAGCGGTGGGTCTGGGTCGCGGTGCCGCTGATCCTGCTGGTTCTGCTGGCGGTTTGGTACACCGGGCGTCAGGCCCCCCGCTACGAAGCGACGGCCCGGGTGCTGCTGGCCGAGGACGCATCAACCCGGGCACTCGATCCCGGCTCACAGAATCCCGGGATCCTCCAGCGGGACATCGAGAATCAAATCGCCCTTGCATATGGCAGCGAAGTCGAGGCGTTGGTAACCGCCGAACTCGGTGAACTGCCCGAATTGTCCGTCAGCCATAACCCCGAATCCGACATCCTCCTTTTCGAGGCTGAGGAGGCCACCGCCGAGGGCGCGGCCAAGGCGGCCAACACCTGGGCCGAGATCTTCGTCCAGGTTCGCCAGGAACAGGACCTCGCCAACATTGCGGCGGCCATGCAGGGCCTTGAGGAACGGCTGACCACGCTCGAGGAGGAACGGGACACCATCCGGGCCCCGCTCGACTCGATCCGCCAGCAGATCAGAGCCGCCACGGACCCGGCGGACGCCGTCCGCCTCCAGCAGAACTACGACCTCCTCGCCGACGACCTCCGGTACGAACTCGACCTGAACAACTCGGAGGCCCAGACCACCGTTGCGGACATCGCCCAGCTCCGGCTGCAGGCCGAGCTGGCCCAGGCGCCGCAGAACTACATCCCCGAACCGGCCGAGGTCCCGGACGGTCCGGCCAACACGCCGCTGTCACGGATCCTGGTCATCGCCGTCATCGCCGGTGCGGTGCTGGGGACGGGGCTGGCGGTCCTGGTCGACGCCAGGGACACCTCGATCCGTAGCGCCGCAGATCTGCAGGCGGTCACTGACCTCCCGCTGCTGGCGGCGATCCCCCGGGCAAAACGGAACGAGCGTGAGACGATCGGGCTGGCCACCGTTGAGGATCCGAACGGCAGGCAGGCCGACGCCTATCACCAGATTCGCTCCGCCCTCGAGTTCGAGATGCACGAGGAGCCGATCCGCTCGATCATGGTGGCATCGCCGGCCGGTGGCGACGGCCGGTCGACGATGACCGCCAACCTGGCGCTGGCCCTCGGCTCGGTCGGTGTTCGGACGGCACTGGTCGACAGCGACTTCCGAACCGGCTCGCTGCATCGAATCTTCGGTGTCGCCCGTGAACCCGGTCTGTCGAACCTGATCAGGCGGGAAATCGAAGCGTCACGGGTGGCCCGGTCGGTTCCCGGGGACGAAAGCGAAGATGTGGTGGTCCTCCCGACCGGGACCGTGCCACCCAACCCGGCGGCGTTTGTTGCGTCCCGCCGGTTCCTCGGAACTCTGCGCTGGATGGGGACCCAGGCCGACATGATCGTCATCGACACCCCTCCCCTGCTCGGTGTCCCCGAATCCCACACGCTGGCTCGGCAGGTTGACGGGGTGATTCTGCTCGCCAGGGCCAAGCGGACCTCCGAACAGGAGCTTCGGGACGCGCTGACCGTCCTCGACCAGGTCAAAGCCCGGGTGGTCGGTGTTGTTCTGCTCGGCGTGCCCCGACAGCGAAGCACCGTCAGACAGCAGGTCCGGGCCCGCCGTCAGGCAGCCCGCAATCTGCCTCCGGTCCTCAACGTTGACGAAGGACTGCGGACCGCCGACCTGCCAACCGAGACCGCACAGGCCGCCGAGACCGTTGCCGGCGGTGCGGCAACCGCAGCCGCCACGGACGCAACTCAGGACCACACCGCCGTTGCCGACATCGAGGCCGGTCAGGCGGCCGCCGCAGCGCCGGAGCAGACCGTGGCTGACCAGACGGTGCCCGATCCGGACGCCACATCCGATTTGACAGCGGTGGAGTCGATGGCGGTGGAGCTAGCCGTCATCGAGCAACCCCAGATCGACCCGTCGTTTGTCGAGCTGGATGAGCTCGAACCGGCGGAGGGTGAAATCGTCGACGCGGCCGACGTCGAGGTTGAGCCCTTCGACGACGATCCCCTGGACGAGGACTACTTCGACGAGGAGCCCGTCCAGGGCGGGCTGTTCGACGTTGGTGATGACAACGGCGATGTCGAACCGTCCGTGCCGATCTTCGAAGCGGTCCCGGACGCTGCGCCTTACGACGGCGAGGGGGGCTTGAACGGCGGGGGTGCCGGGTTAACGAACGGGGACCACCTCGGTCCGGCCGAGGACGGATTTGTGATTCTCCCGACCGACGATCCTGGAGATTTTGACGAGGTCGAGATGGAGCAGATCGACACGATCCAGATCGACCTGGCCACCATCGAGGCTGCACAGGCGGCCGCCATCGAGTTCGACCTCGACGATGCCGATCCACCCGACGCCGGGGACGGAACCATCGAGGAGGCGGAGATCGCCGACGTCGTCGTCGAAGACGCCGAGATCGCTGATGCCGTCGTCGAAGACCCCGAGCCCGAGGCGGTTGCGGAGGAGGCTCAGGCCACCGACGCCGACGCCGAGATCGACGCCGACACCGGAACGGACGCCGACCAGGTCGAGGCAGAAATCGACGCCGCCACCGATACCGACGGTGACGCAGAGGCGGTCGAAGTCGCCCAGGCCGGCGGAGACGATGTGGCCGATGCCGACGCGCATGAACCGGACGAAGATCCGCCGGTTGACGCCGTCGACGCGGCGGCGGACGAGGACATGCCGGTCGAGATGAACGGCCGGGGTGACGAGTCCGACGAGGACTGGTTCCAGGATCGAGCGCCTGCGGCAACCAATGGCAACGGGGTTGCCGGCAATGGACACGATGTGGACTTCGACGAGACCATCGTGGACCTTGCCGAACTCGACGACGGGCGCGTCTGACACCAACCGCGGTCGCAGGACGGCCGAGGCGCCAACGGATCGCTGACGCCTCGGCCTATGCTCTATGAGGCGCCGCGATTGGTGGAACGATGGCAACGGTAGACACGGAAAACTCTGGCGGGATGACCAACGCGGCTGACCCGATCGACGCCATCGACCCGCCGGACAACGGGACCATCCCGGCCGACGTCGCAGACCCGCCGCCCCGCCGGGCCCGGTTGTTCGTTGGGCTCGTTCTGCTGCTGGCGATTGCCGGCGGCGCCGTGTTTTTGCTGCAGAATCGCCAGTCCGACACGCTCGATGACCAGGCCGGGCCCGGTGGCGGTCAGGCCAGCGCCGGTGCGGACGGGCAGACCGATGACGGCAAGGCCACCCTCGACGTCGACGTCGGTGACGGCGAGGAAACCGCAGGGGACCAGGGCGTCGGCACCGCGGTCTCGGTGGAGGTCGATGACGAGTCGGACGCGTCCACCGATGATGCGGCGGACAGCACCGATCAGGAAGACCCCGACGAACAGCCGATCACCGATCAGATCCAGGCCGCGGCGGACGTCCCCATCTCCATCGTCGGCATGACCTCACTGTCGAACGTCCCACTCCGGACCAACCGGGCGACCTACCGATTCACCGCGGACCGCACGGGTGAAGTTGACTCCGTCCGCCTCTACTACATCGTCAACACCTCCCGCACCGGCTACGCAAATGGCACCGGCGGCACCGTGTTGATGACCGTCGCCCCCGACGACGGCAGCGGCCTGCCCGATGAGGCAAACCTGTTCGCCGGCCGGGCCGAGGCCACGTTCGGTCTCAACGGCGGGGCCATCATCGGCGACCGCTCCTCCTATGTGCGGGACACGCTGTTCGGCCGCTGGGACTTCAGCGAGCCGATCCCGGTTGTGGCCGGTCAGGACTACCACATCGTGTTCCAGAACCTGGACCCGGACCCGACGAACAACTACGTCAGCCTCGACCTGGTCATCGACCTGCTGCCGGATTCGCTGCAGGGCAGCGAACCAATCCCCAGCCCCGCCGCCCGGAGTGAGTTCGGTTTTGTTCAGTCCTCCGGCGACGGCTGGCGGCTGGCCGACGCCCATCCGGAGGGCCATCGCCAGACACCGATCTTCGAGGTCACCTATACGGACGGCAACACCCAGGGTCAGGGATTCATGCAGTACGAGGCCCGCGGCACCTTTGCCCTGACCGGCTCGTCCGCCATACGGACCACCATCACCGTCCCCGAGGACCGGACCGTTTCACAGTTCGCCGCCCGGGTCGGCGCCCAGGCCGGTGGAGCGGTGATCCTGGAGATGACCACCATGGACGGCGAGGTGCTCCGTTCCGTCCAAGCGTCGACCGATGCGGTGGCCAACTACCGGAACGCGGTCTGGGCCGAGGGGTCGGTCGAGCCGCTTACCCTCACCGCCGGAACCCAGTACGCCTTTGTTGTCCGGGCCGCCCCGGGTTACAGCGGGGACGTC
>JBCCGJ010000202.1:0-10776 GCA_039029335.1 Actinomycetota bacterium | reverse complement strand
TTCACGGCTACTGCCCCAGCGGCACAAACGTTCGCTGCATCGTCGAAAGCTGTGGCACCGACCCCCGCGTGCTCAACGTGGCGCTGACCCCTCTCGAGTGGGCGGGCGCAACCGGCTACCACCATGCCGCGGTGCAGCTCGGCCACGCCTCTGCCACCAAGGCCGTCGTTGCCGACGACAGCGACCGCTGGATGCAGTACATCGCCGCCCCGCTGGCGGGGACCCTGGGGATACCGCTGCTCGGTATCGGACCGAACGGCGCCTCGGCCGAGGACATCGCGCTGCTCAACTCACTGGGCGTCACCGAGGTCATAGCCGTCGGTCCGGTGTCCGCAACAGGGACGCTGACCGCCGCCGGGTTCACGGTCGACCAGGTGACGACCGCATCGGACCTGGCCACCATCAGCCAACAGGTCGCCGACCACATCACCAAGATCAACGACATCCACCGGACCGTGACCGTGGAAGCCGCCGGACTCTCGGCGGAGGTGGCCCCGGCCGCCGCGGCGTTCGCCGCCCTGGGCGGGTACCCGCTGGTTGTCGGATCGGCCACCGCACTGGCCATCGGGTATCCCACGCTCTACGTCGGTCCCGAGCCCGCAGAGGTTGCGGTCAGCGGAAACCGGACCGTCGCCACCTCGGCGGTCGACTTGTCGATCGAACTGGCCGACCTCGCTGCGGCCATCCCCCACGTGTCGCCGAACCGGATCGCCATCGCCCCGTCCGGAAGCTCGGACGCCGTCGGGCTGGTGAACCTCGGTGTGCCGCTTGTGCTGCACCCGCTCGACCGGCTGGGACCGCTGGAGAGCTGGATCCAGGATCACTCCCTCCGGTACGGCGAGCTGGCCGAGATCTTCTACATGGTCGGCCCCGGCCAGCTCATCACCGAGGAGTACTGGAAGCTCCAGTCCGCAGCGAACGGCTTCCGGGCCGATCAGCTGCAGGGTGTCGCCGGGCAGGGCCTGCCGGTCATCCGCCAGCCACTGGCGGAACGACCGCTGGGCATGGCCCGGACCGACGGCGCGCTCACCTGGGGAAGCGAGAGCCCACCGAACTACTGGACCACCCAGGGCCAGACGTTCCGTCGCTGAGGGCGTCCGGACCCCAGCGCCTGATCTCCGCCCCGTGATCTCCGCCTGCTGATCCACATCTGATCCCGCCATGAACCCGTCGCTCATCCTGCTCCTCGGCGTTGCCTGTTTGGCCGCCGTCCACACCCTCTGGTCCCCCTGAGGTCTCTCGGTCGCGGAGACCCTTGTGCCCTCGGTCCGAGGGCGAACCAGACTGGTGGTCGGTGGCCTGATCATCGCCTCCGGCACCCTGTCCGGAGCCCTTGTGGGGTTTGTGGCCGCACTGCCGTTCCCGGCGGTTGCCTCGGCCATCGGGATGGAACCGCCGGGGCTGCTCGCCGTCTCGGCCGTCGTCGGTGCCGGCGTGGGCCTCGACGTCATCCGGTTGACCGCCGGTAAACCGGCACCGCCCACATCCGGCCGCCAGGTGCCACAGGAGTGGGGCAGGCTGCTGGATCAGCGAGTCGTCGCCGTTCTCTACGGCGCCCGGCTCGGTGTCGGCCCGCTGACCATCCTATCCACCTGGACCTGGTGGTCGACCCTGATCGCCGCGTCGCTGATCGGCCCCTGGACCGGCGCCGCCGTCGGTGCCGGATTCGGTTCTGTCCGTCTGACCGTCACCGTCGCCGCCTCCGCCCTGGCCTCCAGAGCCGGTGATCCGGCCGCCCACACCGCGTGGTTCGGCAGGCTGCGGGCCGGGCAGCGGTCGAACTGGACCGCGCTGAGCGGGGCCGGAGCGCTGCTGATCGGATTGCTGGTTGGATTGTCGGTCCTGGCAGGGTGCAGCACCGCCGGCGGACAGGCGGCCCAGCCCCCGGCTGAGGATCAGCCACCGGGACCGTCTTCCACGTCCCCATCGACCACCGTGGCGACCGTGCCGGTCACCGCCACCACTGCCGCCGCATCCCTGGCCCCGTCCACCACGGCGCAGACAATCCAAGCACAACTCGACGGCCAGGCGCCGACCGAACCGACCCCACCGACCGTTCCCGTCAGACTGGAGGATGTGGTGCGAACCGCAACAACCCCGGCAACAGCCCCCCGACCGATCGAGGAGGGTACGGATCCCGTAGCGCCCGCGCTGCTGAGCACCGAGCCGGACGCTCTGGCCGCGTCGCTGCCGACCGAGCTCGACGGGTTCATCACCATCGACGATCCGATGGCAGATCGCTTCCTCGACCTCACTGCGGCGTCACAGATCCAACCGGACCCGACCGAGGAGGTGGCGCTTCTGGAGACCAGGGGATTTGCCGGCGGCTGGACCCGGGCGTTCCGCAACGACACCAACGACGTGGCGGTCATGTCGGTCTACCACTTCGAAGATGCGGCGGAAGCCGAGTTCTACCTGGAGGACGGGCTGATCACCATCGGCGGCTACGGCGGGAAGTTCTTCGACATCCCCGCGCTTCCCGGGGTTCGGGGATTCGTCCAGCACTTCACCGAACCGGGCGACCAGCCCGGTGAGGCCGACGAGGATCTGGTGTCATTGGGCGCCGCGTTCCAGCTTGGTCCCCGCTGGCATCTGATCTACCTGGTGGGGTCAACCGAGACCGTGACGGCGGACGTGCTACTGCCGGCGATCACCGCGGTCCGGCACCACGCCGAGCAGGCCTGACCCGTCGGCCCTCACCTGCCGGACCCCTAACCTGTTGGGCCCTCACCGTCCACGCATCGCGTCGGAGACCGAATCCCGGAGGGCCAGGATCTCCGGCCGGTCCTCGCCGCCGGTCCGCACCACCTGGCAGACATCTGGCATGGGGCAACGGCCGTCGTGTTCCCACTGGGCCATGCCGTCGGTGATGTTGCCGCTGTTGAGCGGCGCAATGCCCAACCCCGACTCGACCGCGCTCTGGACGCCGGACAGCATCGGGCACTCCAGCGCAACCCGCCAACGGAACCCGGCGCGAGCGAGTGACTCCTCGGCCAAATCGAGGTAGGCGAGGCCGGGGCCGAAGGTCACGATCGGAATCGGTTCGTCCGCCGGACGGTTTTGCGCCGCCCCGGCGTGGCGGAATCCACGGCCGGTCATCCAGTGGACCGGTTCCTGCCACAGCACAACATCATCCGGCCGCACCTCGTCGAGCGGCAGCTGCAGCACCGCCACCTGGACCTCACCGTCGTCGAGCCATTCCTTCACGATGCCGCTGAGGTGGACCCGCACCTCCAGGCTGACCCCCGGGTGAGCCCGGCCGAATCGGGCGAACACGTCTGCCAGATCCCGACCGTGCAGATCCTGGTTCGTCCCGACCCGGACGACCCCCTCGAGGTCCGATCGGCTCAGATGACTGACCGCCTCGTCGTGGGCGTCGACGATCCTGGCCGCGTACCGGAGCAGGTCCTGACCGTCCGGGGTGGCCTCCATGTGCCGGCCCCGCTTGATGAGCTCAAGGCCGACGCGCTCCTCGAGGCGTTTGATCTTCCAGCTTACGGCGCTCTGGGTCAACCCAAGCCTGCTTGCGGCTCCGGTGAAGCCGCCGGTCTCCACGACGACCTGGAGGCAACGCAGCGATTCGACGTCGAGCCGCATGGGCGTTGACCGCAGGGGGCGATGCTCGGAAGACGAGCCGGTCTGATCGGTCATAGCAGCGTCACTCCTGTCTACTCCTCGGCACCGGCGATGAAGCGGCGGGCTCTGATGTTGATCCGGACTCCCAGGTTTTGGAACGGCAGCCGGCGGTTCGGTCGGCCCTTTCGGGTCATCCCGGCCAACAGCTCGGATTCGTGGCCCATGATCAGCTCCGCCAGCAGCTTGCCGCTGATGGTCCCCCTGGCGATGCCGACGCCGTTGTGAACCACGGTCCCGTAGACGTTGGGGGCCAACTCGCCAAAGACCGTCTCACCGTTCCGGGACAGGCTCAGCGCACCACCCCAGCTGTGTTCGAACGGTACGTCGGCAAGCTCCGGCCAGCGAGCCTCGAAGGACTTGCGGTGATTCCGTGCCATCCGCTCCTTACCGCGAACGAAGTCGGATCGTTTTGCGAAGGAGAAGATGTTCCGGACCAGGATGCGGTTGTCCGGGGTGGTGACCCGGCGCACGGAGGTCCCGGCGGGATGGGCGGCGATGATCCCGTAGCTTGCCGCCCCGCCGATCCTGGCCGACTCCTCCTCGGTCAGCTCCCTGGTCATCGAACCCCAGGTGATCAACGGGATCAGCCGGTTGGTCAGAAAACCGAATCCTTCGATGAACCCGTTGTTGGCCAGCACAACGATCGGGGCGGTGACCGAACCCCGAGCGGTGTGGACCGTGTGCGGCTCCTGACCGTCTGCGCTCAGGTTGGTGGAACGCACCATCGAGTCCTCGTAGACCGTCACGTTGTCGGGCATCGTGTCGGCCAGGCCGCGGACCATCTTGGCCGGCTGGACCAGGTAGCTGTGGGGGGCGTGGATGGCTTTGCGATAGAACGTGGTGCCAAAGACGTCGGCACACTCGTCGGCATCGAGGTGGCGGTGGTCCTCGTCGATGGCCTCCAGACCGTTGGCGAAGTCGCCCAGCATCCGCTCGCCCCGGTCGGTCGCCGCCGCGTGGTACTTGCCCTCCTTGCGCCACTCGCAGTCGATGTTGTTGGCCGCGATCGTCTGGTCGAGGTAGGCCAGGCCCGCCCGGTTCATCGCCACCGCGGCCATCGCCTCCTGCTTTGCGTCCGCGAAGCTCTTGGCCCGCAGGTTGTGGGCGTGGTCGATGGCAAAACCCGACGATCGGCCTGCCGCGTTGTTGCCGATGCGCTCGCCGTCAAGCAGGACGACCGACGCGGCCGGATCCAGTTCGGCAAGCCGCCTGGTGACCGCAAGCCCGGAGTAGCCGCCACCGATCACCACGTAGTCCGCGGTGACGGCGCCGGTCAGAACCGCCGGTTCCGGCGGCGTCCCCATCAGCTCGTACCAGCCGTTCGACCGGTCGGTCACCGGCAGCAGCGTGACCGGTCGGCTTCCGTTCGACCGGTCGGTCATGGCCGGCCACTCATGTCAGATCGATCCAGACGGTTTTGAGTTCGGTGTACTGATGGTGGGCGTGGATCGAGTTGTCCCGACCCCCGAACCCGGAGAGTCCGAACCCACCGAACGGGGTGGCGGCGTCGCCCTCGCCGTAGGTGTTGACGGTCACGGTTCCGGCGTTGACCGCCCGAGCCGCCAGGTGGGCGGTCCGGAGGTCCGCGGTGAAGACCGACGCCGCGAGTCCGTACGGGGTGGCGTTGGCCATGGCGATGGCCTGTTCCGGATGGTCGAAGGTGGAGACCGCAAGCACCGGTCCGAAGATCTCGTCCGTCGCCAGCGTGGTCCCCTCTGCCACCTCGTCGAAGATCGTCGGTTCGACGAAGTACCCGCCGGTGTGTTCCAGGGTTCGGTTCCCGCCCAGCACGCAACGACTGCCGGCGTCACGACCGGCGGCGATCCCGCCGAGCACCTTGTCGAGGTGTTCGGCCTCAACCATCGCCCCGATGCGGGTTGCCGGGTCGAGCGGATCACCGACCACCCACTCCCGGGACTTCTCCGCCAGCAGCCCGACCAGGTCGTCGGCCAGCGAGCGGTGCACGATCAACCGGGAGTTCGACGAGCAGTTCTGACCGCCGTTCCAGAAGATCGACGTTGCGGCGTGTTCGGCAACCGAGTCCAGGTCCGGGGCGTCGGCCATGACGATCATCGGGTTCTTGCCACCGCACTCCAGGAGCACCCGCTTGAGGTTGCTGTCCGCTGCGTAGTGGAGGAACCGCCGACCGGTCTCCGTCGAGCCGGTGAACGCAACCGCGTTGACGCCGGCGTGCCGACCGAGCGGTTCGCCCACCTCTGGCCCGTAGCCGGTGATCACGTTGATCACCCCGTCGGGAATGCCTGCATCGGCCGCTAGCTTGGCCAGCCGGATGGTGGACAGCGAGGTCTGCTCCGCCGGCTTCAGCACACAGGTGTTGCCGGTCGCCAGGATCGGGCCGAGCTTCCAGGCCGCCATCAGCAGCGGGAAGTTCCACGGGAGCACGCAGGCCACAACCCCGATCGGTTCCCGGACCACCATCGACACGATGCCCGGTCCGCTCGGGGTCAGCTCGTCGTTGAGCTTGTCCGCCGCCTCGGCGTGCCAGCGGAGGGTATCGACGGTCTCCACCAGGTCGATCTCGGTGGTGTCGGTGATGGGCTTGCCACCCTCGATCGTTTCGATGGTGGCCAGCTCGGTGCTGGTGGCCTCCACCAGGGTGGCGAACCGCTGCAGTAACCGTTTGCGGTCGGCCGGGGCCATCCTGCCCCACGGTCCGGCCAGGGCCTGGCGGGCCGCAGCGACCGCCCGGTCGACGTCTTCGCTCCCGCAACGGCCGACGGTTGCGATCTCCTGCCCGGTGGCCGGGTTGACGGTCGGGAAGCGTTGCCCGTCCGCCGGTTCGACGGATCGCCCGCCGATGACCGGATCGCCGGATACGTCCATCCCGCCGAGCAGTGCGGCGCCGTTCTGCGCAGCGGTCATCGATTTCCTCCTCGGTTGACCAACCAGTCCTGTTCGTCGGTCCACTCCCGCCAGCTCAGCCGCGATCGATCGATGCCGTTTATCGGCAGGCTGGAGAGGCAGCCGGCGATCGCCGTCCGCCCCGCACCGGTCACCGGCATCTGGGGCCGACGCAGCGGACCCATCTTGCGGCCGATCATCTCGGTTGCGGTTTTGACCCCGGGCAGGAACCCGACATCCAGGTCGTTCTCCCACATGAAGGCGTTGGTCGGCCACATCAGCCGCCACAGGTCGAGCGCCTCCGTTGTCCGGCCGGCGTCGAGGTGTTCGACAAGCTGCACACACTCGTGCGGCATGATGTTCGCACAGCCCCAGATCATGCCGTCCGCACCGGCCATCAGCGCATACGGCGCAAGCGGGTCAACACCGCACAGCACCGATGCGGACTGCCCCTCGCTGATCGCCGCCAGCTTCTGGATCCGGCTGAGGTCGCCCTGGCTGTCCTTCATGTACCGGATGTTGTCGATCGAGACCAGCTGCCGGTACAGGGCGGGGGTGATCTCGACACCGCTGGCCGCCGGTGTGTTGTAGAGCGCGATGTCGATCGGAACGGCCCTGGCCACCTGTTCGTAGTGGTAGAGCATCCCCCGGTCGTTGGGGCTCTCCAGCCACGGCGGCAGGATCATCACCGCGTCCGCACCGTGTTCGACCGCGTGTTTTGTGGTTTCAATCGTGTCGGACGCGCTCATCTCCGACGTCTGGACCATCACCGGCACCCGCCCGTCGATGTGGGGAAGGCACACCTCAACCACCCGCCGCCGCTCCTCGGGGCGGAGGTAGGCGTACTCGCCGGTGCCCGACAGGACAAGCAGCCCGTGCACGCCGGCGTCGATCAGCCAGTCCAGGTGGTCGAGAAGCGCAGGCTCGTCGATGGTCTCCCCGGCATCGGTCATCGGCATGGCCACAGCGACGATCACGCCTCGCAGCGTCTTCGTGGATTTGGTCATCGAGTCCGTTCCTGCTGCACTGGTTGGAACCACCTGTCCGCCATCAAGAAAGTGTCATACACACAGCACCGCAGCGTCAATATTTGTCATGACCTCGTTTGCTTTCATACGATGGCGGCATGAGTGATTCCGGACCGGGCGAGACCGGCGGCCCGAAGCGGCGCCGCGGCCGAGACGCCAGACGAGCGGCACGAGAGAACAACGAGGTGGCGTGGCTCCCTGAGCTCGACCGGGGTATCCCCTACCTGGACATTGTCCCCCATGAGGAGCTGCTGCGCATCCATGACGCGTCAATGACCCTGTTGGAGGAGGTCGGGATCGACTTCCGGGACGACGAGTCCGTGGCGATGTGGGCCGCGGCGGGGGCAACGGTTGACGGGTACCGGGTGCGTATCGATCGCCATCATCTGATGGAGCTGATCGCAACCGCGCCGGAGTCCTACACGATGACGGCCAGGAACCCCGCCCACTCGGTGACGCTCGGCGGAACAAAAACCGTGTTCACCCCGGCGTACGGCGCCCCGTTTGTGCTGGACATGGACAACCGTCGCCGGAGCGCCACCATGGAGGACTTCGACAACTTCGCCAAGATCGCCTACCTGGAACCGGCGATGCACATGACCGGGGGCGTGCTGTGTGAACCGATGGACGTGCCGGTCGCCCACCGACACCTCGACATGACCTACAGCTTGCTCCGCTACAGCGACAAACCGCTGATGGGCGCGGTCACCTCACGGGAACGGGCGGAGCAGTCGCTGCACATGATGGGCATCGTCTTCGGCCACGACGTGGTCCGAGACACCACGGTCAGCACCTCGCTGGCCAACTGCAACTCGCCGCTGGTGTGGGACCAGACGATGCTGGACGCGGCAAAGGTCTACGCCTCGGCCAACCAGGCCATGCTGTTCAGCCCGTTTGTTCTTGGCGGGGCCAGCACCCCGGCCAGCACGGTCGGCGCCGTGGCCCAGCTGAGCGCCGAGGCCCTCGCCGGTGTTGCATTCATGCAGCTCGTCCGGCCCGGCTCGCCTGCGGTGTACGGCCAGTGGACCGCCACCGTGGCCATGAACACCGGTGCCCCGCTCGCCGGCACGCCGGAGATCGACCACATCAACCTCCTGGTCGGGCAGCTGGCCCGGTTCTACAAACTGCCCTGGCGCTGCAGCGGCGGCTGCTCGTCGTCCAAGTTGGTGGACGCCCAGGCCGGGTACGAGTCCGCAAGGAACATGTACGGTGTGCTGCTTGCCGGGGCCAACTTCGTCCTGTCGACAACGGGGTACCTGGAAAGCGCGCTGTGCCAGAGCTATGCAAAGGCGATGCTGGACGGGGAACAGATGCGGATGATGTACCGGCTCGGCCGCGGGGTGAACATGGACGAACTCGACCCGGCGATGGGCGCGGTCCGCGAGATCGAACCTGGCGACCACTTCCTCGGCACCGAACACACCCTGGCCAACTTCGAGGATGCGTTCTTCATGCCGGACCTGATGGACGGCGACAGCTACGAGCAGTGGAACGCCGCGGGGGCGGTCGACGCCAACCAGCGGGGTGTCGACATGGCCCGCCGAGCCCTCGCCCGCTACGAGGTACCGGCCATGGACGATGCGGTGCTGGCCGAACTGGACGACTACCGGGCCAGGATGAAACAGGAGATCCCGGCAGCCAGCCTCTAAGGCCGCGGCGCCACCCGCAAAATTTGGGCTCGTCAGCCACAAATTTTGTGGGCCGTGAGCCCAAATTTCGGCGACCCGGACGCACTGCCCTGAACCGTTTGTGGTTCCGGCGAAATACCACCGGGGGCTAGGCTCGTTGCCGAGGCGCCGGCCGGGGCCGAGAAGGGGAACAGGAGCGGACCGTGGACATCAGCATCGCCGGCATGTTCGGCACAACCCCGAAGCGCGACCTTGGCTTTGTCAAGGCGTTTGCCACGGCGGCGGAGGAGTTGGGTTACCGCTCGCTGGTCGCCCCGGAACACGTGGTGTTCTTCGCCTCCTACGAATCGAAGTACCCCTACACCAGGGACGGGTCGGCCAACTGGGGACCGGACACCGGCCTCTACGATCCGCTGTTCGCCTTCCAGGCCGCGGCCGGGGTGACCAGCACGCTGCGATTCCTGACCGGGGTGCTGATCCTTCCCCAGCGCCCGGCCCTGCTGACGGCCAAGGAGGTGCTGAGCCTTGATCACCTCACCGGCGGCCGGTTCGAGTTCGGGGTCGGCGTTGGCTGGTCGTGGGAGGAGTACGCCGCGCTCGGGGTGCCGTTCGCCAGGCGGGGCAAGCGCATGGACGAGTACCTCGAGGCGATCAAACTGGTCTGGACCGAGGACCGGGCCAGCTTCTCCGGGGAGTTCCTGGAGTTCGACAATCTGGTCCTCAATCCAAAACCGCTGACCCCGGGCGGACCGCCGCTCATCATCGGCGGGGACTCGGCGGCGGCGATGGGGCGGGCCGCCCGGGTCGGTGACGGATGGTACGGGTGGTGGGCCCACGGCGAACTGGAACCGCGCCTGGACCAGCTCAACGGCATCCTCGCCGACCACAACCGCTCGGCGGCAGACGACGGCTTCAGCCTGAAGCTCGGCCTGCCGATCGGCGGCGACCCGGAGAAGACGGCGACAAAGATCGAGGCCGCCCGCGCCCTCGGGGTCGACGAGCTGGTCCTGGCGCCCCTCCTGCCGACCGCCACGTTCGAGGAGGGACTCTCCTCCTACGCGGAACTGGCCGGGATCGGCTCCTGACGCGACACTGACCTCGATGGCTGACAACCCGAACGCATTTGCCGCGCTGATCGACCTTGGGCCGGGGTCGTCGACGGACCACCACATCGGCCCGCCGTCGCCCGAGCGCGGCGGCCGAACCTACGGCGGCCAGTTCATGGCCCAGGCGGTCATGGCCGCCTACCGGACGGTCGCCGACGACCGCTTCGTCAACTCCTTCCACGGACTGTTCCTCAGACCGGGAGACGTCGACCAGCCGACGGAGTGGCTGGTCGAGCGGGTCCGGGACGGCCGATCGTTCTCCAATCGGACGGTCATCGGCAGCCAGGGCGGCAAGGAGGTGTTCCGGGCCATGCTGTCACTCCACGTGCCGGAGGACGGGTTCGAATTCCAGCCGACGATGGACGTCGACCCGGGTCGGTTGCCGGAGCCGGACGAGGTCACCACCACCTACGTCGAGTTCTGCGACGCCCACCCCGACCTGGAGCCCGGGGATTGGTTCGGTGAGGACCGGCCGATGGACATCCGCTACATCGATGCGCCGTCCCCGGGGTCCGG
>JBCCGJ010000201.1:0-10861 GCA_039029335.1 Actinomycetota bacterium | reverse complement strand
CCGAGAGGGCGAGTTGCGGTCGATCACCTCGACGGTGAGCACGGTGCCGACGTTGTGCAGCCACCACATCCCGTCCGCATAATCGAACAGGCCGAGCCGGCGATGGAGGTGGGGGTTGTCGTCGACGGACAGGTCGGCGCTCCTGCCGAAGCAGAACGGCCGGTCCCGCGACACCGGGTACTCCTCCCCCAGGAACTCCACAACCAGTTCGTCAGCCGACATGCTGTCCCACCGCCTCCCGCTGGACAAGCGCCGATCGGGGTCCGACCGGCGCCGTCCGATCGACAAGCCGGGTGTACTCCGCCTCCCACCGCTCCACGAACGACTCGGCGTCGTCGTGGCGTCCTGCCACCCCGAGGAGCTGGGCTCGCCTGATGGCCACGGTCTCGTGGACGGGATCGACCAGCGCGGCAACCTCGCAGGCCCAGGTCGCCAGCTGCAGCTCGCCGCCGGCATAGGCCGCATCACACAGATCGAAACAGGCGTCGGTCAGCAACGACGTTGCCTGGGTGGCAACGGCCAGCCGGTGATCCTCGATCCACTGCCAGAACTTCGGAGAGACCCCGTCGAAGGGCACACCGCGGACGTCGGCCAGCGCCAACTCCATGAGGTTCCTGGCCCGGTCGCCGGACATGGCCTGGGCCTGGGTGAGCCATCGGCGGGCCGAACCGAGGTCGGTGATGACCGACCGGACCCGGTGCCGACCGTCCGTCGACTCCGGCAGCAGCACTCCGAGCTTTGCCCGCAGCGACGCGACGGTCCGGTCCGCAACGCCGACATCAAGGTCGACATCGACATCGGCACCGCCAGACGGGCCATCCCCGGCGGCCACCTCGTGCCTCGCCGCACCGTCCGGCCAGACGGCATCGAGCAGTTGCTCGGAGGTGGACGGCCCGACGAGAGCCAGGAACGTCAGTACCGACCGCTCCTCCTCGGAGAGATCGTCTGGGCCGCCGTCGATCTCCACAGGGCCGAGCACCCGGATGAGGATGCCCGATTCGCCGTCTTCGGCCTGATCGGTGACCTCGTTCTCCCCCTCCGGCTGTTCGGTGACGATCTCGTGCTCCGGGGTCTCCTCGGTGGCGGCGTTCGCCGGATCGGTCGGGTGGTCGGCCGCCGGCAGGATCGTGGCCTGATCGTCGTCTCGGTGAATCATCGGCGCTCGCCCGGCGTGGGTGATCAACGCCTCGGCGCCGAGCAGCAGATCGGCGTCCAGCTGCTGGACGGCGGCGGTGACGCCGTAGGGCAAAACGGTGCTGGTCCCACCGTCGATGACAACGGTGACCGGCGGCACCTGTTGCAGACGGTTGAGGTGCTCCAGTTGGTTCCCGTCGCCGGTCACCACCACCGCCAACGGGGTGGTCTGCCGGGTTGCCCTGGCGAGGATCGGGGCCAGGGCGGCAACCTCGGAGACGTCGGCGAAGATGACCTTCGGGTTGGGAATGGCATGGTCATCGCCCGCAGCCCGGAGGGCGTAGCTGCTGAACGCCTCGGCGGCGGTCACGCCGAGGTCCACATCCTCGAACCACGGGGTGAGCTCCTCCACCAGATCGTCCAGCGGACCGCAACGGACATGATCGTGGAGGTCGGCGCCGGGCAGCCGCCGGGAGACCCGGATGTCCACGATCCGGCGAGCGGGCCCGGTGGCCAGTTCGTGCACCATCGACCGGACCAGCGAAGCCGATGCCTCGACGGTGCCGTCGATGGCCACCACTCCGGCGGCCTCCAGGTTGAGCAACAGACCGCCGCCAACCGTGACACACAGTGGCGCTGCGGATCGGGTCTCCTCCCCGTCCCGGCCGTCCGGGTGGGATTCGGCGGGCAGCACCGCCAGGGACTTGCCGCCGAGCGCCTCGATGGTCTGGTTGGTGGCCGCAACCCACGGCGGCGGGAGATCCGGATCCGCGCCGTGCTGGATCACCTCGACCCGATCCGCCCCGATACGGATCACCTCCGGGGTGGCCACCGGTTCGCCCGGCACGATGGGGCGATCGGCGAGGGAGGCGATCAGGTGGTGGACCGACACGGCAGCCCGCCGATCGGCGCTGTTGCGCAGCACGGTCTCCACGTCGACCAGCTCAACGGGTGGCGGTGCGGGAACGGTGCGGGGCCCGGCTTCGGTCTGTCGCAACCGACGGGACCGGCGAAGCAGGCCGAGCAGGCCGGTTGCCACCAGCAGCCCACCGGCACCGAACGCCGCCCCGGCGGGACGGGACAGCAGCGCCGCAAGACCGGACGGGTCCTCCTCCGCCGATTCCTCACCGCGGGGCCGATCCGGGTCGGGCGGGTCCTCCTCCGGCGTACCGCCGGAGGTCGACTCAGGTGACAGTCCGGCTTCCGCCGCGTCCGCTGCGTTCTCCAGGTCCTCGGGACGGAGGACGCCGCCCAGGTCGTCGTCCCCGGTGACCGGTCCGCCAACGCCCTGGTCTGGCGCTGGTCCGGAACCGGTGTGGGCCAGCGGGCCGACCACCTCGGCCACCAGCTCCGGATCGGGGGTTGGCACCGCAACCGCACCTTCCGGCAGGAGGACGATGGAGTCCGGCCAGATCAGATTCGGATCGGAGATGACCCGACCGAACGACTGGGTCAAACCGTTCGAGTTCTCGAAGATCTCCGGCCAGCGGAACGGGTCGCCGAGGTGCCGCTCGGCGATGTCCCAGAGCGTGTCGCCCGCAACCACCTGGTACGGGACCTGATGCTCGCCGGGGGTCACACCGGTCGGCCCCTCGTAGACCAGGGCAAACGGTTTGATGGCCTCGATGAGAGGGCTGGACACGTGGACGTCGTCATCGGTCGTCCCGCTCGGCGACGTCCCGGGCATCGAGCCCACCTCGGGCGGCGAAACCGTCTCTGTTCCCGGACCGTCGGTCACCGCTGTGGGGACCGCCTCACCCTCCGCCGCGTGGTCTGCCGCGTCGGACATGGCAGGCACCGCGGTCACCTCGTCGACTTCGGCCGACACCGCGGGCGGTTCGTGCCCATCAGCGCCGGTCGGCGGAGGCAGCCGGGAGAAGTCGACGCCGGCGGCCGTTGCGGCCTCCGGGGCGGCCGGGCCGGTGGCTGCGGAGGCCTCCCCATCTTCGGCGGTCGGAGCGGCCCGGTTGGTTTCCGGGCCGTGATCCACCGCAGGCGGTGTTTCCGGCGAGCCGCTCACGAGCAGATCGGCTCGGGCGCCGGCAGGAACCTGGAGCTGCCAGCCGCCCTTCACGTCTTCGGTGCGGTTGGAGATCAGCTCACCGGTGAGCATGGTTCGCCCGGAGTTCAGGTCCCGCAGTTCACTCCACCGCATTCCGTCACCGAGCAGCCGTTCCGCCATGTCCCACCAGCTGTCCCCGTTTCTGGTCTCGTACCAGCCCGGTGCCACATCGACGGCAGCGGTTCGACCGTCGACGCCCGCCTCGGTGCCGACAACACCGAGCAACCCACTGCCGGGAACATCGGCGACGATCGACGCTCCCGCCGAACCCGGCGGTGCACCGATGGGCACTTCCACCGCCAGCTCCGAGACGTCGATGGGGTGGATCGGTGCCGCCGTGGCGGTTCGACTGGGCAACAGGGCCGAGATGATCAGCACGCTGGACGCCACCAGCTTGCCGGCCATCAGCTGCAGGCCGGGCAGGACCGGCGCCCGGCGAGCAACCCGTCCCCGAACGGTGGCAAACACCTCCGCCAGGACGGCGACCGCCAGCTGGGCCCAGACCAGCCAGACAACCAGGGCCAGCGCCTTGATGATGAACTGATCCGGGATGTCACCGGACTCCAGATGGGCTCTGATCAGGTCGACGGACGGTGCCTCGGTCGGCAAGGGGTAGCCGACGATCAGGAGCAGCAGCGCCGGGATGCCGATGAGCAGGACGAGCAGCAGCGCCAGGCTGACGATGCCCTTCAGTAGGTCGGTCAAACGAGCGATCATGGTGTTGCCTCCGTGACGCCATCAAGGGCGTTCGCCGTTTCGGTGGCGGTGGCCGGTCTGGTTGGGAAGAAGAACTGACGGCGGTTGACGGTGACCTGGACGGTCACGGTGTCTTCCACGACGGTGATGACAGGCGGATCGATGGAACCGCTGGCGATACGGTCCTGCAGGAACAGGAAGACCTCGGCCTCGGCCCTGGCCGGGTCGATCGTTGGCACCCCGGTTTCCCGCCACAGCTCGATGTCGACCTCCTGGGCGCCGAACCGGGCGGCGTTGTCGGCCAGGTTCTGGGCCTCGGTGAGGGCGCCCAGCTGTCGGCCACCATCGACCACCAGGGCAAGGGCGGCGAAGATCGCAAAGCCGAGCATCGCAAACATGACCGATACGGCACCGGCGTCCCCGGCAGGCAGTTGACGGGACGGTTCAACCGGTTCGGGCCGGCTCGGTACGCGTGCGGCGGGGGTCATGGGTCCGCCCGGTAGACGTCGATGGCTTCGGTGGCTTCGTGGAAGAACTCGTTGTCCGGGAGGCTGAGCGTGCCAAGGGAGGATGCGGTGCACCGAACGGTCACGGTCACCAGACCGCCGGGGATGAAGTCGGCGGCGGGTGAGGTGATGGTGACCGTCGGGTTCCGACAGTTGACCCCGGCGTCGGCCAGGTTCTCCAAACCGACGGTCTCCGCCGCGGCCGCAGCGTCCCCGAGCGTCGGTTCCAGGCTTGCCGCCCTGGCTGCGGCTTCGGCGGCGGACCGCACCTCGTTCTGCTGATTCATGATGCGACCGGCCACGATCATAAGTCCGAAGAACCCGAAGATCAGCGCGCTCATGATGATGGCGAACTCGATCGAGGCGCTCCCCCGCTCGGTCGATCCGCTGCGGCTCGGGGAACCGTTGGTGTTCATCGCTCGTCCGCCGGTACAAACTCTTCGAAGCGCCCCTCGGCCACCGAGCGGACCTCCCAGGACCCGACACCGACCAGCCGTGGGGTCCGGGCGGTGACGCTGACCCGAAGCCGGTCACCACCGGCGGTCCGGAGGACCTGGATCTCGGCCGGTGACTGCAGGTTGACCGAGTTCCGGAGGATGAAGAGCGCCGCAGCCTCGGCCTCCGCTTCGGCCTGGCCGTCCGCCTCAGGGAAGACCTGGCCGGCGTTCAGGCCCTGCTCGGCCGCAACCCCGACGGCGTTCGCGGTGTGCCAGTACAGGCTGATCTGGAACATCAGCAGGATCACCAGCAGCACCGCGGGGAAGATGATGGCCATCTCCAGGCTGGTGATCGCCCGATCGTCCCGACAGCGGTGCACCACGGCACCAAAACGTCCCGCTTCGCCGCGTGGCGGCCGGTCACCGCCCGACCGACGCGCCGGACCACCCCTGTCCCAGCCCAGGGGTGGTCGACGTCGTTCCGGTCGGTCGATCAACAAGCCGGTGGTGGTTGGTCGCTCAGCCTCCGACGACCGATTCGCAACCGGCGGCGACGGCGGCACCCGGTGTTTCCGGGATGCAGTCCTGGTGCGCCTCGGCCGAGTTGAACATCACGGCACCGAGCGCAAGGGCGATGGCAACAACGATGGCGACCACAATCGCCATCTCCGTGCCGACTGCTCCCCGCTCACTGCGGAGACCGTCGACGTCGCCCATCTGATCGGTCTTCTTCGCCTCTTCCTGCATGTGTCTCTCCATTTCTGATTACTGAGATCTCTGTTCTCCGACGACTGGCCCGCCACCTCAACGCCCCTCGTCAACCGTCTGCTCCTGCGGCGCCGTCGGGCTCTGTCCGCCGATCGCATGCACCGCACCACGCCCGATGAACACCATCAGCCCGAGCACCATGATCGAGACCGGGATGATCATCTTCTCCGTGTTGGACTCGGCCTGGGATTCGATTTCCGCGGTCTGTTGGACCCGGAGCGCCTCCGATTTGGCCACCAGCGACTGCCGGACCCGCGCCCCGTGCCCACCGGCCAAGGCGACCGACGACGCAAGCTCCCGCAGCTCGTCGATGCCGTAGTACTCACCCAGTTCCTCGAACATCTCCCACGGGGACCGACCGGTCAGCTCGCCTCGCCGAAGGGCCGAGCGCAATTCGACAAAGACCCAACCGTCGCCCGCTTCGGCCGCGCCGACCAGGGCACTCTCGGTGCCACCGCCCCCGGCCAGGATGATGCTGACCAGGTCCAGGTAGCTGGAGAGCGAGTGGCGGAACGCCTGCTGCCGGTCGGCCACCTTCTCCCCAAGCGGGAGGTCGGGGTAGAGGAAACCACCTGCGCCCAACAGGAGCATCACCACCACAAGCAGGACCGGGGGGACGTTCAGCCCGTTGGCCGCGAAGGCCATGGCGACAAAGATCGGCAGCAACAGCCCGGCCAACCCGCCGAGCATCTTCTCGTACGCGTGCCGCTCCAGGGATTTGTCCAGGATGCGCAGCCGCTCCTCGAGCAGCCCCGCATCGGCAACACCGAACGACTCCAGCAGGCGGAGGCCCGGCCTCGCCAGGTACCGCTGGAACGACGAGAGGTTCTGGTCCGGCTGGCGAACCAGCGAGGTGGCCGACGCCCGACCGGGCCGCTGGAGCGACTGGACGGTGGTGGACAGGTCCTGGGGCCGGCGCCGGAATCCACGGAGGAAGAGGTAGAGGCCCAGGCCGATGCCGGCGGCCAGCACGGTGGCGATTGCGGTACCGGTCACCGTCGGCTCCCGTTCGCTCGATCACGGCCCTGTCTCCGGCCCTCGCCCCGGTGCTGGTTCGTCGACCCGTCACCGGTCCGCATGTACTGGCCGCGGGCGGTGAAACGCTCCGGCATCTGGACGTCGGCGTAGTAGTTCATCATCCACAACGACGCGAGGAACAGGGCGAACACCCCGAGCAGCCACCCCTGGCCCTGGGCGGTGTCGTAGACGGCAAGCAGATCCCGAGAGGTGAAGTAGACAAGGCCGACAGTGAACAGCGTGACGGCGAGCACGATCTTGGCCGAGGTCCGGATCCTCGCCCGGCCGACCTCGACCCGGAGCCGCATCCGGACGTCACCGCGGATGGACTCCGACAGGCGGGTCAGCAGTGGCCCGAGATCCCGGCCCTCCATCCGGGATGCGTTGGCCAGCGAGACGACCACCAGGTCCGCAGCGGGGTGGCGAAGCAGGTCGCCGAGGTACACCAGCGAGTCGATGACGGACCCGCCCTCCAACCGGTTGGCGAACGCCTTCACCTCCTTGGCGATCGGCAGTGGGGCGATGTCGGCGGTTGAGAGCAGCGCCTGTTCCAGTCCGGCCGCACCTGCCATGTTGTCCCGGATCATTTCCGCCCAACTGGCGATGGCCTGGGTCCGCTCGATCTCCGCTCGGGAGTGTCCGGCGCCGCCGAAGAACCAGGGAATGCCGACCACGATGGCCGCCAGGCCGACGGCCGCCCCGACCCACTGGGTAACCACCAGAACCATCAACCCGATCATCACCGCCCCGAGGAGCCAGGCGGTGGCCACCGCCGTGGTGGTGCCGCTTGGGAAGACCGCATCCGCGGCAGGCAGGATGACCTTGCCCCGCACGCCCTGAATGGCCAACAGCAGACCGAGCGCCACACCGGCACAGAGCCCGGCCATCGCCAGGGTGCTCATGCGTACCACTTCCCCGGGGTGTCCAACCACCGACGGTCGAAGCCGGCCTCCTCGAGGCGGATCATGCGCTCCTCGGTGAATCGGAACCGGGCGATCGCCCTGCCGTCCTCCCCCGGGCCGTAGATCTCGTTGGAGAGGACCATCTCCCCGTCCGCCCCGGTGACCTCTCGAACGCTGGTCAGGCTGCGGGTGCCGTCCCGCATGCGGGCGACGTGGATGATGCAGTCGATGCCCTGGGAGACCATGAGGTTGGCCGCTTCCGGCTCGAATCGCTCCCGGGTCATCGCCAGATACATCTGGAGCCGTCCGAACACACCGGCGGAGGAGTCGGCGTGGACGGTACACATCGCACCGTCGTTGCCCTGGGTGCACGCCAGCAGCAACGTCAGGGCCTCGTCGCCCCGGACCTCACCGACGATCAGCCGACCCGGGTTCATCCGCAGGGCGTTGATGGCCAGATCGTCCATGCTGAGCGCCCCGACCCCTTCGACGTTGGCGTTCCTGGCTTCGAGGTCCACGTGATCGGGGTGCAGGTCGGCGAATCGTTCGAGACCGATCTCCAGCGAGTCCTCCACCGTGACCAGCCGCTCGTTCGGTGGTACCTCGTTCAGCAGACAGCGCAGCAGCGTGGTTTTTCCGGCCCCGGTGCCTCCGGCGATGATGATGTTGAACCGGGCGAGGACCATGGCCTTGAGCAGGTGGAACAGTGGTTCGTGGATGGTGCCGAGGCTGACCAGCTGCTTGAGCCGGTGAATGTCGAAGTCGTGACGGCGGATGGAGACCGCCGGCCGGCCGGACACCCAGGCGATGGCGTTCAGCCGGTCACCGGAGGCGAGCTGGAGGTCCAGCATGGGGCTGCCGGGATCCCAGCGTTGCTCGGACCGGCCACGCCG
This sequence comes from Actinomycetota bacterium, assembly GCA_039029335.1. Classification (GTDB taxonomy): domain Bacteria; phylum Actinomycetota; class Acidimicrobiia; order Acidimicrobiales; family SZUA-35; genus JAHELU01. The sequence continues at coordinate 2,446 of JBCCGJ010000201.1, read as the reverse complement.
CGCTGCGGTCTGGATGATCTCGATGAGGTGTTCGTCGCTGTCGGCGACGGAGGCGGCCCGGACCTTCTGGCCGTTTCGTTTTGTCAGCCAGACGGTGTCGTAGCCGTTGATGGCGATGTCGGTGTTGGACGGGTCGTCGACGTACTGCTGGATCCGACCGAGCTCGAACAGCTCGGCGACAACCGACTTGGTCAGCTCGTCCCGGGCCTCCTGGCTCATCACCTGGCGGCCCTGGCTCATCGCTTCGGTGTCCACCGCCTCAAGGCCTTCACCGATGAGCTTGCGGGCCAGCATCCGCCGGTTTTCGCCGAGGATGGGTGGGCGGCCCGCGGCTTCTGCTTCGGCCGCCAGCTGGTTCAGCTGTTCGCCGACGCTGAGGCGGATCCGGTTTACCAGCGACCGGTCGACTGTGCTCACCAGCCGCTCCACTCCGGGTCGTCCTCACCGGGGAACGGGGACGGCAACCCACGCGGCGGTTCGCCGAGGTCCGTGGAGTCCAGGTCCATCGAGTCAAGGTCCGCCGAGTCGAGGTCCGTCGAGTCCAGGTCCGACGATTCCGGGTCCGTCGAGTCGAGGCGGTCCGACGCCGTGTGCTCCTCGGCCACGGCCGCGTCTTCTTGAGCCGACGGTGGATCCGTCCGACCGGACCCCGCATCGTCACCGCCGGGCACCGGGTCCTTCAGATCCGATTTGGTCGCCACCCGATGGACGGTTGGTTGGTCGGCGGGATCCAGCTGCCCCTGGTCGAGCCGATCGGGGCGGAGCATCGCCGAGGGAGGAGGCAGCGGCGGCATCGTGGCCAGGGGCGACGCCGAGTTGGCCGGGCCGACGTCCATCACCGCAGCGGGCGACTCCGGAGCCACCGGTGGGCTGTCGAAGTCCGGTGCGGTGAACACGACCGCCAGATCAGCGGTTGTGGTGAACGGTGACAGGTCGGTGTCCTCGACCCAGTCGGCAAACCCGTCCGGCTCATCGTCGAAGTCGTCCGATTCGAAGTTGTCAGGGTCAAGGTCATCAGGGTCAAGGTCGCCAGGGTCAAGGTCCAGCCAGTCGGCTGGCTCATCGCCGGCATCGTCCGCAGCGACCTCCACCGACGGCCCGTCGGTGACAGGACCGGGACCGCCGTCCGGTCCGACCGGCTCCCCCGGCTCGGCCAGCGCAGCCGGCTCAACCTCATCAGCCGATACATCCGCATCAGCCGGCTCGACAACCTCGGACGGATCCGCCACATCGTCAGCGCCGACAACCTCAGGAGGCCCGACGTCGTCAGCCGAGACAACCGCCTCAGCCGGCTCGAACTGGTCCGCCGCACCCACCGGGCCGACCTCCAGAGCAGTGCCGACGGCATCAGCCGGCCCAGCCTCGTCAACCTGCCCAACCGCATCTGCCGAATCGACAACCTCGGACGGATCCGCCGCATCTGCCGAGTCGACAACCTCGGAGTGGTCGGCAACCTCGGGTGGTTGGACGACATCGGCCGGCTCAAGGGCCTCGACGGCGTCGGCCGGTTCGGATGCCGAGATCCCCAGCGCCAAGCTCGATGGCGGCACCGGGGGCATGCCGTTCCGAACCGCCGAACGGTCATCGAGCGACGGCGGGCCGGTGGTGGGCGCCGCGGGGTCGAGCTCGGCCCAGCGCAACCCGCCCGGATCGGCCAGGGAGCTTGGAGCGGCCGCCGGAGTCGGGCCGGGTTCGAGCTCCTGCCAATCTCGGGCCCCGGGGTCGGCGAGGGGGTGAAGCGCCGTGACCGAAGGAACGGCATCCGAGCCGGGCACCGCCGGGTCGGCTGCGGCAGCGGTGTCGATCGGGTCGTTGTGACCGGACGGCGGCGCCGGGTCCAACGGAGTCCCATCCTGCGGTTTTTCATCCTGGGGGGATGACGGGCTCCCGGGTGGTGGCGGTGCAGCGGCGGCCTCGCCGGTGCCGCGGCTTCCGGCCGGAGCCGGGGGCGGCAGAACCGGCCGTTCGCCGTTCACCGAGAACTGACGGGTCGTGTCCGCGTCGAGCGTTTCGGCGGCGGAGCCGTCCTCGGCATCCTCCGCGGGCGGGTCCGAGATCTCCGGCGGGGTGTGGAGCGGTGCCGAGGCCAATGCGGGAACCAGGTCCTGATCGCGATCGGGCGACGGCCGGGAACCGTCCGGCGGCCCGACCCGGTCCGACGACGAGGGCGCCTCCAACGGGCTGGGGGTGGAGCGGTCCGGCTCCCCGGAGGGTGGCGGCAGCAGGCTGAGGTCAGGCGGCGGCAGGTCACCACGCAACGGGCTGGCACCCATCGCAGTCCCCACAGCCGACTCGGCGGCACCAACCGGCACCGAGCTTTCATCCGCCACCACGCCATCGACCGACACGGCGCCATCGACCGACACGGCGCCATCGACCGGCACTACACCATCGACCGGCACCGAGCTTCCAACCGGCACGGCGCTTCCTACCGGCGCCGGGGCAT
>JBCCGJ010000200.1:0-10929 GCA_039029335.1 Actinomycetota bacterium | reverse complement strand
GAGCGGGGAACGGTGTTCGAGAATGCCTGGGTGGCAAACCCGGTCTGTATGCCGAACCGCTCGTCGATCATGACCGGGCGGCTGCCCAGTGCGCACGGGGTGATCTTCAACGACCGTTCGCTGGAGTGGGGCGCCGCCACCCACGTCCGTCAGTTCCGGGAGGCCGGGTACCGAACGGCGCTGATCGGCAAGTCCCATCTGCAGCACGGGATGAGCCGCAATGCGGTCGTGCCGGTCGACCGCACGCCGACCGTCGATCACGGCTACCACGATCGGTGGGACGGCCTGGAGCATGCGGAACGGTACGAGGACGGAGATCTGCCGGAGTGGCCGGACGACTTCTACGGCTTCGGACATGTCGAGCTGTCGATCGATCACGGCGCAAAGGTGAGCGGCCATCATCTGCACTGGGCGCTCGATCGGGGCGGCCGGTACGAGGACCTTGTGGTGCCGTATTCGCCGGAGGCACCGGCAAAGCGGCGATCGGACCGGTGGTGGCAGGTGTACGAACCGCCATACGACGAGGAGCTGCACAGCACCAACTTCGTCACCGAGCGGACCATCTCGTTCATCAACGATGCGGCGACGGCTGACGACCCGTGGTACGCCTGGGTCTCGTTCCCCGACCCACATCATCCGATGACCCCGCCGGGTCGCTGGTACGACCGGTACAGCCCGGATGACATCGAGTTGCCGGTCTCACACGACGACCCGCTGACCAACGCCCCGGAGTATCTGCGGCGGTTCCAGTCGTTCCACCCCAGCGATCAGCGGGTGTGGGTCGGTGTGTGCGGTGGCGGCGATCATCGTCTGGTGCAGGAGGCCACTGCGGCCAACTACGGCACCATCGAGTTCATCGACGACGGGGTCGGTCGGATACTCGCCGCGATCGAGGCCCTCGGTCAGCTGGACAACACGATCGTGGTGTTCACAGCGGACCACGGGGACATGATGGGGGATCATGGGCTGCTGCTGAAGGGGTTCATGCCGTTCCGGGGCATCCAGCAGATACCGATGCTGATCGTCGACCCCCGAACGCCGCCGGCCGAGCGTCAGGGCAGGACCGCCTCGTTGGCCAGCAGCATCGACCTGAGCCCGACGCTCATGGACCTGTGCGACATCCCGGTCCACGACGGTGTGCAGGGCCGCTCGCTCTCACCGATCCTTGCCGACGCATCGGACCGCGTCCGGGACCACGTGCTGATCGAGGACGACGTTCGCGCCGCGATGGCGGGCCTGATGCGGATACCCCATCGGATCCGGACAGTCGTCTCGGACGACGGTATGAAGTTCACCCGATACTCGAGCGGCGAGACCATGCTGTTCGACCTTGCGGCGGACCCCCACGAGCAGGACGAGCGCAGTCACGTCGATCCGACGGCAACCGCCGTGGCACACGAGCGGCTGGTCGACGCCCTGCTGTTGGCCGTCGACGACGCCAGAGGGGCGCCCGTCAACCACTAGTCCGGCCGGTGCGGCGAGCGGTCGCCGCTCAGCGCTCGTCTGTCTCGGCGGCCTTCGCCGTCGCCAGGTCGTCGACGATCAGGTGATCACCGGACGTGGTGCGGTGGACCGCCCGGAACAGCAGGTGGACGCCGAGTGGCAGGGTGATCGTCATGGCGACGGCGGCGATGAGGAGGTACGCCCCGCCGTCCAGGCCGAGGTGCATGCCGGCGCCGATGGCCGCTACCAGGAAGGCGATGGGACTGGCCTTGCCCGCTGCGTGGAAGCGGGCATACGGGGTCCCGAACCGCAGCACGCCGACACCGGCCAGGAGTGCGACCAGCCCACCGCCCAACATGAAGAGGTCTGCAATCAGTGTCATGAGGACGGCTCCCGGCGAAAGATCGACTCGTCCTCGAGGAACCGGCTGGCGGCGACGGTGGCGGTGAAGCCGATGATGGCCAGCACCACAAGCAGCACCAGGTAGGTGGTGTCGTCCCGACGGGTGGCGTCGACGGTGACAGCTCCCATCAGCGAGATGAGCGCCACATCGAACGCCATGACCCGGTCCGCCAGGCCGGGGCCGGTCAGCAGGCGGTACACCCCGCACAGGCCGGCCAGTCCGAAACAGCTGATGGCGATGGCACTGATCATGCGGAAGCTCCCCGGTTGCCGGATGGAAGGGCGGCGCAGGCCAGGTTGACCAACCGCTTCGTGTGGATCACGGTCTCGTCCCGCTTGTCCTGATGGAGAAGATGGAGGTACAGCGTGCCCGTGTCCGGGTCGGTGTCGACCACTGCGGTACCGGGGGTCAACGTGATGGCGATCGTCAACAGCAGCAGGTGGTCCCGACCTTCCGGTGGCACCTGGACCGCAACCACGGCCTCCTCGGTGTGGTCCGTCGGGGTCAGGATCTCCGAAGCGACGCTGACCGTTGACCGGACGAGGTCCTTGAGCACAACAAGACCCAGGATTATCAGCGGGATCGGCCGAACACCACCGAGGGCCGGGGGTCCGATCCCTGGCCAGGTCGCCACAAAACCGATCAGCGCTCCGGCGAGGAGGTTGGCCGCCGAGATGTCCTGCCAGAGGCCGCACCAGACACCGGTCAACATGGCGACGTTCACCAACCGGCGGGGACGCAGCGCCGTACTCATGAGCGGACCTCGCCGATGTAGACCTCCGGGTTGCGGAGGTCCTCCGAAGCCTGGGCGCTCATGTCGAAGAGGCTCCCGGCGAAGAACGAGATGGTCAGCGTTCCGATGACCGCAAGCCCGGTTGCCCCGATCATGGCCCGACGGTCGCCGCGGGCCACCTGGTTGGGGTGAAGGTCGGCCGGTGTGGTTCCCCAGAACACACCGAGCCAGATCTTGGCCATCGACAGCAGGGTGAGCGCACCGCCGACCAGTGCGGCGATGACGATGGCGGTGGATGCGGCCTCGATCCCGGCGGAGATGACGGCGAACTTGGCCACGAATCCGGAGAAGGGTGGCAGGCCGGCAAGGCTGAGGGCCGGGATGGCAAACAGCGCGGCGATGATCGGCCTTCGGGCGGCCATACCGCCGGAACGGTCCAGTGTGCTGGTGCCCTGGTCGTTCTCGATCAGGCCACCCACCAGGAACAGCACGGTCTTGACCGGCATGTGGTGGATCAGGAAAAGGATTGCTCCGGTGGTCCCGGCGGCGGAGAACAGGCCGAGGCCCATCAGCATGTAGCCGATCTGGCTGATGATGTGAAACGACAGGATCCGTTTCACGTCGGACTGGGCCAGCGCACCGAGTGCCCCGATGATCATGGTGATGCCGGCCAGGGTCAGCATGATCGGACCAAGCGCGTCCATCTCCGTCAGGGTGTGGAACCGGATCATCGCGTAGACCCCCACCTTGGTGAGCAGCCCGGCGAACACGGCGGTGATGGTGGTGGGCGCGGTGGGGTAGGAGTCCGGCAACCACGAGAAGAGGGGGAAGACCGCGGCCTTTGTCCCGAAGACCACAAAGAACCAGGCGCCGATCCCGATGCGCACCCCGTCGGACAGTTCGGGGATTCGTTCCGCCAGGAGGGCGATGTTCACCGTGCCGGTTGCGGCGTACACGTAGGCCAGGCCGAAGAGGAACAGCGTTGAGGCGAACAGGTTCATCACCACATAGGTCATGCCCGCCCTGACCTGGGCTCGCTGTCCCTGGTGGGTCAGCAGGACGTAGCTGGAGACGAGGATCATCTCGAACGCCACGAACAGGGTGAAGAGGTCACCGGTGAGGAACGCCAGCGAGACCCCGGCGGTGAGCACACCGAGCAGCGGGCCGGACAGCTCGGGGTTTGCGCCCCAACTGGTCCGTCGCTGACCGATGGCAAAGATCTCGACGACAAAGATGATGACCAGGGCGACCGGCAGCACCAGGACTGCGAAGAGATCGGCCACCAGCACGATGCCCAGCTCCGGTGACCAGTCGCCGACGCGGACCACGTGGGTCCCGGACGACCTGACCCTGGCCAGCAACACGAGGGCGGAGACGGCGGCGGTGGCCAGGCCGGTCAGCGTCACCAGGTCGCGGGCGGCGGCACTCCGGCGGATGACCAACCCGAGCGCGGCGGAGACAAGCGGGGCGACGATGGTGAGCGCAACGAGGACGTTCACGACACGACCTCGCCGGCACTGTCCGACTCGTCCGCATCCGCACCGGCTGCATCGGTTCCGTCCTGGCCCGGCTCCTCGTCGTCCGAGTGATGATCCGGACCGGTGGCCCGGTACGTCTCGGTCTCGGTGTCGGCGGCGCTCTCGGCCTCCCGAGCGGCCTCCAGAGCCGCCTGCTCGCTGATCCGACGATCCTCCAGGTCGTCCTCCACCAGATCGTCGCCGGTCAGGTTCTGTTGCCGCCCCGCCAGAGCCAGCAGGAACAGAGTCAGGCCGAAGGAGATGACGATGGCGGTGAGGGCCAGCGCCTGGGGGACCGGGTTGGTCAACTCCTCGACCGGTGTCTTCCCGGCGATCGGCGCCTCGCCGGGAGGTCCGCCCGCCGTGAGGAGGGCCAGGACGGACGCGTGGCCGAGCAGGGAGAAACCGAGGATGATCCTGCTCAACGAGCGGGCGGTGATGAGGTACAGGCCGACCGTGGTCAGCCCACCGATCGTGCCGAGGAGGACGATGCTCATCGGTCGACCTCCGTCTCGTTCACGGTCCCGGTAACCGGACGGCGAGATCCCGGCGGCCCGGCCAGGGTCGTGGCCGACAGCCCGTCGAGGAGCGAGACCACCAGCCCGACCACGATGGCGGTCACCCCGAGGTCGAAGGGGAGCGCGGAGCCCGTCTTGATCGTCCCCAGGATCGGCACGTCGAACGAGATGACCTTTTGATCGAGCAGTGTGTCTCCCCAGACGAGCGGCATGGCGGTGACGAGAGCAACGATGAGTGTGCCGCCGGCGATGAGCTCGACCCCGAAGGTCGGCCGTTGCAGGCCCGACAGTGTCCGCAGCGTGATGACCGCACCGAAGACCAGACCGGCTGCGAAGCCGCCGCCGGGGTTGTTGTGTCCCGCAAACAGCAGGTACAGACCGACCACGATGGCCAGCGGACTGGCGACCTGGATACCGAGTTTTGCGACGGGGGAGCGGCTGGCGATCATGCGGCGGCGCTCCTGGTCGATCGGCTTCTGGCCAGCGCCAGGATCCCGATGGCCACCGTTGTCAGCACAACGACCTCCCCGAAGGTGTCGAGGGCCCGGATGTCGGTGAGAATCACATTCACCACGTTCTTGCCGCCTCCCTCGTCCACCGCTCCGGCGGTCAGTTCGGCGATGGGGGCTCGGCCGGCGGGATCGGCCCCGGCCGCCGCCAGCGCAATCGTGACGGCAAGTCCCCCGAGCACGGAGACGAAGATTCGAACGGTCTTCCAGGTGTCCTCGACGGGCGGGAACCGCCTGGCCAGGTGACCGAGACCGAGGACAAAGCCCACAACAACAACGGTTTCGACCAGGAGTTGGGTCAGTGCCAGGTCCGGTGCGCCCTGCACGATGAAAAGGCCGGCCATACCGATGCCGACGGCCCCGAGTGTGAGAGCCGCACCAAGCCGGGATCCGACGAAGGCACCGGCCAACGCGGACGCCACAACGGCGACCCCCAGGGCGGCCTGAACGGGCCGGTCCCACAGGACCAGGTGGTCGGTGGAGATGCCGGAGATGAACGGGATGGCGGCCACAACAACGACGGTGGCCATCGTGGCCAGGTACACCGGGAGCGAGCCGTGTTGGATCTCGGCGATCAGCCGCGGCGAGAACTGCAGCACCCCGTCCAGACTTCTGTCCGCGATGCGGGCCCCGAGCGGTCGAGGAACGGTGATGTCGGTGCGCCTGGCCAGCGCAAACCCGAACAACCCACCGACCGCAACCACCACAACGGAGACAACAAAGGCGGTCTTGAGGCCCGGCCACTGGATGAGTTCGTAGACGTCGGCCTTCTCGTTCAGCTCCACCGCGGCAGGCCCGACGATGTTGTTGACCACATCGATGAGCACATAGCCGACAAAACCGGCAAAGCCGAGCAGCACGGCCGGGACGGTCATCAGCGGCCGCCGACGCTTGACCTCGACGGCGGGCCCGGCACCAAAGGTCAGGATCAGGAAACGAACGGTGTAGGCCACAGTCAGCACGGATCCGCCGATCACGCCGGTTGCGCCGAAGACCAGCTCGGCGCCGGACAGGCCGAGGACCGCCTCGATGGCGGCCTCCTTGGCGGTGAATCCGAGCAGGGGTGGAACGCCGGCCATCGATGCCCCGGCAAGAACCGCAACCCAGAAGGCGATCGGCATCGAGGAGGCGAGCCCGCCGAGCTCGTCGACGTTTCGGGTTCCGGTCCGGATGTCGATCTCTCCGACGATCAGGAACAGCGCCGCCTTGAACAGCGCATGGGCGAAGAGCAGCGACGTTGCGGCGAAGATGGCCTTTGCCGTACCGAGCGACAGCAGGGTGACCAGCAGGCCGAGCTGGGAGACCGTTCCCCACGCCAGGATCAGCTTGGCGTCCTTGTGTCGCAGCGCGCCGATGGCTCCCCAGATCATCGAGGTGATGCCAAAGGCCAGCCCGACCCACTTCCAGAGCGCCACCTCTGCGTAGACCGAACCGACCACGGCGATCAGCAGGACACCGGCTTTGACCATTGTTGCGGAGTGCAGGTAGGCGCTGACCGGGGTCGGTGCAGCCATGGCGCCGGGAAGCCACACGTGAAAGGGAACCTGGGCCGACTTGGTCGCCGCCCCGACCAGGATCAGCACCGCCGCTGCTCCGGCGGACGCCCCGGTGATCGGCGTCTGACCGGTCAGCACGACGGATCCGGTCTCCCTGGCCATGATAAGCAGTCCGGCCAGCAGGGCAAGACCGCCGCCGCCCGTGATCATCAACGCACGCCGGGCCGCGGTCCTGACCGAGGCTTCGGTGTCCTTGTGGCCGACCAGCAGGAAGGATGTGACCGACGTCAGCTCCCAGAAGATAAAGAGGGTCCAGATCGAATCGGCCAGGACAAGGCCGAGCATCGAGGTTGAGAAGGCGAGCAGCGAAGCCGGGAACCGGGTTGCGCCGGCGGCGTTCGCCGAGAAATAGCCGGTGGCGTAGACAAAGACCAGGGCGCCGATCCCGGAGACGAGCAGCGTCATCATCAGCGCAAGAGAGTCGGTCCGGAACCGGATGGTCAGATCCAGTCCGTCGACCCAGACCAATTCGCGGACCATCGGTTCGTCGTCTCCGATGAGCAGGCCTGCGGCCCAGACGGCGGTGGCCGCCGGGGCCAGTGATGCGGTCAGCAACGCGGCCCGCATGGACACGCGCCCGGCAAGCGCCGATGCCACGATCGCAACGAGGTGCGACACAAAAAGCGACCAGATCACGCCCGTGACTCTATACAAACCAGGAACGGTCGCCGAGGCCGATGAAACGGCTGTGACCACTTTCAACGTGGCGGATCCGGCGACCGCTGCGCCGGTGTCTCGCCACAAGAAAAAGATGGTGCCGAATAGGCATTTTTCATAGTATCTATTCAGGAAGGTCCGACAGCGCACCGCAGTGGACGGGTGTTGGCGGGCCGTGAAGGGGTACCACCATGACGCAGTTGCCATGTTGCAGTTAGTTGTCGTCGGGCTCTGGATGAGCGTCGGAGCGGCCGTCTCGGCCGTTCTGGCGGATCCGGGTCAATCTCGGTTCGCATGGGTGCCGTTGGCGTCCATCCTGGGGCCGCTCTGGGTGCTCGTTGCGGTTGACCACCGCTCTCAGGCGGACCGGGTGGGGGGCCGCCGCCGGAACTGACCGCACGCCGAGCGCCCCGGTGGGATTCAGAACCGATTCAGGCTACGTTCACGCACTGTTCAGCGCCGCCCGCGGTGCCCGACCGCCGATCGCGGACTGGTAGACATACCCGGTCCGGTTCAGCGGTGATGGAATATGTGTATCCTACGCTCGATGTTGACCGTGCCGGAACCGAACCTCCCGAAGTGGACGTTCCTGACCAACCACGCCCACGTGTTGATCGCCATCAGTCGAAACCCGGGGCTGCGGCAGCGCGATATCGCGTATGCGGTCGGCATCACCGTCGGTGCGGTCCAGCGCATCATCAACGAGCTGGAGCGGAACGGCTACGTGGAGAGCGAACGGGTCGGCAGGCGGAATCAGTACCGGGTCAACTACGACCAGCCGCTCCGTCACCCGCTTGAGGATCAGCACTCGGTCAAGGACCTGATCACCTCGCTGGAGCAGTAACGGCCCCGTCCGTCCCCGGGGCGAAGGCCGATCGTCACTCGACCGAGAGGGCCTTCGGGTCGGCCAGGGGGTCCAGGTCGGGAAGCGGAGCCAGCGCCAGAACCTCAAGTCCGGCGTTTTCCGGTGCGACGTGCCTGGCCAGCAGGTCGGTGAGCAGCTCGGCCTGGCGCACGCTTCGAGCCTTCGCCTCGGCGTAGGGCATCGTCGAGAACATCACCATGTTGTAGCGGGGGCTCAGATGGTCGGGGTGGCGTTGCTCCAGCTCAAGGGCAAGCTGCCGCTTCGCCAGGTAATCCGGGTCGAGGACCCCCGCCCGCATTTCGATGTAGTTGTCCAGGGCCATGTCGGCGATGGCGTCGGCGTTCGGTTTCCGTTCCGCTTCGAATGACCGGAACGCCGCGCCGATGTCCATCGGTGAATCCCGCAGGTGCCGGTCGAGCGCTCGGACGGACTCCATCGCCAGGTTCATGCCCTGGCCGTGGAACGGCACGATGGCGTGAGCGGCGTCGCCGACGATCACCGCCCGATCCCGATGGGACCAACCGGTGGCCCGCATGGTCCCCAGTGGGCCGGTCGGGTTGTCGAAGAACTGCTCCGCCAGGTCCGGGACCATGGCGGCAAAGTCCCCGAAGTGCTCGGCGAAGAAGCCGTCGACCGCCGTCCGGCTTGTCAGTTCGTCGAAATCGGTCTTCGGAGCGAACAGCGTCACGGTGAAGTCGCCCTCGGGGTTGGCCAGCGCGATGAGCATGAACTCACCCCTCGGCCAGATGTGGAGCGCGTTGGGGTCCAGCCGGAATCCGCCGTCTGCGGCGGGCGGCAGCGTGAGCTCCTTGTAGTCGTGGTCAAGCCATTCCGTGTCGGCCCGTCGGTCCGGCCCTGCGGCCAGAATCGCCCGCCTGACCCGGGAGCCTGCGCCGTCGGCGCCGAACACCACACCGAACGGCGCATCGGTCCCGTTCTCGAACCGGAGCAAGCATCCGTCGAAGTCGATGTCCTCGAGCGGCATGTCGAAGTTGAGCGTCACCCGGCCGGTTGCCTCGGCGGCGTCCAACAGGATGGCGTTCAGGTCGCTCCGGGAGACCGAGTGGATCACCTCGTGCGGTTTTGTCCCGTACGGCTGCAGGTCGGGGGTTGGGTCGTCGACGGCGTGGATCATCCGACCCTTCATCGGGATGGTGATCGCATCGACCTGTTCGATGACACCGACGTCCACAAGCGGCACGATGCCCCGAGTGGCCAGCGCCAGGTTTATGGACCGCCCGGCGTCGATGTCGACCCGCCGGAGATCCGGCCTGCTCTCGTACACGGTGACGTCGTGGCCCTGCCTGGCGAGATAGATGGCCAACAGCGCCCCGGCCTGGCCCGCACCGACGATGACAACCGGCCCGTGGTCATCCAGAGCCGGCCGATCCGGCGCCGTCATGTCCCGACCTCGTCGAGAATCCGGTCCAGGATGTGAACGAATCGGTGGATGTCGGTGAACGAGTTGTAGAGCGGGACCGGGGCGACGCGGATCACGTCCGGATATCTCCAGTCGCACGCAACGTCCGCCTCCTCCAGTCTCTGATGGACGGCCCGCCCGTCGATGCCCGGTGTGGTCACGCGGAGGGCGAACTGGCACCCTCGTCGATCGAGTTCGGTTGGGGTGATGCTCTCGATGCGGTCTCCCAGCACGGCGTCGAGTAGCCCGTCGAGGTAGGCGATCTGGGCCTCGGACTTGCGACGGAGAGCCGGCACGCCGCCCGCCTTGTCGATGACGTCCAGCGATGCCCGCAGTGCGGCCATCGCCAGTACCGGGGCGTTCGACAGCTGCCACGACTCGACCGTGGGGATCGGGTCGAAGTCCGTGGCCATCTCGAACCTGGTCGACTTGTTCGTGCCCCACCAGCCCAGAAATTTCGGCACGGTCGGATCCGCGATGTGGTCCGCGTGGACATAGGCGCCACCGACCCCACCTGGTCCGGCGTTGAGGTACTTGTAGGAGCACCAGGCGGCAAAGTCGACGCCCCAGTCGTGCAGGCTGAGCTCCACGTTGCCGACCGCATGGGCCAGATCGAACCCCACCGCTGCACCGACGGCGTGGCCGGCCGCGGTGATCTCGGCCATCGGGAGCACCTGGCCGGTGTAGTACTGGACCCCGGGGAGCAGAATCAACGCCAGTTCGGAGCCGTTGGTTTCGATCAGCTGCAGCAGGTCCTCATGTCGCAGGGTCTCCTCGCCGGCTCGGGGTGATGCAACGACCAGCGATGCCGCCGGATCAAAGCCACGCTGCCGTATCTGGGACTCGACCGCGAAGTGGTCGGAGGGGAACGCATGCTCCTCGATCAGGATCTTGTGGCGCTCGGCGGTCGGCCGGTAGAAGCTGATCATCAGCAGGTGGAGGTTGACCGTGAGGGCGTTCATCGCCACGACCTCGTCCGTCCCGGCGCCGACGATCGCCGCCAGCTGCTCGGTCAACAGTTCGTGATAGGGCTCCCACGCCAGGTCGTCCCGACCGGGACCGGTGCCGGTGAAGTGTCCGTCAACACCCAGGGTGGCCCACCGATCCAGCTCCGCCTGAACGTAATCCGCTGCTGCGACGGGTCGGGCCCCCAACGAGTTGCCGACCAGGTAGATCTTCGGTTCGCCGTCGGTCCCCGGGGGAAGGGCGAACTCCCGCCGCAGGTGGGCCAGCGGGTCGTCCCCGTCCAGTCTGGCGGCGTGTTCGGCTGACGTGTCGACGGTCTTCGCCTCGCTCACGCCTGGTCCT
>JBCCGJ010000199.1:0-10976 GCA_039029335.1 Actinomycetota bacterium | reverse complement strand
CTGCTGGGAGACGCTCAACTGGCCGCCGATGATGCAGATCACGCAGGGCGCACCTACGAGCAGGCTCGACCGTGGCCGCCCGCCGTCGAACGCCTCCGAGCCGTGCGTCGGTCCGGGGTCCTGCTCCGACCCGCACAATGGCTGGCGGTAGCGCTGGGGGCGCTGCTGCTGGGCTCGATCCTTCGTGCGAGCGATCAGTTGGCGGCCGGGATCACGCTCTCTCTGATTGGCATCGCGGTCTGCGGGATGGTCGTGGTGAGCAAGGTGCGTGGCCGCCGGGGCGCTCGAGGCTGGATTCGCCAAGAGACCGCCCGCCTCCTCACACCGGGCAGCGAGCTCGTCCGATCGACCGATGGCAACGCCGGCCTCGGCTAGTCCCGCCGCGGGCGTTGAGTGGTCAGCGCCTAAACCCAAGCCGTCAGATTTCTGAAAGTCAGGCTTCACCATGGGGAAATAGCCCTGGAACGCTGGCTTCGTATTGTCCCCGGTAATGGCCATGATCGATGCGGTAGATCCGTTCATCGGGACCGGGGTGACCCAACTTCCCCCGCCCGAGGGTCTGGCTGCGACGTGGTGGTTTCCGAAACCCCAGATCGGGAACACACACCCCGGGGCGGTCCGCCCGTTCGGGATGGTGTCGGCCTGCGCGTACTCCGGTGCGTACCCGACCGGCTACGGCCTTCACGATCTGAACACCGAAGGGGTTCCGGCCGCCAAGTTCGATCGGTACCAGGCATCCGGCTTCACCCACTTCCAGCAGTCCGGCACCGGGGCCATCCGCAAGTACTACAACTACCTCCGCATCACCCCGATGCTGGAACCGCTCGACGAGCTCGGCCGGACCTGGGCCCTCACCGAGGAAGCGGCGGAACCCGGGTACTACGCCGCCACCTTGGACTCCGGCGTGCGGTGCGAACTGACCGTCGGCCACAAGAGTGCCATCCACCGCTACACCTTCCCGTCCTCCAACGATGCCCGGGTGGTCATCGACTTCTCCAACGGCGGCCTGGAGATCGAACACGGGCGGACCGTACCGATGCGGGCAAACCTCCAATCGGTCGGGCTCAACGCCCTCCAGGGCGAGGTGGTGGTGGAAGGGGTCCCCCTTGCGGTCTACATCGAATGCGACTCCCCGGCGTGGCGCCAGTCCCTGTGGTACGACCGGCGGCTCATGGCGGGCGGCAGCCGCCTCGACTTCGACTCGATCCGCCAGACCACACTTCGTCCGTTCGGGGCCCTGTTCCGGGGCAACGCCACTGCCGGCACCCCGGTCGAGGTTCGGATGGGGTTCTCCCTGCGCGGTGTCGAGCAGGCCAAGGCGAACCTCCGTGCCGACATCGAGGCCGGCGCCCGCCGCAAGACCGACGGCGACTCGGTCTTTGACGATTGCCGGTTGGCCGCCCACCAGGCCTGGAAGCGGGCGCTCGGCACGATCGAGGTCGAGGGTGGGACAAGCGAACAGCAGACGATCTTCGCCACCGCCCACTACCACTCCCTGATCAAACCGAGCTTCGCCTTGGGCGAAAGCCCCTTCTGGCCCGCTGACGGGCCGTTCGTTTTCGACATCTGCACCATGTGGGACATCTACAAAACCCAGCTCCCGCTGCTGTTGCTCACCGCCCCGGACCGGGCCACCGAACTGCTCCACGCCCTGCTCCAGGTCAGCGCAGAAGAAGGCAACCTCCCCATCGGCTATCGCATGGCCCGAGGCGCCGACCGGTTCTTCCGCCAAGCCAGCGCCCTGGCCCACACGTTCTTCGCCGACGCCCTGGCTAACAACATCGGCGACGTCGACTGGGACTGGGCCCTGGTCCACCTCACCGCAGACCTCCGCCGGGGCTACGGCGAAGACTTCCTCATCGATGGTGTCGCCCACCCCATCTCCCACACCCTCGACCTGGCCTACGGCTATTTCTGCACGGCCGAGGTTGCCAGGGCGGTGGGCGACGACGAGCTGGCTGCCCAGCTGGACGGCCTGGCCACCCGCTGGCGCAACGCCTTCGATCCCGATACCGGCCTGTTGGTCGACTCCACCTTTTACGAGGGTGGCCGCTGGAACTACTCGTTCCGGTTGCTGCACGACATGGCGGCCCGCATCGAACTGGCCGGCGGGGAGGATCGGTTCATGGGGTTGCTCGACCGGTTCTTCGGCCACGGCGCACCGTCGGTCAAGCAGCTTGGCCAAGCCCCCTCCAGCGAAGAGGTGGCCGCCGGCTACGCCCTCAACCGGTTCGAGGGACTCAACAACGAGCCGGACATCGAAGCGCCCTGGGCCTATCACTACGTTGGCCGGCCGGACCGCACGGCCGAGATCGTTCACCACATCCTCCAAAACCAGTTCGGCACCGGCCGGGGCGGCCTCCCCGGCAACGACGACTCCGGCGGGCTCAGCTCCTGGTACGTGTGGGCGTCGCTCGGCCTGTTCCCGGTCGCCGGGCAGAATCTGTTCCTGGTCAACGCACCGGCCTTCCGGGGCGGCCGTATCGCCCGTGGCGGTGGGGCCGAGTTGACGATCACCACCGAGGGGTTCACCGCCCGCCATCCAGATGCCGGCCCCCAATACGTGGTCGCCGCCCGGCTGGACCACCAGCCGCTCGACCGAACCTGGATCACCGGCAGCGAGCTCCGCGCCGCTTCCGTCCTCCACCTCCAGCTGGCCGACCAGCCCGACCGGTGGGCCGACGGCTCCCGCCCACCATCGCTCGACCGCCCCAACCGAAAGGACTGACCAATGCCCATCGCCCCCTCCCTCGGCACACAAAAGCCCAATCGTCGGCTGGTCATCGTGGTCAGAGCCGACCCGGTCATCTGTGGCCACTCCGGTGAAGCCCGCAACCTGGCCGAAGCGGCCCTCCACCGCGGCTACGACGACGTCCGCATCGTCACCTGGCCCCTCGATGCGCTCACCGCCCTGCCGTTGAAACCGCTCGACTCGGTCCTGCCCTACAGTCCCGGCATCACCGTGGAACGGCCTGCCCCGGTGGGGGACTACAAGGTCCCTGACGGGCGCTACATCGCCGGCATGGTCGGCCGGTTGGTCGAGTTGTTCACCGACGGGGTCCCCACCGTCTGCCTGTCGCTCTACCTCACCCCTCACGCCAACGCAGTCAACGAAGCGCTGAGTATCGCAAAAGCGATGGGTGGCCCGGTCAACGTCACCACCATCGCGGAAGCCGTCGGCTCCGACATCACCAACGTCGTTCGGTCCTGTGTCGAAACCGGGGCCTTCGGCGCCGCCGCCTCGGCCCTGGTCACGTACCTGGCCAACGACCGGTGCGTGGCGGTGTCCGAATACACCAAACAGCTGATCGTGGCCGCCGCCCGATCGGTCGACGAGGTGCTCGGCACGACGTTCGCCCCGCAATGCCAGAGCCGGGTCGGCATCTCCTACCCGGCGGTTGATACCGCTGCGTTCACCGATATCGACCCGCTCCAACTTGACGCCGCACTTGCGTCTCGAGGGCTCACCGTCGACGGCTACGTCCTGTTCTTGTCCCGCATCACCCCGGCAAAGGGGGTGGACGACCTGATCGACGGTTATGTCCGCTCGGGGGCCAAGGACCACGTCCGGTTGGTCATCGCCGGTACCGGCGTCGGCCGGGATCGGGTGATGGCCCGGGCTGCGGCGTCCGGCTGCGCCGAGCGGATCGTGTTCTTCGATGATGTGGACGACGACGAGAAGCGGCTCCTGATGGCCGGGTCGGCGGCGTATGCCCTGCCGAGCAAACCGATGCCGGAGTTCGTCGAAACGTTTGGCATCGCCCTGGTGGAAAAGATGCTGGCCGGTGGCGGTCCGATCATCACCACCCAAACCGGCGGCATCCCCGAGGCGATCGGTGACACCGCCCTGATCGTCCGGCCCGGCTGCCCGGCCGACATCACCGCTGCGCTGGACACCGCCATCCTCCATACCGACAGCGAGACCAGAGACAAAGCCGAAACCGCGGCCCGAACCTACGCCATGCAGTTCGACCGCCAATCCGTCTTCGACCGGTTGTTCGCCGGCCTAGGCGTGCCCATCGCCCTCGAGGTTGAGCTGGCACCCGACCCGGACCACGAAAGTGACGTCCCGCTCCCGGTGACCCCCGCCGCCCCCGTGGCCATGGTTGCCTGAGCGCCCACCCCGGTTCAGATAGCTCTAAACGCGGCGGCCCAAGGTAAGCGCCGAAGGTACAGGGCATCAACCGCCGACGCGGGGTCGGAAAAAGCTCGCCTTTTTTGTTGCATCCGCCCGAACACTCCGTGGTTGAGCGCCGACGATAGCCCTCGTTCACAACGCAATCAAATTATGTTGCAGCCAGCCAGCCATCCCTCGACTTGGTACCTATCGGTGACCTTGCGACAGCGGCGGGGGACCCGTCCCCATGGGTCCGCCGCCGCAGACTCGGGCCACCGCGAGTCTGCGGACCTCGTCTCGAGAACACCGGTGCGCCGGTCCGGAACCGGTTATGGGTTGGGCTGGGCGACCGCTTGGATCTCGACGACCTGGATGGTCTCGGTGCTGGTCCGGGTTATCAGCGGCCATGGTCCGAAGTCGGCCGGATCGAGTTCGGGGTTGGTCTGAACGTCCGTCACCTCGAAGTGGATCGTGGCCGTCAGCTCCCACGCGTTGTCCGGCGGGTTGATCGACGGTTGTGCGTAGGTGTACTCGCAGTCGTTGGCGGATTCGGGCAAACCGGATTGCCAGACCGTTCCAGGGTTGGCGCACGTAAGGGGTGGTTCACCGTTGCCGAGATCCCACTCGATATGGGTCGGCGTCAACGATGCCTCGACAAAGAACCGGCCGAGCGGAGCGGTGTCCGCCCGGGCCGTCCGTGTCTCGTACCAATAGTCGGGGTCGATGGCCAGCCACGACGGCATCTGGACAACGTGGCGACCATGGTCGGGTGTGGGTTGGAGCGGTGGGTCCGGCGGGTCGAGCTGGCTGATGACATCGAGGATCAGGTCGTCGAAGGTGACCGGCGGACCCCCCTCGGCGAAGAGATAGAAGTCGATGCCGCAGTTGTAGAGCAGCCACCGTCCGGTCGGGGAGAAGAGCCTGGTGTCGGGGTCGAATCCGTAGGCCCCGTTCAGAATGAAGTGGCCGACGATCTGAGCGTTGACCGGGTCAACGAGGAAGTAGCCGGCGGTCAGCGGGTAGGTGAGGTCGTCGCTGATGTGGACGCCGATGTCGCTCTCCTCATCGCAAGTGTCCTCCGCGAGGTCGACGCCACCGACAGGCAACCAGGTCATCGCACTCACGTTGAGCGTGCCACCGCCGGTGTTGATGTTGCCGATCCCGCCGCCACCGCTGTGAGGATGCTCGTGGCCGTCACCGTGCGCCTGTGCGGCTGTTCCGTGGCCGATCGAGAGCGCAGCGAGAAGCAGCGCTAGGAGTCCAAGTTTGCAAAATATGCGTTGCATTCGTCCCACCCGTCTGAGCCATCCTCCGCTGTCACGCTGGCAAAGACCCGCCACTCGCTGTCGATGACTTGCATCGTCACGTTAAAGACTGTTGGAAATGACCACGTCTCGATGATCTCGCCATCGAGAGTTTCCTTGGTCCGGTCCGCTATCCAGCAGTCCTGGATGATGACCTCATTGCCCTCGGTCTTGGTCAAGGATGTCGGGCGTGGTAGTCGGAGCACATGTTCTTCCAGCGAGTCGTCTGCGATAACTAGAACTAGGCCACCTTGGAGGTAGCCCTGGTCTATGTCAGCTCGGACATCAACCAGCGCCTCTGCTCCCACAAGATCAGCCAGATCCTTGTTATCTGGGTCTGCTTCAGGGCGAGCGTACGCCTCGTCGAGTGCTTGCCAATAGAGGAGATAGCGGCCGAAGATTTCGTCCAGGTCGCTGGTCCAGTTGTCCGGGTCGAGCTCGGGGCGGACCGTGTCCTCGGTTGTTGTGGTCGGCTCGGTGGTGGTGGTTGTTTCGGACGTCGTGGTCGTTGGTTCGGTCGTGCTGGTGCTCGTCTCTTCGACGTCGGCCGTGGTGTCTAGCGGGGCCAGCACGTCATCGTCGCCCGAACTGGAGCAGCCGACGACAAAAAGCGTCACCGCCGCAAGACCAATACACAGCGCGACTCGGACGTGTCTTGTGAGCATTTCCCACCTTCTGGGCGCCGCCAGCGCCCGTAAATCAATTCCGAACTCTAGTATCCCGCGGTGATGTGCGGAAGGGGGACCGGTCCCCGTCGGGTGACTTCGGGTCGCACACGCACCGAGCAGCCCCCAACCTCTCAGCCCGACCAACCACGGCCGTCGACTCAGCCCGGGGACACCCGGGTGATGACTTCGGTCGCGCAGAAGTAGAGCGTTTGGTGGGCGCCGGGGGTCATGAAGACACCGGCCATCTCGCTGTCGCCCGACGGCACCCGAGCCTTCATCGTCCCGGTTTCCAGATCCAACACGACCAGATCATCGCTCGACCGGCCGCTGTCCAGAATGCGGTAGTCGTTGATGACCAACTCGCCGGTGTTGGCGAAGAGGAGTGGCCGCATTGACGTGCGGAACGGCTGGAACCAGAGCATTTCCGGCGTGGCCTCGCTACCACCGATGTCGAACGCGGCCATGCCCATGCCGCCGGTGTCCCAGGCCATCAGCACCCCGTCGTGAACCAGGGGAGGGGCGACGGCCCACCCGGACGGCAGCTCGGTGGCGTTGATCGAAACGATGTCCGAGTCGTCGTCGGTCCGGATGCCGATGGCCCGGACCGGTGTGTCCCACCCTGGTGCCCCCGCCTCACCCCAGGACGACACCTGACCGTTCGGCCCACCGTTTCCGGCCCGCCCACCGGCCACGTCCGCACCCCCGGACGGCAACAACCGCTGCACCACCGACGGCACATCGGCATTGTCCATGAACCAGACCCGACCGTCCGCCACGGCCAGATCGCCGGCAACCCCGCCGGAATCGGCCTCCCGATACTGCGGGGCCCAGCCGGCATCCATCTCCAAGCTCGACCCCGTCCACCGGTACCGGAAGATCCGTGTCGATCCGGGTACATATATATAGTCACCAACGACGGCAAGCCGACCGAGCGACGGTTCGGGCACCGCCGCCGTCGCCAGCACGGCCAGATCGGGATCGCAGACGGTCAGCGTGGACGGCTCGGCCCCCTCGCCGACCCGAATGTCCTTGGTGAGGATCGAGCCGTCATCCAGAATCAGCAGTCCGTTGTGGGCGTGGTCGATCGGCATCGGCAGCGCGGCCAGCACCTCGCAGTTGGGGGCGACCCGGTGCATGTACCCACCGCTCACCATGTACAGGTCACCGTTCCGATGAACGGCAACCCCGCCGGGCCACTCGTGCCCGCCGGCCGGGAGGTCACCGGTCGAGGCCAACGGCTCCAGGGTGACCGGGTCGACCCGCTCCACCCAGCCGGCGACGGCGGGATCGGAGGCAAGGGTGGTGCCGTAGAGGAAGAGCTCGCCGGGGTCCCGCTGCACGAACGACACGTTCCAGCGCCCGGTGTTCCGAGTGGTGGTCACCAGATGATCGGTGGGCCGCAGGTTGAAGCCGGGCAGCGAGGTCACCTTCGGCCGATGGTTCGCCCCGCACTCGACGGGCCACGGTGACCCCGGCCAGTAGCCCGATTGCTGCATGGAACCCCTCTCGCACTGCCTGTCAACACCCTGCTGGCCGACACCGTGCTCGCCAACACCATAGACCGGGCGCCGCAAAAGAAATTTGAAGTTCCATGTATTCCGGAGGCCCGCGCCCGCTCTTATTCACCAAGAGGGTCCGTGGCCCGACCGACCGTCCATCACACCCCGCTAGGCACCCGCCAAGGGTCGCCGCGTCGGTCGGGCCACGGAAACCTCTCTTCTGGAGGGAAAGTCAAGGGATCTCGGTCGCGGCGGACCGGGATCCCTTCCTCCGTTTTGGTCCGCCGGGGAGCGGCCCGGGCGCAGGGCGCAGCGAGTGGACTAGTTCAGGCGCCGATCCACGTTGTCGGCCATCGACGACAGCGACACCATGCCCGCCAGCCCGGCGACGATCACCCCGAAGATCAGCAGGTTCAGCCCGTCACTGCGCTCGATCGCCCCGGCGCTGTCCCGAGAAAGCTTGGTGACATCGCCGTAGCTCAGGATGGTCATGACACAGACCACGGCGGCGCCGAATACCGCGGTGACGATGGCCAGCGGCCGTCCGATCAGCCCGGCGATCAAACCGATCAGCCCGGCGATACAGGCCAGCCCGATCACCAGCGTGGTGGCGACGGGAAACCCGTCGTCCAGCTCGCCGGTGAACACGTCGCTCACGGCGACGGCCCGAGGCATCGTCAGGCCGATGAGGCACAAGACAAAGCCGACAAACGAGACGACGGCGGAAATGCGGCCCCTGGCTCTGGCCCGGGCGACGGAGGCGGCGATCCGTGGTGGCAGATTCCAGCTGGTCTGTTCAAAGGTCTGGCTCATGCTCCACCTGATAACGAAATTATCTCACGTTGCGAGGAACAGCAACTGGCTTAGAAGGGTAGGCGCGTTGGGCTCGCATCACCTCATCAAACCCCTGCGGTTTTGCCTGGTCAACTGGCAAACAAGCCCGTTTCAGGCCAAAAAGCGCGCGGCGGCGGGCTCACAGGGTCGGTATCCGAAAAGTTGATAACAATACACTCAACTAAACGGAGTATCTGCCGTTGGATACCGGTACACTACAGCCAATCCCCCCTTCGGTGAGGAACCCGGCTCGTCGGGTCCGCCCCCACATCGGGCCGCCCGTCCAGCCGCCCTCACCCGGAAACGCATCTCATACAGGAGAGTTGAAGTTATGGCAAAGGCCGTTGGTATCGACCTCGGAACGACAAACTCGGTGGTCGCCGTGCTTGAAGCCGGTGATCCGCTGGTGATTCCCAATGCGGAAGGCTCACGCACCACCCCGTCCGTGGTCGCCTTTGGCAAGGACGATGGTGAGGTGATGGTTGGTGAGGTCGCCAAGCGTCAGGCCATCACCAACCCGGACCGGACCATCCGTTCCGTCAAGCGCCACATGGGTACCAAGTGGAACACCGACATCGACGGGAAGGGCTACACCGCCCAGGAAATCTCGGCTCGCACGCTCATGAAGCTGAAGCGCGACGCGGAGGCCTACCTCGGTGACACCGTCACCCAGGCCGTCATCACCGTCCCCGCCCACTTCGACGACGCCCAGCGGACCGCCACCAAGGAAGCCGGCGCCATCGCCGGTCTCGAGGTGCTCCGCATCATCAACGAGCCCACTGCGGCGGCCCTGGCCTACGGCCTTGACAAGGACGAGGCCGGTGACCAGACCGTCCTGGTCTTCGACCTTGGCGGCGGCACCTTCGACGTCTCGATCCTGGAGATCGGCGACGGTGTGTTCGAGGTGAAGTCCACCGACGGCGATACCAACCTCGGCGGTGACGACTGGGACCAGGCCATCATCGACTGGATGGTGTCCGAGTTCAAGAACGCCCACGGCGTTGACCTCTCGGCCGACAAGATGGCGGCCCAGCGGCTCAAGGAAGCGGCGGAGAAGGCCAAGATCGAGCTGTCCCAGGAGGCCACCTCGAACATCAACCTCCCGTTCGTGACCGCAACGGACGCCGGCCCGCTCCATCTTGAGCTCAGCCTCAGCCGGGCCAAGTTCGAGGACATGACCTCCGACCTGCTGGCTCGGGTCAAGGGCCCGGTTGAGTCGGCGCTGAACGAGGCCGGTCTCCAGCAGGCCGAGATCGACCACATCGTTCTTGTCGGTGGCTCCACCCGGATGCCCGCCGTCGTCGAGCTGGTGGAGAAGATGACCGGCAAAGAAGCCAACAAGTCGGTCAACCCGGACGAGGTTGTTGCCGTCGGCGCCGCCGTCCAGGCCGGTGTGCTCAAGGGTGACGTCACGGACGTCCTCCTTCTCGATGTGACTCCGCTGTCCCTCGGTATCGAGACCAAGGGCCGGGTCATGCACAAGCTGATCGAGCGCAACACCACCATCCCCACCCGCCGGACGGAGACGTTCTCCACCGCGGACGACAACCAGCCCCAGGTGGAGATCCACGTCCTCCAGGGTGAGCGGGAGATGGCGGACTACAACAAGACCCTCGGCAAGTTCCACCTGGTGGACCTTCCCCCGGCTCCCCGTGGTGTGCCCCAGATCGAGGTCACGTTCGACATCGACGCAAACGGCATCGTCCACGTGTCGGCCAAGGATCGCGGCACCGACAAGGAGCAGTCGATCACCATCACCGGCCAGTCCACCCTCAGCGACGAGGACATCGAGCAGATGATCAAGGACGCCGAGACCCACGCCGAAGAGGACCGGAAGCGTAAGGAGGAGGCGGACATCCGTAACTCCGCCGACTCGCTGGTCTACCAGACCGAGAAGCTGATGACCGACCAGGCGGACAAGATCCCCGACGACGAGAAGACCGCCGTCGAGGAGGCACTCGCCGAGGCCAAGACCGCGCTGGAAGGCTCCGACCTGGAGGCCATCAAGGACGCAACCGAGAAGTTGATGCAGGCCAGTCAGACCGTATCCACCAAGCTCTACGAGCAGGCTGCGGCCTCCTCCGACGACGGTGGTGGCGCAGCGGCCGGTGGCGACGCTCCGGACGACGACGAGGTTGTCGACGCCGAGATCGTCGAGGATGACGAGGGCGACCAGGACGGCAACGCTGCATGAGCGGCTCGCCCCAGGGTTCCGCTGAGGCGGTCGGTGGCACCGAGCACGCGGCCGGCGATTGGGCCAAGACCGTGGCGGACGGCGCAGCAGGCGCCGGTCCGCCACCGGCGGCCCCGCTGGGCAACGTGACGCCGGACGAGGTCCTGGACGCCACCCCGGCCGAACCCCAGAACGATGACGTGGTGAACGTGACCGAAGCCGCCGGTGCAGCCGACCCGGTCGATGGCGTCGGCGATGTTCCGGGCGACGCTGTTCCGGACAGCAGTGCTCCGGACGACAACTAATGAGTATCAACTTCTGCGTGTGGTAGAAGTGGTGCTACTCGTATAGCTTTGCGTAATTGAAAGCGTCATCTGAGAT
>JBCCGJ010000198.1:0-10992 GCA_039029335.1 Actinomycetota bacterium | reverse complement strand
CCAGGGCACCGGGCAGCTCCGGCGCAAGCGTCACCTTGCGGAGCCTTCCGTTCGCCGCGGCCAGCAGCCGATCGATCGATTGTGGATCGGGATGCCGGAGATAACGAAGGTCATGGGCCCCGACGCGTTCCGGGGTCAGGAACGGGCCTTCGAGATGGATACCGATCAGAGCCGGGTCCTGGTCCATTGCGACGTGCAGCTGCTCGATCGACGAGACCAGGCTGTCGATCGATGCCGTCACGAGTGAGGCAAGCAGCCGCGTGGTTCCATGGGACCGCATCGTCTGGAGAGTTCGGAGCGCTTCGTCGGCACCGTCCTGACAGTGCGCGCCACCAGCCCCGTTGCAGTGGATGTCCACAAAGCCGGGAACGACGTACCCGTTGCTCGCATCGATCAGGTGGACCGCAGGTGGCAGCGGTTCGTCGGGAGCACCGACGCCTACGACTTGACCATTCTCGACGAGCAGCCAACCGGGGCGCGAACCCTCGCCGTCGATCAGGATCCCGGAGTGGATCAGCAGCGATCCATCGTTTGTGCTCGATGGTGATTGCATGATCAGAGGCCTTGCCACGCAGGCTTGTTGGCGAAGACCGATCGATAGTAGCCAGCTCGAGTGAGTTCGGCTGCAGCAGGCTCGTCTACCACAACGGTGACGTGGCGGTGCAGCTGGAGACAGGACGCCGGAAGGGATGAGGTGACCGGGCCTTCGACGGCCGCGGCGAGGGCGTCGGCCTTGGCGGCGCCGAAGGCGAGGAGCACGAGGTGGGCCGCGTCAAGAATCGTCCCGATCCCCTGCGTGACGCAGTGGGTGGGGACCTCGTCTGGGCCGACAAAGAAGCGGGCATTGTCCCGCCGAGTCTGTTCTGTGAGGGTCTTGACTCGGGTGCGCGAGGCCAACGACGAGCCCGGCTCGTTGAAACCGACGTGTCCATCGGACCCGATGCCGAGCAGCTGGAGATCCACCCCGCCGTGTCTGGACAGCAGAGCTTCGAATCGTTCGCCGGAGGTCTCGACGTTCGCCTCCGCTCCGTCCGGGATGTGAACCAGCGCAGGGTCGAGGCCGAGCGGCCCGGTGACCTCCCGTTCGACAACGCTTCGGTAGCTCTCCGGATGCCCGAGGGGAAGGCCGACGTACTCGTCGAGGGCGAACGCCGAAACCTGCGACACATCGAGGCCCATCTCGATCTCCGTCGCAAGTGCTCCGTAAACGGGGAGCGGGGTTGACCCCGTCGCCACCCCGAGCGTGAAGCTCGGCTGACGGCGGATGCTGTCCGCGATGTGACGTCCGATCAGCCGACCGGCAAGGTCCGGCTGTTCAACAATCACGACCTCAGCCATCGAAACCTCCGACGATCGCCGCGCCGAGCGCTTGCACCGGACGTTCGTCAACCAGGAGCTGTGTCATGCCGTCAAGGTCCAGCGAGGCGATCAGCGGGGAGACCTGTGACCACGCCTCGAAGTGGGCCCTCATGCCGCTGCGGAGGGCGTCGGCCTGTGTGGTGAGCCCTCCTCCAATGACCACGGTGTCGGCACCGTAGGCAAGCGCAACGACTCGGACCGCGTGTGCGGCCCCGAAGTAGAACCCCGTGCGGATTGTCTCGGCGCGCCCGTCGCCCCGATCCGCGGCCAGAAACACATCGATCGCGGTTGCGCCTTCGACACCCCACTGCGAGACAACGCCGGAACCGGACGCGTACGTTTCGAGTGTCCCCCGCAGCCCGTCGCTGTCGGGCGGACCGTTCGGATCGACCGAGATGTACCCGATTTCGCCTGCACCGCCTCGACTTCCCTCCAGGAGTTGTCCGCCGAGGACAAATCCTGCGGCCAGGCCCGTGCCCAAGTTGAGGTAGGCAAAGGACGGCGACGTCGCACCGGTTGCGATCCAGGCCCCGAGGGCTGCAGCGTTGACGTCGTTGCACACCCGGACCGGGAGTCCGGTGGCGTCGGCGATCGCCGTCTCGAGGTCAAGCGAATGGACGCTGAGGTTCCGTGCGTTGTGAACCACCCCCGAGCGGATCGTGCCGGGTACGCCGACTCCGATCGAGGTTGGGGTGCCTTCAGCCCGGCGCCAGACCTTCTCGACCGCCTCGATTGCACCTTCGGCAACCCCTCTCGGACCTCCCTGCACCGGCGCTCGAAACGTGGCAAGGATCGAGAGCGCGTCATCGATGGCCACGGCCTCGATCTTTGTGCCGCCGATGTCGACGCCTATTCTCACCGGCGCCCCTCGACCAGCTCGATGAGCGCGTCGCCAACAAGCCGTGACGCGCCGAAGGTTGCGATGTCCACGCCATCCGCCGTGTCCACGCCGTCCCCGACGGTGAAGCCCATGTCGACGATGAGGGCCAGCGACCTGGCGGCGATGGACGCCGCGGCTTGTGATGCGCACGGGTCGCGGTGGAGTTCCCGCCCGACGATGACCGTCAGCGCCCCAGGCTGATCGACGTAGCTGTCGGCGAGGGAGCGATCATCGGCGGGCACGTCGAGGGTTGCGACTGCGCCCCCACGGTGGAACGGACCGAAGGGCGTCGCCCCGATGGCCACGTTCTGCTCGGGGGCGAGGTTGACCCAACGTATGGGCCGATTGCGGTCGGCCAGGACCGATCGGGCATGGTCCGAGAGACCAAAGGTCGACGCGATCTGGCCCGCTGTGATGATCGGCCCGGGCGTCGAGCTGGTTACGCCGTCACCGGGGTCATAGCGGTTTGCGTTCATCCAGGCCGCCAGCTCGGCGCAACGGTCGCTCGCATCGTGGAGCCGGGTCCCGGGCAGTTCAGCGGCATCGGCCAGGGCGTCCACAACGGCATGGACCTCAGACTCGGAAGGGGCCGGCCCCAGACACAGCAGATCCGCGCCCGCAGCGACGGCGGCCACCGCTGCGCCGGGGATGCCACGTTCGGCTGAGGCGCCCGCCATGTCGAGCGCGTCGGTCACGACCACGCCCTGGAATCCCATTGCGCCACGCAGCAGGTCGCCGAGCATGCTCGACGAGAATGTGGCGACGTTGTGGGAATCAAGGGCCGGCACGCGAATGTGGGAGGTCATGATGGTCCTTGTGCCCGCCTCGATAGCCGCGCGGAACGGGAGGAGTTCGCGATCGTTCAGCGTGTCGGCGTCGGCGTGCACCACCGGCTCGGAGACGTGGGAGTCTGCAGCCGTGTCGCCATGACCGGGAAAGTGTTTGGCGCAGGCGGCGACACCGGCGGCCTGCACACCCTCAACCCACGCCGAGGTGTGGTTGGCGGCGACGAGCGGATCCGTACCGAAGCTGCGTACGCCGATCACCGGGTTTGCGGTGTTCGTGTTGACGTCGGCGTCGGGTGCCAGCGCCAGATTGATGCCGACAGCTGCCAACTCGGTCCCCACCTGGTGGGCCACCGCTCGGGTGAGCGCAGGGTCGTCGAGCCTGCCGAGAACTGCATTTCCCGGAAACGGCGATCCCTCTCGCTGATACAGCCGCGAGACATCGCCGCCCTCCTCGTCGATCGAGAGAATCGCCTGCGGGTTCGCCGCCCGGATCGATGCGGTCAGTGCGGCGAGCTGGTCAAGGTCGACGATGTTGTCGGCATACAGGCACACACCACCCAGCCCATCGCGCAGGAGCGAGTCCACCCATTCGGGCAGTTCCGGTCCGGGAAAGCTGGGCATCAAAATCTGTAGCGTTCGGCGCCGCCGCTCGACAAGAGGCTGGTCGGTCATCCCTTCACCGCTCCCCCGACGAGTCCCTGCGCCATCCGTCCCTGGACGATCAGGAAGAAGAACACAACCGGCAGCGCGACCAGTACGGAGCCCGCCATGATCTGCCCCCACTCCGGCGCACCGAGGTTCGATTGCTGGGCGATGTCCCGCAGCCACAGCGGCAGGGTCTGCGCCTCGTCGTCGGTCAGGAGAATCGAGGCGAGGGCGAACTCGTTCCACACCTGGATGAAGGCGAAGACGCCGGAGGCCACGAGGCCCGGCACGATGAGCGGGAAGGTGATGCGGCGGAACGCACCCAGCCGCGTACAGCCGTCGACCATTGCGGCCTCCTCCAGTTCGATGGGTACGCCGGCAACAAAGCCTCGGAGCATCCACGTCGTGAAGGGCACCACCATGGCGACATAGATGATCGAAACACCGGCCAGTGAGTTGAGAAGCCCGAGCCCGGCGATCATCTTGAACTGGGCGATGAACATGGCCTCGGCCGGAAGCATCTGGACGAGGATGATCGTCAGTACAAACGAGCCGCGGCCTCGGAAGCGGAATCGAGAGATCGCGAATGCGGCAAGCGTGGCGAACGCCACGCACACGACCAGAGCGACACCGACCACCATCAGCGACATCGTCAAGGCACCGGTGAACGATGTCTCACCGGTGACCTCTCGGTAGTTCTGAAACGTCCCACCGAACGGGACGAACGTCGGGTCCAGCCCACTGATCGTGAGCGGCGTGTGGAACGAGGAGTTCACCATCCAATAGACCGGGAACACCCAGATGGCTGCAATAAACAGTGCGGTGGTGCCGGCGAGGACACGGTTGAGTCGTCGGGTCCGCATCAGGCGGCATCCTCGCGGAGGAGCTCGCGCACATAGAACCAACTGACACACAGGGTGAGCGCCAGGACGCTCATCGCCGCGGCGGCGGCCGCTCCAAACTGCCCCTGGCCGATCCCGAGTCCGAAGATGTAGGTGCCGAGCAGGTCGTAGTCGTCACCCTTCGGCCCCAGATCCTGAAGCAGCTGGATCTGGGCGTACACCCGCAGGTCCCAGATGAACTGCAGCAGGAGCAGAATCACCAGCACCGGGCGGATCAGGGGCATGATGATCTTCAGCAAGGTCTGTCGGGAGCTGGCGCCGTCGAGCTGCGCAGCTTCGAGCACCTCCTGGCTCACCTGGGTCAGCGCCGCATACACCGAGATGGCCACAAACGGCACCGACGCCCACGTGATGATCGTTGCGGCGACAAAGAAGAAGCTCAGCGGCTCCTCGAGCCAGTTGTGTCCGATCAGGTCGACCCCCGGCAACAGACTGAGCAGGTGGTTGAGTACGCCGTTGCGAGCGTCGATCAGCCAGCTCCAGACGGTCATCTGGGCGACGATCGGCATCGCCCAGGCCAGCAGGAGGGACGTCTGCAGAACGACTCGAGGACCCGTCGGCGCCGCCTTCATGAGAAGCGCCAACAGGATGCCGATCACCATGGTGGCAATCGCCGTTCCAGCCATGAAGACGATGGAACGAATGGCGACCGACCAGAAACGCGTGTCGCCGAGAAGGTCGGTGTAGTTCTGGAACCATACCCAGGGCGCCGGCTCGCCGAATTGCTGCCGGAGGCCGAACTCTCGCATGGAGTTGAGGACTTGCCATCCAAGCGGGTACGCCAGTCCTGCCACGAGTGTGCCGATCGCCGGCAGGAGCAGCAGGTAGGGCAGTCTCGACCTCGGCGACCCCGACCCCGCCGCCGGTGATGGCTGCGGCGACGATGACGGACGGACCCGGTCTGGCTTGAGCTGGGTGAGCGTCGCCATGCGCGCCTCCTTCGTGGATCGCGACTGCACCGATGGGCAGCCTAAGTGAACCGCGCCGCGGGGTCATGACAAGTGGCCCTGTCATGACCCCATGACGCTCCTCGGGGAGAGGTCAGCCGTTGATAACCGCGTTGATCCGGTCGTCGTACTCCGCAGCGAGTCCTGCTACGTCTCCGCCCTCAGCCACGGCCTGGAAGAACTGCTCCAGCAGTTGCTGCTCCTCAACGGCGGTCCAACCCGGCGCCGGCGGGGTCAGCTTTGCCGCAGCCGCCGTGTCCAAGGCGATCTGGGCGATTGTCGGATCGGCGGCGGAGTCCACGTAGATCGAACCGAGGCCGGTGTTGGCCGGTCCAAGCCCGTTCTCCGCGAGGATCGTCTGGTACTCGTCGGAGAAGATGATCTCCATCAGCGCCAGCGCCCCTGCCTGGTTCTGGGAAGCCGCCGAGATCCCGATGTTCGAGCCGCCGGCGAAGACCGGTGCGACGCCGCCGTCCACGCCGGGCA
This sequence comes from Actinomycetota bacterium, assembly GCA_039029335.1. Classification (GTDB taxonomy): domain Bacteria; phylum Actinomycetota; class Acidimicrobiia; order Acidimicrobiales; family SZUA-35; genus JAHELU01. The sequence continues at coordinate 4,985 of JBCCGJ010000198.1, read as the reverse complement.
GCGCATACGCTCCGAACGTGTCCGGGTTCCACGTTGCGACCGCTTCGCCGTCGTCGTTCTCGGCGATGTCGCCGAGGCTCCAGTACGCCCAGTTGGGTGCGAGCGTCGTTGCCACGGCGCTTGTGGGGAGGAAGTCGTCGTTGATGGCCTGATAGGCCGTTGCGTCGGTGTCGGTTGCGCTTGCAACCGAGGCCGAAACGAACAATTCCTGCCACATCTCCATGCCGGCGATCGACTCGGGTGAGGACAGTGCCGCCGTCCACTCGCCGTCCCCGAAGGTTGCGAGCTCCCCGCCGTTGGCGAAGATCCAGGCGATGCCGTCACGCCAGTCCTGTCCGGGAATGTAGGCGCCGGAGCCGGCTTCCTTCAGTGCGACGTTGACATCGGTGAACTCCTGGAGCGTCGCCGGCACCTCAACGCCTGCCGCCTCGTACAGATCCTTGCGGTACCACGCGAACCGTGAGCCGAAATAGTACGGCAGCGAGTAGACCGTGCCGTCGATCGAGCCGGCCTCGACGAAACCGGGGAGCAGCGATCCGCCACCAAGACCTTCGAAGGCGGGGGTTAGATCGCTGTACGCACCCACGGAGGTGAAGGTGGCCGTCTGGGTGTTCCCGGTTTCGAAGACGTCTGGGGTGGTCGACGGGTCAGGCAGGGCGGCCGTCAGCGAGGGGATCAGGTCTCCCCACCCGATCTGCTCGATCGAGAGTGTGCCGCCGGTTGTTTCCGCATAGGTCTCGGTCAGGTAGGTCAGCGCGGCATCAGGCGTGTCGGTTCCCGCAAGCCACAGGCTGATGTCTTCGCCTGGCAACGCATCATCCCCGGTCTCCCCGTCGTCTGCCGTGTCCGCACCGTCGTCGGCATCATCGGAAGCATCGCTGGTCGCCGACGCCGACGCCGACGCGTCAGGCGCGGCAGCGTCGTCATCAGAGCCGCAGGCCGCCAAGAGCACCGCTGCGACGAGCGCAAGAAGTGCGAGTGTGAATCTCCTCATGGATCTTTCTCCCGTTTGTTGTTCCGACCCGCAGCCTCGACGACCCGGGCGAAGAGAGACCACAGGATCCCTCCCCCGACTGGCCGAACGGCCACCATCTCGGCGACGAGAGACCAAGGAGCGAGCTCTCCATCTCACGCCGCATGTGTTAGTAAAGGTTACACACTAACTCGTGTCAACCCATTTGCCAGGCAGGAAGGGCATCATTTGAACTCGGTTGACAGGGGTGCCGCCATCAGGCAACATCATTAACCCGTGGCGCAACCTGGCATTCCTAGCACCCTGCGGCTCCTGAACGCGGAGCGGATTCTTTCGGTGCTCCTCGCCAGCGGTGTCGGCGGTCGCTCGAGGGCGGAAATCGCTCGTGCGACGGGCCTCTCGAAACCGACCGTCTCCGCACTGGTCGCCGAACTCGAGGAGGCCGAGTTGATCGGACCGGTCGGATCCAACCGCTCCGGACCGGTCGGCCGTCCCGGTACGCCGTACGCGGTCGTACCCCATGCCGGCTTTGTTCTTGCCGTGGACATCGGCGCGTCCACCATCATCCTCGGCATCGCCGACCTCACGGGCATCATCCGCGCCGAACGCGAGCTCGCCACCGGGCCGGACGCCGAGACGGCATTGGGCCAAGTGGTGACAGCGGCTCAAACCCTGCAGGACGAAATCGGATGTACGGTGGCGACCGCCTGCGCGGGCGTGCCCGGTGTCTACCGCCAGGAGGAGGGTGTGATCGATGAATCCCTCAACCTTCCCGGGCTCGATGGCATGCGTGTCGCCGACCGGCTCCAGGACGCGCTCGGCGTTGAAGTCCACGTTGACAACGACGTCAACCTTGCAGCTGTCGGCGAAGCGTCCGCCATCCCCGGCCGCGAGTGCAGGAACTTCGTGGCAATCTCGGTTGGCCGGGGTATCGGCGCCGGCCTGGTACTCGATGGAGAACTCTTTCGGGGAAGCACTGATGCAGCCGGGGAGATCGGAGCGCTCGCTGTTACGGATCGCCGCCTGGCCGATGGGGCGGCGCAAACACTTGAAGAGGTCGCATCGGGGCCGGGCATACAGCGGAACTTTCGGCACGCACTCGCAAATGGCGGGGGGTCGGCACTGGATGCATCGTCGTCAGCCCGGGAAATACTCGCCGCAGCCCAAGCCGGCGATCCGACAGCAGTAGCAGCGCTTGACATTGCGGCCGACGCGATGGCCCTGGCGGTTGCCCAAACCTCGCTCCTCCTCAATCCCGAACAGATCGTGTTCGGCGGCGACACCGGAGCAAACCACATCTATGTCGACGCAATCGATGCGGCACTCGATCGGTACACCAGCAAACCGGTCAACCTCGTCGCATCGACGCTCGGCCACCGCGCAACGTTTGTTGGTGCCACGGTGCACGCGGTTGACACACTGCAGGGCTCGATTGTCCGCCAACGACTGGGCAACGACGGCTGAGCAATCCGGCACCGGCGACGCAAACTGCGACCGTCCTTAGATCCGCTATCGCAATTGCCCAGGGCCTCCGCAGTGGACCTGCCGACTAGGGTGATCTCATGTCATCACTGGGTCCATCTGCGCTCGACTTCTGGGTAGGAAGCTGGGACTGCGACTTTTCCGGCGGCGGTGGTACGAACGTCATCACGGCTGAGATGGGAGGCCGGGTGATCGTGGAACGATTCCACCTCGATCGGCCCCGGCCATTCACCGGAATGAGCGTGTCCACGTTCCACGAGCACCGCGGTATGTGGTTGCAGACATGGGTTGACGAGGACGGCGCATACTGGAATTTCGAGGAAGGAACCGTGGACGGCGACCTGTGCTTTCGCACGCCCCACCCGGTGGATGCCGACAACGTCTTCAAGCGCATGGTCTTCAGCGATATCGCCGATGACACCTTCAACTGGCGCTGGGAGTCCTCACCCGACGAGGAATCGTGGACCGTCAACTGGGAACTCCGCTATCGACGTCGGACCGAGCCGGAGCCGGACCGATCCGCTTAGCGGGCGCCGACAGAACCTGGCCCGCCCAGCCCAGGTAGGGCCGCCGTCACCGACTCGGGCGCCAACTCGTGGCCCCGAAGTGAACCGCCCCGCGAATGTGGTACGACAACCCGCCCGGGCGTTCCTCCTGACGCTGGCAAAGCCTTGTCAGATCGCCTCGCGAACTCGGCCGATCACGGCGACGATAACGGTAGTCAGCCGACCGTTCCTGGTACCTGACTGGCACGGGCCCGTTCTGCCCTCAGAAGCTCGGTCGGCCGATCGACTCGATACTCACTGGTTCGGCGGATGTCAGGTACGTACCCCTGATGAGTCGCTACGCCAACCCGGTGCTAGACGCAGTCGTGCTGGTCGCTGTCTGGTCGACCTCGCTTGGCGGTGCAACAGCCGTCGCACTCAACATTCTTGAGTAGCTCACTGCCGCTCGGGATCGGCACTTCATCAATGCGGCAGTAGACCGGCGGGGCTGACCTGGTAGGCCACTGAGGGTGGCGATCGGGTACCCGCCGGGTTTGGTAGCGTCGACTGGTCGCGAACTGCAATCGAGCGCAGTCCGATCGAGGAGGCGCATCATGCGGCAACGAGTACGGGTCCAGAACTTCACCATCTCGACCGACGGCTACGCAACAGGTGAGGGCCAATCGCTCGAGCGGCCCTTCGGACACGCGGATCCGACCGAGTTGATCGCGTGGGGCTTCGCAACGGCGAGTTGGCCAGGCCGAACCGACGGACAAGGCACGCGGGGTGTCGACGACTATTTCTGCCGCGACTTCAATCGAGACATCGGGGCGGAGATCATGGGACGCAACAAGTTCGGACCTCAGCGCGGTCCCTGGGACGATCACAACTGGCTCGGCTGGTGGGGCGACTCCCCACCGTTCCACACTCCGGTGTTTGTGCTCACACACCATGAGCGACCATCGTTCACGCTCGACGACACCACCTTCCATTTCCTTGACGTCACCCCGAACGAGGCCATCGAGCGTGCCACGAAGGCAGCGGACGGGCTCGATGTCCGACTCGGTGGCGGACCGACCACAATCCGATCGTTCCTCGATGCCGACCTGGTCGACGACATGCACATCGTCGTCGCCCCACTCACACTCCAGGCCGGTGTCCGCTTCTGGGACGACGAGACCGAGTTCGACGACCGCTTCCACCACGACACGATTCCCAGCCCAACTGGTGTCACCCACCATCTGCTTTGGCGCCAAGAAACCTGAGCCATCACCAGATGCGTCGGACGATGCCCACCAACAGCACGATCCAACTGACGACGAGACGTTGATCCGACGGACCAACGATCCGGTAGCAGGAATCGAGCACACATGACGGCACTTGTGCGGTGCTCGGCAACGCTCACCGAGTGAGCCTAGACAGGCCATCCCATCCCGAGTCTTTCGGTGGCCGAGACCTTGGGTCGTGGACGCGCAGATCTTCAAGTCGGTACTGCGCCTTGGCGAACTGACACGGCCAGCAGGCCGTGACCAAGTTGTCCAACTCGTTCGTGCCACCCCACGAATGTGGAACAACATGATCATGACTCTCGGTCATGACCATGCAGCCGTGACGTTCCAGGTTCCGTGGACCCCAACGGAGACCCGCTTCCGTTACCAATCGATCCCTCGCCTTCTTCAGGAGCACGGGCGTATCGCAGTAGCGGCAGCAATACCCATCTCGAACCCACATCTTCCGTAGAACCCGCACAGACACCGACCGAGAGCCGGTGTTCCCCGGTGACGGCCTGAAGGCGGCCCGATCGAGACCAACGGACGGGTAGAAGACCGATGGCCGCTGGACGGTCGTATGAAACCACTCGGTCAGCTCCGGAGCGTCCGCCAGGCGGCAAAGCTCGGTGGCCCTTCCATGCCGCCCATCGAGCAACGCATCAGCGGCCAAGTCCAACTTCAGACGTGTCTCCTCTATCGCTGCCGCCACCCAAGCAGGGTGATCGACGACTGCGGCACGCACCGTCACACCGAGCACACTATCGAAGCCTCGTT
>JBCCGJ010000197.1:0-11077 GCA_039029335.1 Actinomycetota bacterium | reverse complement strand
GGAAGACGCAGCAAGCGAGAACCCTTGACGCGGTCGAGCACCGGAGCACGCTAAACCAGAAGCCGCCGCCAACCGCCGCAGGAAACGAGGCAAGGGTCAGGGGAGAGAGTTCCGGGACAAGCCAACCGAGGAAGAAGATCGAAGCAAGCTCGCGACCAGCACAGCGATCGAGCTCCGAAGCCGAAGCCGAACCCGAAGCCGAAGCCGATCCCGACGCCGACGCCGATCCCGAAGCCGATCCCGAAGCCGACGCCGATCCCGAAGCCGATCCCGAAGCCGACGCCGATCCCGAAGCCGATCCTGACACCGATACCGACACCGATACCGACACCGATACCGAACCCGATACCGATCCCGACACCGATCCCGAAGCCGATCCCGACACCGATCCCGAACCCGATCCCGAACCCGATACCGATCCCGACGCAGATCCCGATCCCGATTCCGACACCGATCCCGACAACGCGTTCGAGGTCGATAGCTTCACTCGCAACTCTGCGCCTATGCGATTCGCATTCCTTCTGACCTTGCTCTTTCTTTGCTCCTGTCGCTCGACCGAGACGTACTCGTTCCCGGCGTCGCGTAAGTTCGTCGAGGCTCTGCCCGATTCGTTCACTCTCGTCGTTTGGAACGTTCAGAAGGCGATTCAGGACAGCTTCACGGCGGAGTACTTCGAGGTGTTTCGCCGCTCGGATGCCGATCTTCTGCTCGTGCAGGAAGCGAATCTGTACGTGCAGGAGTTCACCGCGTTGCCGGGGGTCTTCGCGGCGAGTTGGACGTATCCCTGGCCGGGGGGATCGGCGGTGGGGCTCATCAGCGCGGCGCGGGTATTGCCTTCGTCGGTTGAGCGGTTTCCCTCTTGGTGGCGGGAGTTCTTGGTGACGGCGCCGAAGTTGTCGATCGCCACGACGTATCCTTTCGCAGATGGCCGGGAACTTCTGGTGGTCAACTCGCACTTGCTCGCGTTCGAGCGTTGGGGCACGATCGCGTATCGGTCTCAGGTCGAAGGGCTTCGGAGTGTGCTTTCGGAGCACTCGGGGCCGATGATTTGGGCGGGGGACTTTAACAGCTGTCGTGATGATCGGCTGGAAGCCGTGCTTCGCCTCGCCGCGGACGTCGGCCTGACGGACGTCGATTCGTTTGTCGATCGGCGGTCGACTTCGGACAAGGGGGCGGCGTTCTTCAACTGGCTGTTGGGTGTCGATGCGTCGATCGAGATCGATCGTGTCTTCGTGCGCGGATTCGACGTGCTCGAGGCGAAGGTCTTGCCCGGGGAGGGTTCGGATCACCTCGCGCTCGAGGTGCGCCTTCGCCTCAGTTCGTCGTCGACAGTCGTTGGCAGCGAGTGACGTGGGTGATCACTTTCTTTCCGTCGCGGAGGTCGTAGGTGCCCTTGAGAGTCGGGGGCGGGTGGTCGTTGTGGTGCTGTTGGTGGCCGGGACCTCGATCAGGAACGGTCCGTCCGTCGGCACGTACTCCGGATCGGCGACGGTCGAGGGTGTGTGCAGTACACCCTCGGCGCCGGTCTCGACGCTGGAGCGGATCTCGTTCGCACCGAAGTAGACCACAACGCCGGCGATGGCCAGCAAGCCAAGCACCGCAGCCCCGCTGGCCAGGTTGCGCCTGCTCTGGAACCAGGCAACCTCGATGGCCACGCGGAGTCTGCTGAACCAGCCTGGTGCGGTGGCCATGGCCGTATCACCGGCACCGCTGACTCCTCGAAAGGGTATGTCCTCGACCGGGACGGGCTCGCTGTTGATGAACGGCACCCCGGCGATCCCTGCGGCGGCGCCGGCAAGTGCGGGGACCCGACCGTCCTCATCGGCCTCGACCGGTTCGAACTCCGGGCCGGGATCGTCGCCGAAGATGTCGGTGATGTCGTCGGCGTACAGCGCGGCGGGGGTGTCGACCGCAACCGGCGAGGCGTCGCCGTTGTCATCCGACCGGTCGGCGTCGCTGTCGTCCCCCTCCTCCTTGTCCTCCGTCCGATCAACGGCCGTCTCATCGCCGCCGTCCGTCTCGGTGGGGTCCAGCACCAGCGTTGCACCGGCCGAGGTCCGGCGATCCTCGGCCTCCAGCTCCGCAAGGTCGAGGACCGCGCCGTCAAACGTCGGCTCTTCGAACGCCGGATGTTCGTAATAGGTGTCGTCCAGCTCGTAGATCGGGGCATCGGTGTAGTCCGGCTCGTCGCCGTGTTCCGTGCCGTTCTGTTCGGCACCGTTCTGGTTCGGGCCGTCTTCCTCGGCACCGTTCTGGATCGGGCCGTTCTGCCGGGCGTCCGACGGCGCCCCATTTTGTTCGGCCCCTGCCGGCCGGTCGTCCTCGGTCTCCCGGTCGGCGACGGCGAGACCGAGGTCGTCCAGATCGAGCTCGGAGGTGTGCTGGAGCGCCTCGAGCTCGAACTCCTCACGGTCGAGTACTTCGAGATCCGGGGTGTCGCCCGCTGTCGAGGCCCGATCAAGGTCGATGACCGGCTCCGGTTGGACCGGTGCAGCCTCCTCGCGTGAGGCCTCCTCGGTCGTGGACTCCGAAGACGACGGGTCGACCGGCGCAGAAGCGTCCGCCACCGCTCCGGTGCGCTCCATGCGCTCGATCGTCTCGGTCAGGTCGACGGTTTCGGTCGGATCGAAACCGGTGAGCGTCCGATCCTGATCGTGTGCAGTGAGCACCTCGGTCTCGAGGCCGGTCAGCGTGGTGTCGTCGTCGAAGCGGACCGTGTTCTGCTCGAAGCCGGTGAGTGTGGCCTCGTCGTCCTGCCGCGGGGTGAGGTCGGTGAGATCGATGACGGCGTCAAGGTCCGCAGGGACCAGGCCATCAGAGGTGTCCTCGTCACCATTGACCACGGCCGGCTCCGCATCGGCGGCATGCTGCGAGCCGATACCGGCGTGGGTCCCGTTGTCGGCACCGTTTCCGTTTGGCACGCCTTTGCCGTTGCCTGCCAACTTCAGGTCACCCAGTCCGGGCGGCAGCAGCGGATCCTCGATGTCGGCCAGGGTCAACACGTCGTCCGTGGGCGTGAAGATGATGTCTTCCAGGCCGGGCGGGAGTTCTGTTACGGCCGGAACCGGTTCGGCGACGGTCAACGGCGCCAGCACGTCATCGGCGTCGAGGTTGGCGGTTGTTGTGGCAAGCTCCGCAGCGGAGGCGGCGGCCAGTTCATCGGCCGGTGGCTCCATCGCCGCCTTGAACGCTCGCTGAAGCATGGCGCAATCGCGGTATCGGTTGGTCGGCGAGGTGGCGAGCGCCCGCTCGACGACGTCCAGAATCCGGGACGGCACGACCTGGCCGACGTCGGCCAGGAACTCCGACACGGGTTCCTCGCGGCCTTTCGCCCGACCGGTCACCAGCGCACCGAAGATCAGGCCGACCGAGTACACGTCCGACGGCGGGACCGTCTCCGGTTTGTGCAGCAGCGCCTCGGGAGCGGCAAAGATCGGCCGCCCGTTGTCGAACCATCTGTTCGGCAGGCCGAACGCGCCAACGATGGGTCGATCGACATCCTCCAGCAGGATGGCGGACGGTTGGAGACCACCGAGGGCAATCCCCGCGCCGTGGATGATCGAAACCGCATCGCTCACGTTGGCCACAAGCACCGCCGCCGGATGCCAGGGGAGCGGACCGTGATCCAGCTGATCCTGCAGGCTGCCGATGGGCTGGTACGGCGTGACCACGTACTCCTGGCCGTCCTCGGTCACACCGGAGGCCAGCAGGGTTGCGATCCCGTGGTGCTGTGCGGCCAACTTCACCAGCGCCCGACGCTTCAGGTCGAAGCGTCGGGGAAGGATGGGATCCTTCGCCCGGTCCAGCATTTTTATGGCGACATCGGTTCCTTTGGGATCACGGGCGAGGTAGACCGGATGCCGGTCGTTGTCGATGGCGTTGACAATGTCGAATCCGGGAACCACCGGATCTCTACCGTTGATCACGTGTCTGCCTTTGTTGCCCGCGAAACCAGCGCAACGAGCCGGGTTCTCGCGGCGTAGGGCGGACAAGATGCGCTGGATGATTCTAGCCGATCGACCAGAACTGAGCCCACTCTAGGCGGTCTATTGACGCAGTCCGTGTCACCCGTCGACCTGTCGGATTTGTGTAAAGGGAACCTCCGGGCCCCTGTCGGGTAACCGGGCCGGGAGCCGGGTGAGAACCTGACGTTGTCCGGTCACCGGCTGGCCGAGACGGCGGTTCGGGGCCAAGATGGCCGGGTGCCAACGTGGTCGAACTGGTCCGGTCGTCAAACCGCCTCGCCATCCCGGGTCGTGACCCCGGCCCGGCTGGACGACTTCATCGACGCGGTCGCCGACGCCCGGAGCAACGGTTGGACCGTTCGGGCCGTCGGTGCGTCCCACAGCCACTCCAGGGTGGCGGCGCCGGACGGCATGCTGGTGGAGACGGACGGCTGGCAGGGTGTCCTCGACCATCGGCCGGCGGGCCCGGACGGTGCGTCGCCGACGGTGACGGTCCGCTCCGGGACCCGAATCCATCAGCTCGGCGAACCGCTGCACCACCTCGGCTACGGACTGATCAACCAGGGTGACATAGATCGGCAGTCGATCGCCGGGGCGATCGGGACCGGCACCCACGGCACCGGGCCCGGCCTTGGCAACTTCTCCACGTCGGTTGTCGGCCTGACCATTGTCCTGGCCGACGGGTCCGTGGTGACGTGCTCGGCGCATGAGGAGCAGGAGCTGTTCGCTGTGGCCCGTCACTCGCTGGGGGCCGTCGGCCTCATCACCGAGGTTCAACTGGCCGTGCGGGATCGGTACCGCCTGGAGGAACGACAGTGGATTGCCCCACCTGACGACGTGTTCCCCGACATCGACCGTCTGATCGCCGAGACGAGGCACTTCGAGTTCTTCTGGGTTCCCAATCGGGACCTCTGTGCCTGCAAGTCGCTCGACGAACTGACGGGCGAGGACGGTGCCGAGGCGGTTGCCGCCGCCGTCGGGCCGGGTGAGATCGCCGAGGTGGTCGAGGTGGCGAAGCGGGTCAGACGAGGATGGAGTCATCAGATCATCTCGTCGATCCGCGATGACCGCCACACCGAGATCGAGTACTCGATACCGGCCGAAGCCGGCCCGGCCTGCTTTTTGGAGCTGCGGGAGATGATCGGCTCCCGGTTCCCCGATCTGATGTGGCCACTCGAATACCGGACGGTTGCCGCGGACGATCTGATGATCAGCGCGGCAAGGGGCAGGCCGACGGTCACGATCTCAGCTCACCAGGACATCTCCCTCGACGACCGACCGCTGTTCACGGCATGCGAGGAGATCTTCCGCTCCTACGACGGCAGGCCGCACTGGGGAAAGGTCCACTATCGGACCGGCGACGAGCTGGCCGCGCTCCACGACCGGTATCGGGAGTGGTGGGACCTCCGGGACCGTTATGACCCGGAGGGGTTGTTTGTCACCGAGGACCTAGCCGCGCTGCGCCCTGGGGGCTGACGCCCTGTGACCTGGGGGCTGAAGCCCTGTGGCCCGGGGGCTGACGCCCTGTGACCCGGGGGCTGACGCCCTGTGACCTGGGGGCTGACGCCCTGTGACCTGGGGGCTGAAGCCCTGCGCCCCGGGGGCTGACGCCCTGTGGCCCGGGGGTTAGAGCTCTTCCCTTGCCGCTGCGGACCGGGGGCCTTCCGGTGTGTCGATCGCCGCCCACTCGAGATCCCGGATGGTGACGAACCCCTGACCGACCAGGTACTCCACCAGGCTCTCCGACGAGTCGAGGAACCGGACGTCGCGGTCCCGGAGCTTCGCCCGGAGACGCTGCAGTGTGTTGTCGACCGTCTTGGCCGAGACACCCCAGATGTCGGCGATGTCGGCATGGGAGGGGAGCGGCCCGCCCCGTCCGGTCAGCCGGCCGTGGGCCAGCACAACAACAAAGTCCAGCTCCCGAGGGGTCAGGCGGGCACCGTAGGTCATCGTGTCGGCACCGACCCGGATGTTGCGGGTGGTGTCCGAGGTCAGCGCCGCCGGCTCGGCCTCCAACCAGTAGCCGACCTCGTACCTGGTCGGTCCGGCGACCACCGACACGGTGCCGCTGGTCCCCAGCACCGGGCTCGAGGCGCCGGGGTGCAGGTCGATCACCGAACCGTCGCCGGAGACCATCTTGAGTCGCAGCCGGGTCCCCCGGTTCTCCAGCCACCAGATGTCACCGATCAGCTTGAACCGTCCGGCCTGCCGGTGCAGGTAGGCGTTGTCCGGATCCAGGATCAGGTCGGCGTTTCTGCCGAAGCTCAGCACCGCCTCCGGGCGAAGGGTCTGCTCGATGAACTGAACGACGAGGGGAGCCATAGACCTCTTCGACCTTAGACAAACTCCACGCCGCGTAACAGGCCCGGAGTTGTCGGTTGTTCATCGATTCACCGAGCCCGTCGACGGTGGCCTGGCGGGTTCCGCCGACCGAATGTGGACGGCGGAACCCGGCCGGGAACCTAGGAGCCGATGATGCCGCCGTCCTTGCGGGTCAGGACGACGGTGGCGTCCCGAGGGACGCTGCCGTCATAGCTCGGGAATTGACTGACTTCGGGATTGCCGTTGCCGGGATGTTGGATGTTGATGAACATCGTTTTCCGGTTCGGCGTGACCGCAATGCCCGTCACCTCGGCGTCCGGCACCGAAGTGAACAGGCGCCGGATCTCCCCGGTGTTCGTGTCGGCCACCAGCATCTGATCGTTGGCCCCGTCCGGTTGGGAGCCGTCGGTCTGGATGAAGATGCGACCGTCCGGATCCGCCCAGAGACCGTCAGGCGATCCGAAACCGAACTCGGTCCCCTGGGTGTCATCGGCGAACAGGAAAATGTCCCAGACGAACGTGTTGCCGACGTGGTTGTCCGCATCGTGCCACCGGATGATGTGGCCGTTGGGGTTCGGCCCGAGCGGATTTGCCGCATCGGTCTGTTCCGCTGTCCGCCTGGTGTTGTTGGTCAGCGTGCAGTACACGTCCCCGTTCGGCGCAACCGTCGTCCACTCCGGCCGATCCATCGGCGTTGCGCCGACGATGTCCGCCGCGAGTCTGGTGTTCACCAGCAGGTCGTCAATCCCGGCGAACCGCGCGGCCAGCGCCGGTACGTCCATGCTCAGCTCCAGCCAGTCCCCGGTACCGTCCTCGTTGAACCGGGCGACAAAAAGCGTTCCTTCGTCCAGAGGGGATCGGCGCTGGTTTCGCATCCGGCGCCAGCCTTCGGCCGAGACGAACTTGTAGATGTAGTCGAACCGCTGATCGTCACCCATGTAGCAGGCCAGCCGCTCGTCCTGGCCAACGGCGATGGCGATGCCCTCGTGTTTGACCCGACCGAGCGCCGTTCGCTTCACCGGTGCATTTCCCTGACGGTACGGGTCGACCTCGACGATCCAGCCGTAGCGGTGTTCGTTGTTCACGTGATCGGGATGACTCAGATCGAATCGAGGATCGAAGTTCTCCCACCCGTAGCCGAACCCGGACGGGCCGAAGCCGTAGCGGGCCTGGGACTCGGTTGGTTCCCACTCACCGGTTGCGCCGTAGTAGCCGTTGAAGTTCTCCTCGCAGGTCAGATAGGTGCCCCACGGGGTGTAGCCGTTTGCGCAGTTGTTGAGTGTGCCGGTCGGCGCGTCGCCCGCCGGTGTGTCGAGGAGCGGGCTGCCGGCCGCCGGTCCACTGAAGTCGACCGGGGTGTTGACGGTGATCCGCTTCGATCGACGCCCGCCGGGAACCACCTCCCAGTTGCCCCGTGTGGTCTGCCGGATCTCGACCATGCTGATCCCGTGGGCCGCCTGTGACGTACGAACGTCGTCCAGGCTTTCCGGGGCGGCCTTGCCGAGCACGTGGGTGTTCCGGCCGAACTCGTGGTTGATGCACAGCACCCCACGACGGTTTCGGTCCGAGCCCCGACCGGTTGGGAAGAACCACATGCCGTCGTGACCGATGCCGATCTGGCGTTCCTGGTCCTCCGGTGAGGGCGGCCAGGCGAACCGTGGGCCGCTGGTCTTCACCGGCGTGCCCCAGGGAATGACAACGGACAGGTTGTACTCGGGCGCAACCTGCGGTTCGTCGGTTGCGTCGAGGGGAATGGACGTGAAGCCGACAAGCGGCGACGCCGAAGCGGCCGACGAGTCTGCGTCGGAAGCGGAGCCGTCCGCGGCGGCGTTCACCGCTGCTCCGGCCGGGCTTGAGGCGAAGAACGTGGTTGCGGCAAGCGCAACCCCTCCGCTCAGGACGGTCCGTCTCTTCAGATGTGCGGCGAGCACATCCTCGAACGGTCGATTGTTGGTTGGGTTTGTTGGTATGTCATCGTGCGGCACCTTGGTACTCCTTGAGATGGTGAGTGTCTCAGTCGGATGGATGGCCTTACTCGCCGCTCAACCTATGTCGTAGCTCCTTTCCGTCGTAGGACGAGACGGCGAACAGTCGCCTAAATCTCAAATTGAGAGATTTCGCCAGACGCTAGTGGTTCACCTCAAGGGCGTCGAGGTAAACGGCGGATAACCGGTCGGTCAACGGCGGGTGCGATCGGTTGGCTCCAGCCGGGGCTCGGCCGAGGTTTTGAAGAGGTTCGGCGGAAGTGGGTTCACGGTCGTGGCCCGAAGGCCGGTGACGAGCTGCATTGCATCGCGCCACCTCGGCGGTTGGTTCGACGCCCCGCTATGTAACACCACGACGGCCCGATCCGACAGCACGGACCACCATCGCCGGCTCCTGTCGGTCGAAGGGGCTGCGCCGGCCGCCCGCAGGAAATAGCCCACGTCGACGGCGACGCCGGATGTCGTCGTGCCGCCGGTGAGCAGAAGCACCTGAAAGCCGTCGACATCGACGGTGGTCACCACCGGCCTCACCAAGCGCCGCGTGTTTCCGGCTGCGCAACGCAGCACCCGTTCCTCATCGACCCGCCAGCGGTGGTGCGGCAGACCGGCGGCCGGAATGAGCGCACACACGTCAGCCGATCGGTCGGGTGGTCCGGGCGGCGACGTGTCGGGACCGTAATCCGGACGCCCGTCCCGCACCGGGAGCACAACCTGCAGGGCAAGTCCGTTCCCGATCGGTCTCTGCAGCGGCGAGTTGGCGGCGGGGTCGCCCGCCGGAGGGCCCGGTTGGTCGGCGATCACCCGAAGGACGAGCCGCCCCTCGACCGCCCGCCAAGTACCGAGATCCAACGCTCGGACCGCTCTGCGGACGCGGCTGTGGGTGTCCGGCCGCGGCTCGCCCGACGTGGCGCGCGGCTGCTCGGTGGCCGCCGGTTGGACGGTCGGGTCGTCGATGGACATGCTTCCCCGCTCTCCGGCCTAAGCCGGGTGAGTCTGCGGCCCGAACCGGTCGGCGACGGTGGGCCGGCATGGAATCCTGGGGGAAGTGACATAAATCTACCACCAACGATCACCAACCCGAGGATCGATCGGTGGAGCGGACGTCTCGGCCGTTAGCGTGAGCCCATGGATATTGAGTTTTGGGTAGACCCCATTTGACCGTGGTGTTGGGTGACGGCCCGTTGGGTCGTCGACGAGGTAATGCCGAATCGGGATGTCAAGGTCACGTGGCAGCCCATCTCCCTCCTGGAGAAGAATCAGCCGCCGGAGGACAGTGACTACTACGCCCCGGTCGCCAGGACCCATGGCTACCTCCGGGTGATGGAGTCGCTACGGGCGTCGGAAGGAGACGACGCCGTCTTCCCGCTCTACTGGGAGTTCGGTCGTCGGATCCATCACGACCGGGAGATTGAGTTCGATCCTGCGGAGGCGCTCGCCGCCGTCGGTGCGGACACGTCTCACGCCGCGGCGTTCGATGATGCCAGCTGGGACGCGGAGATCAAGACCCGCATGACCAAAGGCCTCGATCTGACCGGTGACGACGTTGGAACACCGATCATCTCGCTGGACAACGACGAGGGCGAGAAGGTGGCCCTCTTCGGCCCGGTGATCACCAAGGTGCCCACAACCGAGCAGTCGCTTTCGCTGTGGGATGGATTCGTCGCCATGGCCAAGACGCCTGGGTTCTGGGAGCTGAAGCGCACCAGGACCCAGGGCCCCGAATTCGGCGAGCGGCCCTAGGGCCCCGACCTGCACTACCAATGGCGATCCGTTCGCCCGGGCCGTTTCCTCGGCCCGGGCCCGGATCCGGTTGTCGCCGCCGTCAGGAGCAGCCGACGCCGGCCAGCGCCACCGCTGAGAGGCCGTTGCGCATACCGACGACCGCGCCGTTCTCCAGTTCGAAGACCAGACGGTAGATCTGATCCGCTTCGTCGGCGGGGACGAACACCAGGAGCTTCCGGTTGGCGTCACCATCGGGTGACGGTTGCTCCTCCAAGCGCGCCCCGTACACCGCCCGCACGTCGTCCTCGGCCGTCCCGATGCCGATCTCCGACCTGGTGAACTGGTTGGTGCTGTACACCTCGATCATGGAAACAGCGCCGTCCTGGATCGTGAGCAGCGGCGAGTAGGGATCCTGCTCGATGCTGGTCACAAAACAGGCGGCGTCGGAGTTCGGCAGAACCACCCCGAGCGAGTCCGAGACTTCGGCGATGGTGTTGCCGATCTCTATCGGGCCGAGACCACGAAGCCCCATGCGTTCGTCGAACAGCGTGTCCTCCTGGGTGTCGACCACCCAAAGCCCGACGATCGGTTGTACCGCGGTGGCGACCGCGGTGTAGCCCGGCCCGAGCAGCGTGCCGATCGGCTGGCTGATAGTTGACTCCGCCGGTTGGAGGGCGATCGGCGCGGCGCCAAGGGTGAAGCTGACCGGTTCCGCAGCGTTGTTCACGAACTCGACCTGCTGGTAGGAGGCCAGGGCGACGCAGGGGTTTGTGGATGCGGTCGATTCGATGACGACCTGGAGCGGTCCCGGCCCCGAGACGGCCTGACAGTCCGACCTGACCGGTTGCACGTCCGCGGCGGGAGCGGCAACCGCAGTGGTTGTGGGTGCCGTGGTGGTTGTGGCGTCCAGTAGATACGGACGTTCACCACTGCAGGCGGCGACCAGCAGTGCGGCCAGGACCACCAGCGGCAGACGGACCGCCGCCATGATCGGCCGGCCCCGGCGCCGACCGGTGCACCCGGCCCCGTCGTCGGGAAACGACGGCGCAAGCAGCAGGTGGCGCGAGCGTGGCACGGGCATGG
>JBCCGJ010000196.1:0-11141 GCA_039029335.1 Actinomycetota bacterium | reverse complement strand
GCGGAACGAAGTTGTGAGGGGTGCCGGGGGCCGGCGGTGGGCGCGAACTCTGTCGCTACAAGGCGGGCGGGTTGACGTTAGGGCGACGCCATGCGCCGCTGGGCGCGATGGGGTTGTCGCTAAGAGGCGAGGCGGTCTTTGTGAGAGGCTCCGCCCGGTCGCCGGGCCGAGGTTTTGTCGCTGCAAGGCGGGCGGGCCGGGGACCGGCTGGGTTGGGGACGGGCTGGGTTGGGGACGGGCCCGGCTGAGGGGGTGGGCGCAGGGGCTCGGCGGATGCGGCGGGGACCGCCGGTCAGCCGGCGTCGGCGCCGAGCTGATTGAGCCGGTCGATCTCCCAGTCCGGTGAGACGGCGACACCACGGCTGACGGCGTTCATCTGGGGTCCATCCTCTCGCCACACATGGCAGGTGTTGGTGTTGAGCCGCACGCGCCGCTCCCGGTCCTCGGCATCGCCCCGCTCACCGGCAAGGCTCTCCAGATCCTCGTGGAGGTTGACCAAGCTCCAGTTCGCCTGCACCGCCACCGGTCCCATCGCCTGCAACAGCGCACCGATATGGGTGCACCCGTTCGGCCCACCGAACAGCTCCTTGACTCGACGCGAGTACCCCCGGCTGATCGACAGACCGACCAACTGTTGATAGTCGGCCAGGATGCTGGTGCAGAGATCGTAGGGATGTGTATCCATGCTCGCCGCCACCTCGACGATCTCGAACGTGCCGGGATCCACGTAGAGATCGATCACCATGTTGTGGATCTCCAGCGGCTCGCCGTCGACCAGGGCGAGGCCCTGCTCCTTGGTGTCCACGAGCCGCCCCCGGACCCGAAGCCGACCGTCGTCTTCGGCGAACGCCTCACACTGGTAGCTCCTGGTATGGATGGGGATCGCCACGGCACCGAGGTTACCGATCGGGCCCGGGCTCCAAGAAATTCACCGGAACCGGGTGAGGCGATTGCCGCCTAGCCTTGATCTATGACCGAAGACGGCGTGGAGGTTGAGCCCTTCTCCTGGATGCGTGTGGTCCGGCTGTTCCGACCGCATCGGACCCGCGTGCTACTGGTCATCGGACTGGTCCTGGTGGTTGCCGTGCTTGGCATCGTCAACCCGCTGCTCATTCAGGTTCTGTTCGACCAAGGCCTGTTCCCGGAAGACGGGACGGTCGACTTCGGACTGGTCCTGACTCTGGGGCTCATCATGCTCGGTGTCACGGCGGCCAACGGCGTGCTGGGCGTCTGGCGGACCATCACAACGAACCAACTGGGCCAGGACGTGCTTCGGGACCTCCGGGATCGGCTGTACACCCACCTGCAGCACCTGTCGCTCTCGTTCTACTCCGGGGCCCGAACCGGGGACCTGCAATCACGGATCACCAACGACGTCGGCGGCATCCAGAATGCGGTCACCAGCACGATCTCCAACATCCTGTCCAACGTGGTCACCTTCACCAGCGCGCTGATCGCCATGGTGATCCTGTCGCCGTCGTTGACCGTGCTGGCGTTGGCCACCGTCCCACTGTTTGTGCTGGCGACCCGATGGGTCGGCGCCAGGCGCGAGCGTTACACCGCCCAAACCCAGGCGGCTACGGCGGAGATGAGCGTGGTCACCCAGGAGACCCTCTCGGTGTCCGGGGTGACGTTGGCCAAACTGTTCGGCCGGCAGGACCGGGAGGTCGAACGGTTCCGGGAGGCCAACGAACGGCTTGCCAGCGCAGCCACCGCGCAGCAGGTCATCGGCCAGGCGTTCTTCACCGTCATCCAGTCGTTCATGGGCGCCACGCCGGTGTTGATCTACTTGGTGGCCGGGTGGTTGCTCGACGGCGGTTCGGACTTGAGCGCCGGCACGATCGTCGCCTTCACCACCCTGCAGAGCCAGCTGTTCTTCCCGGTCGCCCGGCTTTTGGAGACCACGGTCGAACTGCAGTCGAGCCGGGCGTTGTTCCGTCGCATCTTCTCCTACCTGGACGCCGAGCCGGACATCGTCGAGGTCGACGACCCGGTGGAGCTGAACCGAGACCAGGTCCGGGGCATCGTCGGTTTCGACGACGTCGAGTTCGCCTACGGCGACGGCCCGACCACGCTCCACGAGGTGTCGTTCGAGGCTCGGCCCGGTCAGCTCGTGGCGTTCGTCGGCCCCTCCGGATCCGGCAAATCGACCGTGCTCAACCTTGTGGCCCGGCTCTATGACCCAACCGGTGGCCGGGTGACCATCGACAACCACGACCTCCGTGAGCTGTCGTTCGGTTCGGTGGCGGACCTGATGGGGTTCGTGACCCAGGAAAGTTACCTCTTCGCCGGCACGCTCCGGGAGAACATCGTCTACGGCCACCCGGACGCATCGGATGCCGAGGTGGAGAAGGCGGCGAGGGCCGCGGCCATCCACGACCGGATCATGGAGTTCGAGGACGGTTACAACACGCTCGTCGGGGAGCGGGGATTCCGGCTGTCCGGCGGCGAACGGCAGCGCATCGCCATCGCCAGGGTCCTGCTCCACGGACCGAAGGTGCTGGTCCTCGACGAGGCGACCTCGGCCCTCGACACCGCATCGGAGCGCCGCATCCAGGGGGCGCTCGACGAGTTGATCAGCGGCCGAACCACGCTGGCCGTCGCCCACCGGCTCTCCACCATCCAGGCGGCAGACGTCATCCACGTCTTTGCCGGCGGCCGGATCGTCGAGTCCGGCGACCACGACGAACTGCTGGCCCGTGGCGGGGCCTACGCCGACCTCTATCGGGAACAGTTCGGGGACGGGGAGATCGAAGCGAACTGTGCAGACGGCGTGGTCTTCCGGGACGGTCGTTGCGAGCTTTTTGAGCTGATGCGGGAACCAGGGCAGCCGGTCGGTCGTCCTACCAACTGAATACCGTAATCGACGCCCCACCGTTCGGAGTGTTTCATGTTGCCCCATCGCCTTCTTCTGCTGATCTTTGTCCTGGTCCTGGGCCTCGCCGCCTGCGGTGACGACAACGACGGGACCGTGGACGCCGGGGCCGGCTCCGACGCCGACAGCGACCTCCCGGCCGACGGTGACGCCGACGGCTCCGGGGCTGCAGCCTCCGGCGGTACCCGGCCGTGGATCGGCGGGGAATGGGACCTGGTGTCCATGACCGTCGACGGCGCAGCGATCACCATCCCTCCGACGGCATCGGTAAACCTCAGCATCACCGGTCCGGACCAGGTAACCGGCGACGCCGGGTGCAACTCCTTCGGCGGCACCATCTCCGCACCGTTCGACGGTGATCGAGACGGCGGACCGCTGATGCTCGGTGAAGTGGCCATCACCGAAATGGGCTGCGACATCCTCGACTTCGAGAGCCAGTACGTCGACGCGCTGGTGGCGACCACCGAATGGGAGCTTGCACCGCCCTCCGGCCTGGTCTTCCGGGGTGATGGCGTCGAGCTGGTCTACGGCATCGCCGCACCTCCGGCCGAGGTTGCGTTCGAGAACACCGAGTGGCTCTTCGACACCATCTTCGATGGCGAAGGGGTCGAGCGGACCGCATCGTCAACCCGGGGTGACAAGCCGCCGGTCACCGCGGTCTTCGCCGCAGGCCAGGCCACGCTGACGTCCGACGACTGCGGCACCGTCACCATCGGGGTTCGGTACGACGCGGACACCGACGCCGGTGCGATCAGCTTCGACAAAACCGATCCGGGCTGTACCGACCCGGAGTCCAACATGATTCCCGCCGTGCGGGGCCTGGTCGATGCCACCGGGTTCCAGATCTTCGACGGCCGGCTCACGTTCATCGGCCTCCCCGGCGAGACCGTCTCCTTCATCGCCGCCGACGGCTGAACCGGCGGCCGCCCGTCCCGTCACCCACTAGTCTGCTGGCATGGACTTGCCGGTCATGCCGCCCATCAAACCGATGCTGGCGAAGGCCGTCGTCGGCATCCCCGACCGCGACGATCTGATCTTCGAACCGAAATGGGACGGTTTCCGGTGCATCGTGTTTCGGGACGGGGATGAAGTCATCCTCGGCTCCCGGAACGAACGGCCGCTGACCAGGTACTTCCCGGAGATGCTGGAACCGATCCGGGCCTCAACCCCCGACCGCTGTGTCCTGGACGGTGAGCTGATCGTGGCCACCAACAACCACCTGGACTTCGAGGCGCTGCAGCAGCGGATCCACCCGGCCGAGTCCCGGGTGAACATGCTGGCCGCGAAGACCCCGGCCGCGTTCATCGCTTTTGATGCGCTGGCCGTTGGCGACGACGACCTTCGAGCCGAAGCGTTTGCCGACCGCCGGGCTCGGCTGGTCGAGGCGCTGGCCAACGCAACCCCGCCGGTCCTGCTCACCAAGACCACCACCGATCACGACGAAGCACAGGACTGGTTCACCCGGTTCGAGGGAGCCGGGCTCGACGGCCTGATCGCCAAACCCGCCGCGGATCCGTACGTGGAGGACAAGCGGACGCAGCTCAAGGTCAAACACATCCGGACCGCGGACGCGGTGGTCGCCGGATTCCGGTGGCACAAGGACGGTCAAGGCGTCGGCTCGCTCCTACTCGGCCTCTACAACGACGGGCAGCTCCACCACGTCGGTGTTGCCGCCAGCTTCACCAAGAAACGTCGATCCGAGCTGGTGGACGAGCTGACCCCGCTGACCGAGGGGGCGCTGGAGAACCACCCGTGGCGGGAGTGGGCGGACGCCCAGGCCCACGCCGATGGACGGATGCCGGGCGCCCAGAATCGCTGGAGCGCCAAGAAGGACCACAGCTGGATCCCGCTCCGGATCGAGCAGGTGGTCGAGGTGAAGTACGGCAGCACCCTGAACGGCCGGTTCCGGGAGGTGACCAAGGTCCTGCGGTGGCGGCCGGACAAGACCCCGGAGCAGTGCAACTTCGACCAGATGGACGAACCGGTGCCGGTCGGCCTGGACACCGTCTTGGACGGGTTGGGCGAGGTCGGCCCGTCCTCCGACGCGGCCACCGCAGACGGGGAGTAGCCGTGGCCGCCCCCGCCACATCGATCGTCCGGGAGATCGCCGGTCGGGAGGTCAAGATCTCCAACCCGGACAAGGTGTTCTTCACCAAGCGGGGGCAGACAAAGCTGGACCTGATCGAGTTCTACGAGTCGATCGAGGAACCGCTCATGCTGGCCATGGGCGGTCGACCGACCCTTATGCAGCGATTCCCCGACGGTGCGTCCGGCAAGTCCTTCTTCCAGAAACGGGTCCCGAAGGGGGCGCCGAAATGGCTGGACACCACGGTGGTCTCGACGCCGAACGGGACGACATCGAATGCGATGGTCGCAACCGACCTGGCCCACATCGCCTGGGCCGCCCAGATGGGCTGCCTGGGGTTCCACCTGTGGCCGTACAAGGCGGCGGAGCCGGCCCACACCGACGAGTTGCGGATCGACCTGGACCCCTCGCCCGGTGTCGACTTCGCCGACATTCGAGCCGGGGCCAAGCTGGTGAAGGACCTGCTTGACGAGCTTGGCCTGAAGTCGTTCCCCAAGACCACCGGCAGCCGCGGGCTCCACATCTTTGTCCGCCTCCTGCCGGGGTGGGACAGCTACCAGGTTCGAGCCGGTGCCGTCGCGCTCGCCCGGGAGCTGGAACGACGTCACCCCGAGCAGCTCACCGCCGCATGGTGGAAAGAGGAACGAGGCGAGCGGGTCTTTGTCGACTTCAACCAGAACGCCACCCACAAGACGGTATTCGGGGCGTGGAGCGTCCGGTCGCGGGTCGGGGCCCAGGTCAGCACCCCGTTCCGGTGGGACGAGATCGACGACATCACGCCGGATGAGCTGACGATGGAGGTGGTGTCGGCCAGAGTTGCCGCCGAGGGCGACCCGTGGGGCGACATCGCCGACAAGCCCGACTCGCTCCAGCCGCTGCTCGATCTGCACGATCGGGACATGGCGAACGGGCTGCTCGACGCACCGTGGCCGCCGGTGTATCCCAAGCAGCCGAACGAGCCGCCCCGGGTGTCCCCCAGTCGAGCCAAGAAAACCGAGGACTAGCGGTCCAGTCCTTTTCGCAACATGACCACGCGGTAGTCCGCGGAACCGCTTGGCTCGAACTGCTCGAGCTGATCGAAGCCGAAAATCTCGTGGAAGCGGAGCGATCGGGGGTTCGGCGGGACCACGTTGACCTCGGCGCAGAGCATCGGGCGCTGATTGTCCTTCGCCCACTGCTCGAAGTCCCGGTAGAGGGCGGGCCCCCAACCCGCGCCGCGATCCGCCTCGGACACGGCAACCCGGTCGACGTAGGCGAACCGCTCGTACCGCTCGGAGAACCAGCCGAAGTTGGGGCTGCCGTACGGCGCCGCCTCGGTCAGACCGACCAGCAGGCCGACGATACGACCGTCCACGTCAACGACCCGGAAGTAATCCGCCCAGTCGGCGAACTGGGCAAGCTTGTCGGTGTCCATCGGGCCGACCTCCGGAACGCACGCCGCGTTCAGGGCCAGCACGGCCTCGGCATCTTCGCTCGAGTAGCTTCTGATCAAGGTTGGTCTCCGCCGATTGTCAGGTGTTTCGGGCCGCCGCCAGTTTGGCGGTCCTGGTGATCAGGTCCGGGGCGTCGAAGGTTGCCGCCGCCTGTTCGATGTCCTCGCCGGGGCCGGTCCACCGCAGCTCGTCGACGGACTTCGCCGTCGGCGCATCCCGCTCCAAGGTGGCGAGGCGCCGGAACAGCAGTGCGTCCTCCAGGTTGTCGGCCAGGGTCTTGGCCAGCTTGGCCCCACCCCGGACGGTGATGTCCCACTGGCCGGCGGCGAGGGGAATGTCATCGATGTGGCCGTACCGGCTGAGGACCGCCGCCGCCGACTTGGCGCCCCAGCCCGGCAACCCGGGAAACCCGTCGGCCGAGTCGCCGACCAGGCCGAGCCAGTCCGGGATCGACTCCGGTGGGACCCCGTATTTCTCCTTGACCTCTTCGACGTCCAGGATCTTGTTGTTCCGCCGGTCGAACTGCTGGATCCGGCCGGCCACCACACACTGGGCCAGATCCTTGTCCGGGGTGCACAGCAACACCCGCTCGACCCGGTCATCGGCCGAGGCCAGCGCGGCGAGTGCCGCCATCCCGTCGTCCGCCTCGTACGCCACCATCGGGTAGGTGGCGACGCCGATGGCCCGCAGCCCGTCCTCCAGCGGCTGGAACTGGGCGAGGATGCCGGGGTCGAGGCCCTCACCGTTCTTGTAACCGTCGTACAGGTCGTTGCGGAAGGATTCGATCACGTGATCGGTGGCAACGCCGAGGTGGGTGGCCCCGTCCTCCAGCATACTCAGCATGCTGCGCAGGACCCCTCTGGCCCCGCCGATGTCGAGGCCGTCCGCGTTCTCGTGGGACGGCCGGGCGAAGTACTGCCGGAACAGTTCGTAGGTCCCGTCCACGATGTGAACGGTCAGTTCGTCCGGCCCGGTGCTCACCTCGCCGACTATAGCCACCCCGCGGAGCCCGGACCGGCCGACCGGCCGAGCGGCCATCGGGGTGGTGGGATACCGTCGGGTCATGGCCGAGATCCGGATGGTCCACCGTCACCGCGATGTGCAGGGCGGGGCTCAGCGGGCAGCGGTGTTCGGTGTCAGCGACGGCCTGGTCTCCAACGTCGGACTCATCCTCGGGGTTGCCGCCGCGGCGGACGAGGGGTCCTCGGTGATCGTCGCCGGGGTCGCAGGCCTGCTGGCCGGGGCCGTATCGATGGCGGCCGGGGAGTACGTCTCGGTCCGGGCGGAGGCCGAGCTGGTCCAGCGGGAACTGGCGATCGAACGCCGGTCGCTGGCCGAACACCCGGACGAGGAAGTGGACGAGCTGACCAGCATCTACACCAGCCGGGGGCTGCCCGAGGATCACGCCCGGGAGTTGGCCGACGCCGTCATGGATGATCCGAACGTGGCGCTGGAGGTCCACGCCAGGGAGGAGATGGGGGTCGATCCCGGCTCGATCGGGAACCCGATCGCCGCTGCGGTGAGTTCGTTCCTGGCGTTCACCTTGGGTGCGGTGCTGCCGCTGGTCCCGTGGTTCTTCGCCGAGGGGGTCGGTGCCATCAGAGCCTCGGTTGGTGTCGGGCTGGTGGCCTCGGCCGCGGTCGGCGCAATGCTGGCCCACTTCACGGAACGCTCACCGCTCCGCACCGCCGCTCGCCAGGCGTTCATCGCCGCGCTGGCCTGTGCGACCACCTACGGCATCGGCTCCGTCCTGGGTGCGACGGTCGTATAGCCACCGTCCCGCAGGTCGATCGTGTGGTCGTCATCCGGCCCGGTGGCGTTGGGATGGAACGTCTTGTAACCGATGATCTGGTCGATCGTCGGGGACGAGGTCAGCGTGGCCGACGCCAGCATCCCAGACATGACCGAACCCTCGAAGCTGCCGATGTTGAACCCGGTGTAGATCGCGTCGGAGCTGAGCGCCACGTTTGTGTAGCCGGACTCCCAGGACTTCAACCGGTGCTGCAACTTGCCGGGCTCGGACAGGGTGTACCGCTCGTTCGGATCGATGTTGGCCCGGTAGTACTGCTGGCGCATGCGGTTGCTGCCGGTTGCCGTTTCGTCGGCCCCGCAGTAGAGCGAGTTGGCGTTCATCGCCTGGGGGTACGGACCGCCGTCGCCTGATCGGGGGAGCAGCCCGCCGAGCGACATCATCAGCTGGGCGCTCTGGCCGAACATCTGCTCCTTCATCCTGGCCGGGAACCCATGGTCGCTGAAGTCGGGAATCGGGTCCGGGATTTGGAGCGCACCGCAGAAGTACAGCAGCCCCTTTGGCCGCCGCTCCTTCGGCCAGGTCTCGTACGGCAGGCTGGCGGTGAAGTCGGCAACGGCAAAGAGCGGTGGCAGGAACGTCGGCCCGATCCACCGGTTCGTCCCGGTGAGGGCCGGCCAGCCCAGCTCGTCCGTTGTCCTGGTGGTCCACAGCTGCAGCGCCCCGGTCGGGGTGGCCCGAACCTCTTCCAGCATGGTCTTCCAGCCCGGTTTGAGGTCCGCCGCCTCCTTGCAGACGATCGCCTGGGCTGCCGGTGGAAGGGCCACGACCAGCTTGTCGTCCGGGCCGAGATCCAGCCGGTGGTTCGTCCCGGTCCACGGGGTCCACCAGGACTCCGGATTGATACCGTCCCGCTCCCACGTGTCGCCGTCGGCCAGCTGGGCGTAGTCCGGGCGGTCGGGCCACACCTCCTGGCCGTCCGGCAGGGTCCGGATCGGGTTGTACGGGCCGTGCAGAGTGGTGGTCTGCTGCTCGTACTCGATGGCGTCGATCCTGGTGTGGTCCGTCGACGGCACCAGGTTGGTGATCTTCCGGAAGAACTCGAACCGGACACCCCGCTGGACCAGCGTCTTGTAGATCGGCAGGATGATCGTCTCGCCCGTGGACACCCGGAAGAAGTAGGCGGCGTCCCCCGGCGCCATCAGCTGGCGAAGGATGAACGTCAGGTAGGCCGACGCGGCCATGGTCGGCAGCCCGGACGTGTCGCCCATCGGGTAGGACATGCAGGTGTTTGGGATGGCCTGGGGGAGCGAGGACGCCAGCGTGCGTTCGTGGCAGCCGTTGTGCTCCAGCCACTCCCGATAGCCGTAGTGGTCGATGGAGTCGATGCCCTCGGTGAGGACGTCATGCCGCAACGTCCCCCGGACGCACGCCGCCAGGAGGTCCAGCTGAATGGTGATCCAGTAGGCCAGATCGGCGATCTCACCGTTCTCGTGCTCCAGTTGCTCCTCCAGCTTCTCGATACCCCGCATCACCGATTCCAGGAGCCGCTCGATCGGCCCCGGGTGGTCAAGGATCCCGTGGTCGTTGTGATCGCCCGGCAGCAGCTCGTGATGGAGGAGGCCGTGCAACTCGGACGAGATCGAGTCAAGCACGCCGGTGAACGTCAAATCGGCCGCCACCTCCAGCCGTTCGGTGAGGTCGATCGTGCCACCGGTCTGGAGTGGCCCGCCCATCCCGGGTCTTGCGAGGACCCGGCCGGTGAGGATGCCCAGTGCCGCGGACTTGAAGGACTCGAACAGGTGGGGGAGGGAGGCGATGGCCGAGTCGTGCTCCCAGGGCGACCCGCTGTTGTGGGGCAGCGTGCCACCGAGACCGACCCAGCCGCCGCTGCGGAACGCCGAGACCAGTTGGGCGTTCGACGGTTCGAACTCGGTGGTGATGTCACCGTCGCCCAATTCGTCATAGGCGTCGTTCATCATGTGCAGCGAGTTGCCGTACATGTTGCCGAACAGGTGGATGCCGTGCTCCTCGATGCGGTTGCCCATGTCGGCGTTCCGGCCGGTGGCCCCCTTTCCGCCGAGCCGCCAGCCCAGCTGGTGCACCACCACGTCGTACCGATCGGACCAGCCCGGATTGAACCGGGGCGACGTGAGATGGAACGCTGCGGACAGGCCGCTCGGGCCGCCGCCCAGGATGTGGATGGTCGGCTTTTCGGTGGTGGTCATGGTCCCTCCATCTGGTCGGATCCCACCCTCCCACGTCCCGCGGATCTGTGCCCACCGTCACCCAGCGCTTCAACTCTTGGATCTTGTTGCGCGTCGGTCGTATTTGAGTTTACAAGGAATTCGCTACTGACTGCTGTTCCTGAGCTGTTAAACAACCGCCCGACCAGGCCGTTTCCATCGCCGTCTTGTCCGACAGACTCCCAAACCACGACATAACCGCCTCCACTAAGCGCGACGATCTCGGGGTCATCTTGCACATCACTAATCGTTGTGTTCAAGAGGACTTCGCTACCAAGAGACGCTCCAGTCGAATCGAATCTCTGGCCATATACTTCTCCCGTATTCGAGTCATTCCAAACAACCACGAAATCACCGTTGTTTAGCCCGGTTATTCTTGGGTTAACTTGATCACCAAGCGTCGTGGAGTTGACCTGTGTTTCAACTCCTTGTCGAACGCCGGCATCGTCGAATCGCTGAAAGTAAATGCCATGGCCATCTCCGTCTTGCGCCCCACCCGCTTCCCAGGTAACAACAAACCCGCCACCACTGAGAGAAGCTATTTCTGGGTCGCTCTGTCCATTTGTTGTAGCTGTATTGACCAGAATCTCTCCTGAAGTCGCTGTTCCGCTGGCATCAAACGTCCGTACATAGACGCCGTAGCCGTCGCCATCTTGATTGGCTGACTCCCAACTCACTACAAATCCACCACCTGGTAGTCCGATTAGGTGTGGGTCCTGTTGGTCATCGGTAGACGTTGTGTTTACCGTCG
>JBCCGJ010000195.1:0-11158 GCA_039029335.1 Actinomycetota bacterium | reverse complement strand
ATCGGCGGGAAGCGCTACTTCCTGTTCCAGCTCCCGAATACACCGCCGCTGTCCGACCTGATCGGCGCTGCGGCCGGCTGAACGAACCTACGGATCCCCATCGCCGATCTGTTCCTTGCGCCGGGCCACATAGTCGTCGAGCTGCTCGCGGACCGCGTCGTCCATGGACGGTTCCCGATAGTCGTCGAGTGCGGTCTGCCAGAGTTCGGTGGCGCGCTGCGTGGTGTTCTTCGCGCCCGATTCCGCCCAGGCGCCGTGGTTCTGCCAGTCGGACAGCATCGGCGAGTAGAACGCTGTCTCGTATCGCGCCAGCGTGTGCTCGTCGCCGAAGAAGTGGCCGCCGGTGGGTACCCGTTCCATGGCGTCGAAGGCGAGCTCCTCGTCGGACACGTCGATCGGCGTCAGGAACTCCATCATGTGTTGGAGCATCTCCACGTCAAGCACCAGCTTCTCGTAGCTGGCCTGGAGGCCACCCTCCATCCAACCTGCGGCGTGGTAGATCAGGTTCGCCCCACCGAGCACACAACCCCAGAGCGACATCTGGGTCTCATACGCCGCCTGGGCGTCCACCACGTTCGAGGCGCTGGAGTTCGATGCCCGGTACGGCAGTCCGTAGTGTCGGGCCAGCTGACCGGACGCGGCGTTGGCCTTGGCGTGCTCCGGCGTCCCGAACGCCGGCGAGCCGGACCGCATGTCGACGTTCGACGTGAACGCGCCGTACATCACCGGCGCGCCGGGTCGGACCAACTGGGTCAGCGCTATCCCGAAGAGCGCCTCGGCGTTCTGCTGGGTCAGGGCCGCAGCCAGGGTAACCGGGGTCATGGCTCCCATAAGGGTGAACGGAGTCACCGACACCACCTGCCCGTACTCGGCCATGGTCATCAACCCGTCGACCATCGCCTCGTCGAACCGCCGGGGTGAGTTGACGTTGATGATCGTGGTGACGCCCGGCGAGTCGATCATGTCGTCGGTCTCGACACCCCGGGCGATCGCCATCATGTTGATGCCGTCCATGGCCCGGCCCCGACCGATCGCCGTGCAGTGGAAACTCAGGTCGGACAGCGACAGGTTCACGTTGTAGCAGTCGAGGTGGCGGGTGTTGGCGGGCAGCTCCTGGGGGGCCGCCACCTGATTGCCGATGATGTGGATGGCATTGAAATAGTGGGCCAGGCGGATGAAGTTGCGATAGTCCTCCATGTTGGAGCTCCGGCGGCCGTTGACCTCGTCGTGGACCGACGGCGGACCCGCCACCAGCCCGAACGCCATGCGACGGCCGCCGAGGTCGAGGACCCGCTCGGGGTTGCGGGAGGTGAGGGTGAACGAGGATGGTGCGGTCCGGAGTGCGGCCTCGATGATGTCCCGACCGACCCGAACGGTCTCCGCCTCCACGATCGCTCCGGCCTCCTTGAACCGGTTGCGGGCGTCGGCACTCCACAGCTCGACCCCGAGTTCCTCGAGGACCCGGATCGACGCGTCGTGGATGGCGGCAACACCGTCGGCATCGAGCACCGGGAGCGTGCCGTGGGGGTTCTCCACCTGACGCCACGGCAGCTGTCGGATCGGTGGTTCTGCAACTGCCGAACGCCGTCGGCCTCTCCTGGCCATCCTCAACCGGTCCTTTCCTGATCCGCTCCGCCCGGGCCCGTGCCCGGCGCCAACTCCGGGGGAAGCGGCTTGGTGTGGACGACGCCGAGGTGTTGCACCGCCCTGGTCATCGAAACGTACAGGTGGCGGAGGCCGGAGTCCATCGCTGCAATGTCGGCCGGTTCGACCACAACAACCGCGTCGAACTCCAGACCCTTCACCGCCGGAGCCGTCACCAGTGCCACCGCGTCCCGGCCGGGAAGGCCCGCCCCACCGACCTGGTCGGCGGCGACCCCCGCCTCGGCCAGGGCGGTCCGGACCTCGTCAAGGGCCGTTTCCGTGCCGACAACGGCCACGCTGGCCGTTCTGGCGGCCAGCGCCTGCACCTCGCTTACCACTGCTCCGGCGAGGTCGGCCGTTGCGACCTCCAGCATCAAGGGCGGATCTCCTCCGTCCCGGACCGACCTGGCAGGCGTGACGGTTGGTGCGGCGTGGGGCAGCAGGCGGTTCGCCACGTCGAGGATGGCGGCGGGAACCCGGTACCCAACGGTCAGCTCGGTGTGGCGAACGGTGACATCGGGATTGGCCTCGGTCAGGGCCGACACCGCCGCCTCCCACGATCCGGAGGACTGCGGGGCGGTGGCCTGGGCCAGATCACCGAGGATGGTCATCGAACCTCGTGCCGCCCGACGCCCGACCAGCCGCAGAGCCATCACCGACAGATCCTGGGCCTCGTCCACCACCACGTGGCCGTAGCGGGCGGGCACGCCGATACAGCGGGCCTCGGCCTCGTCAAGCAGCGGCAGGTCGGCATCGGTCCATGGTTCGTCCGGGACCTTCTTGGCCGGCGTCCGCTTCAGCAGCGCCCGCTCCTCCGTGGTGAGAATTCCGGCCGCGGCCTCGGCCAGGCGTTTCGGCGAGCCGTACAGACCGCGGACGATGACCGGGGCCGTCAGATTGGGCCACATCTTGTCCACCGCCGCCTTGAAGTCCCGGTCGGCCCGAATGGTCGAGGTGAAGACCGGCTCGGAACCGTCATCGGCCCCCATCCTCGCCGAGTGCCGGCGCCAGCTTTCGGCGATGATCATCTGTCGCAGCACGTCCCGGCCCTGGTTGGTCGGCAGCCTGCGGGACAGAACGGTCTTGGCCATCGCCTCCAGGTCATCCGCCGTGAACCGGACGACGGCAAGCCCGGATCGGACCTCCAACCCGTCGGCCGGTATCCGGATCCTGGCCCGGATCGCCCCCTCGATGACCGCGGCCATCCGACCATCGCCCTTCAGCCGCGCCACCTCGTCGGAGTCCTTGGCCCGGACCCGGTACTTGGCGGACAGCAAGCCGCTGAGCGTGGCCTGTCGAACCGAGGTTTCACCGAGCGACGGGAGCACCTCGGCGATGTAGCGGAGGAACAGCGGATTCGGCCCCAGTACCAGGACCTGGGAGTCCATCAACTCCTCCCGGTGCTGGAACAGCAGGAACGCTGCCCGGTGGAGGCCGACCGCGGTTTTGCCGGTCCCGGGACCACCCTGGACGATCAGCAGCTCCTCCAGTGGGGCCCGGATGATGATGTCCTGCTCGGCGGCGATGGTGGAGACGATGTCCCGCATCTGCCCGGTCCGGGAGCGTTCCAACTCCGCAAGAAGTGGATCGGGAAGCCCGGAGGCCCTGATCGAGTCGGGGTCGGTGAAGTCCTCGTCGAAGATGGAGACGATCTCCCGCTCGACCACGCTGTATCGACGGCGGGCGTCCAGCCCGTACGGGTCGACGGCCGTGGCCCGGTAGAAAGCGGCGGACACCGGAGCACGCCAGTCGACGACAACCGGTTGGGCGTTTTCGTCCTCAACGTGGCGACGGCCGACGTACCACTGTTCGTTGTCTTCGGTGTCGATCCGGCCGAAACAGAGTGGGCCACTGCCGGTGTGCAGGGCCTCCTCTCGCCGTTTCAGGTGAAACTGGGTGACCCGGGCGTCCACGGTGTTCTCGTCCCTGACCGCACGGTCCCCCACCTCCCTGGTCCTTCTTGCGCGATCACGCATGGCCTCGAGGTGTTCGTGGGCCGTGTCGAGCCAAGCTTGTTCAGCTGCCAGGTCCGGATGGACCGGGGTGTCACTGTCGTCGAGCCAATCGGCTCGATCCTCGGTTGCCGTCTCCGACGGCGGGTTCTGAGCGCTCATGGCAACCGACCATCTTAGCTCACACCATCAACCCCATCGGGGATTTTCTGCTCGACCGGGCCGCCGAGGTTCCGGTACAGCAGCGTGGTCCCGGCAGTGGTCAAGACATGGTTTGCTCCAAGGCCGAGAGCGCTGAACACCGAACCGAGGGCAAAGACGGCAACGTTGGTGCCGAACAGGTCTTCCGAGCGGACCGTGTCAGCCCCGAACTCGACGGCGGTGTCGGAACCGCCGCCAACGATGGCGGTAAGTGGGGCCCCGACCAGTCCGAACGCCAGGATCATGGTGACCGCGATGAACGCCAGGAGGAGCAGCCGACCGATCAGCGGCCCGAGTTGCACCCGGGCCAGCTGAAGACTGGTCCCGAACAGTTTGTGCTCCGGTCCGGCCAGCGCTGCGGTCTGGCCGACAAAACACAGCCCGACCCACACGGCGAACAGGAAGAGCACCACGACCGGGGCAAGCAGCAGGAAGCCGGGCTGGAGGGCGACGAGCACCAGGAAGACAACCCCGGTCACCCAGTAGATGACCGACCGACCGAGCGCGGCAACGATCACCCGGCGGGAACGGGCGAGCGCACCGTTGACCGAGTCAGACCAGGGTTCGAGGTCGCCGGACTGGGTGGCCCAGGCCTGGCGGGCGATGGCCGCCTTGGCCATGGCCGTCAGTATCGCGGACGCTGGAATACACAGTGCAGCAACCATCAGCCATCCCGACGACCCGCCGTAGGCCCATTCGGCGTCACCGCTGTCCTGATCGATGGTCAGGGTGGTGTTCTCAAATCCGAACCACAGTGCAACCGAGTTGAGCATCCCGATGGAGAGAACGAACAGCACCACCATCGGGAGAAAGTGTCCGGCCCGATCGACCGAGAGCCGAAAGCTCTCGCTGATCCACGGGCCGAGCTCACGTATGGCACCTGCGGACCGGACCTGCGGCGGGGCCGGATACTGGCCGGCCGCCGGGCCAACCGGGTGCTGCGGGGGCGGGGCCGGATACTGGCCGGCCGCCGGGCCAACCGGGTGCTGCGGGGGCGGGGCCGGGTACCGTCCGGCCGGCGGGCCAACCGGGTGCTGCGGGGGCGGGGCCGGGTACCGCCCCGTAGGCGGGTGATCGGCCTGCTCCCCCTCGCTTCCACCGGGGCCACCGAACGGTTGTGCACCCTGGGTGGCGTCGCTCCACGCTGCGCCGTCCCACCACCGTTGACCGCCGGGCGTCGCCGGGTCGGGATACCAGCCCGGAGGCGGCCGGTCAGGAGATGGTGGTGGCGGATCAGCCATGGTTACAGAGTCTGCCTGTCGTCGAGCTGGACCACTACCGCATAGTGGTCCGAGGGGACGATGCCCCCCGGCGGCCCGTCACCGTATTCGACCGGCTCGGTGCCGGCGAGGAACGCGGCAACCGGGTTTCGCAGCGGCTTCGGACGTGGCCAGGCGACAAACACATAGTCGAGCCGCCGCCGCGGCCACAGCGCATCGGCCGAGTGAGGGTTGGCCCTGGTCCAGGTGTGGCCGTCGCCGTCACCGACAGCGGCCCAGCAGTCGGTGAAGACCACGTCCGGTACGTACGGTGCGGCCAGGCCGGTCAACCGGCGGATCTCATCGGAGTCCGGCACCGCGTTGAAGTCTCCGCCGAGAATGATCGGTAACCCGGCACCGTCGCTGCTCCTGGTCCCTCCGGTTTTGGCAGCACCGTCGTCGACCGCATCCGTCGGTCGACCGTCATCGGTGACCGCTGCGGCCTGGGCTACGGCGAACCGCACCGTCTCCTCAAGCTGGCGAACCCGCAGCGGGCCGGCGTTGTACTGCCAGGCCAGGTGGGTGACGACCACCGGCTGCAGGCCGTCGGGGGTTTCGACCACTGCGGCCAGCGCGCTGCGATGGGATGGTTCGCCGTCCTCCCCGCTGAGGCGGATCATGGCCGTCGAACGAATCGGCCAGCGGCTGAGGATCGCGTTGCCGAATCGCTGCGGATCACCGGCCCGATCGGTCGTCCGGGCTACGTGCAGACCGAGCGGGCGGGCCAACTCGGCCGCCTGGTCGACACCGTCTTCGAACCAGACCTCCTGCAGCAGGGTGATGTCGGGGTCGAGCCTCGCCAGCTCGGCACCGATGGCGGGCTGACGAGCCTGCCACGGCCCGAACTGCCACCAGAGGTTCCAGGTCACCACATGCACCCGACGATCCTCGCAGCAGGCGACGCAAATTCAACCGGGGATTCCGGACTGCGTTCGGTGCATCCGGTGAGCCCCGACCGGCGAAGTATCACATGTCGACCGTACGCGCCCCATCGTGGCCACAAACCAACCGTTCCCCCCGGGTGTCCCAAAGCCCCGGCAGCGACCTCTTAACTTTTGACCGATCGCTCAGCTTTTCTGCTACGGTTGCCGATAGAAACTGTGGGTTGCACATACGGCACGCAACCAGGTGCAGCAATGACCCACAGCCCGCTTGTTTCGACCGCGCCAACGTTCCATCGGCGTCCGGAACCAGCTGGAACCGCACAGGTCAGCCAAAAGCGCAAGCAAACCGGCGCCGGTCAGGCGCAAGGAGGTGGCACCAAAACACAACAAGTCGTGGGGGACAGCAAGGTTTTTTGGCCGCAAGGGCGCCGGTCGACAACCCGCCAGTACTGAAAAACCGACAAACCCGACGCAGGCGAACGATGACGGTTGAGGGGAACCGCCACCCGCTGCCCGCAGCGTGAGACAGTAGGAGTCTTCACATGGACATCGAATTCGCACTTCACCCGCAGACCGACACCACGTGGGCGGACCAGGCCATCTGTCACGGCCTCACCCATGTTTTCTTCGGCCCCGCCGCTGAGCGCCCGGAGCGCCGCGTCGAGCGGGAAGCCATCGCCGCTTCGTACTGCATGTCCTGTCCGGTCATGCTTCCCTGCCGGGAGACCGCCCGCCTGAACCGGGAGCACGGCTTCTGGGGTTGTGAGAACGACGAACAGCGTGCGGCAGCAGGGTTCGCCCCCCGCTCACCGAGCCGCCGGGCCGTCATTCAGGCCCGCGACAGGGCGAAGCGACAATTCGGGGAACTCGTCACCACTTGAGCGCACCGGCCATCGACGCGGTCCTGGTCCTCTCGTTCGGAGGTCCCGAACGGCCGGAAGACGTTATGCCGTTCCTGCGCAACGTCACCCGGGGCCGCAACGTTCCCGATGAACGGTTGGCCGTCGTCGCCGAGCAGTACGCGGTCTTTGGTGGGAGATCCCCCATCAACGACCAATGCCGGGCCCTCATCAACGCGCTGACGGGCGAACTGGCGGCCGCAGGCATCGACCTGCCCATCTACTGGGGCAACCGCAACTGGGAGCCGTATCTCAGCGACACGGTGGCCAAGATGCGGGCGGACGGTATTCGGCACGCCGCGGTGTTCACCACGTCGGCATTCGGCTCCTACTCCGGATGCCGGCAGTACCGCCAGGATCTCGAACGGGCTGCGGCCGAAGTCGGTTCGGACGCCCCGCTTCTACGAAAGCTCCGCCTGTTCTACAACCACCCCGGTTTCATCCAGCCGCTGGCCGACAACCTGCGCGAAGCCATCACCGAACCTGACGGCACGGTCAGGTCGACCCGGGTGGTGTTCACCGCCCACTCCATCCCCAACTCCATGGCTGCCGCCTGCTCCTACCAGGCCCAGCTGACCGAGGCCGCCTCCCTCACCATGGAAGCAGCCGGACTCGCCGGACAGGAGTTCGATCTGGTCTACCAGAGTCGCAGTGGCCCGCCGGCCATTCCCTGGCTCGAACCGGATGTGAACGACCACCTCGAGGCGCTGGCCGAGCAGGGCGTCAAGGACGTCGCCGTCGTCCCGATCGGTTTCGTCAGTGACCACATGGAGGTCATGTTCGACCTCGACACCCAGGCCATGGAGACCGCTGCCGAACTCGGTATGGCGATGACCCGGGTTCCAACCGTCGGTGTCGCCCCCCGGTTCGTCACGATGATCCGCGAGCTGATCGAGGAACAGATCGCCGGCACTCCGAAGCTCTTTGTGGGGGTCGACGGACCGTGGCCGGACAACTGCCCGAGCAGCAATCACTGCATCCCGGCAACCTCCGGCCGTCCCGGTCACTGAGTCGGGACCGGCGCGGGGTGCTACGCCAGCTCCCGCTCCCAGCGGGCGATGTCGTGACCCATCGGGGTTGACGGTGGCCCCATCTCAAACGGCCACAGCTCCCTGGCGATGGCCTGCCAATTGGCCTCGGCCTCGAGCCTCGCGAACAGGCCCATAAGTCCGAGCGTGATCCGCTGGACGACCACAAAGGCCGGCGGCACGTTGAGTTGCTTCATCAGCTCGGCGTACGGCCCCTTCATGTCGAACAGGTGGGCCACCCCGCCGGCTGCGTAGTCGGCATCGATGACCGTGACTTCGTCGTTCATGACGTACCGGTAGTAGTAGCTGAAATAGTCCTCGACGGTCTGATTGTCGAATGGTGCGTCCGGGGCCAGGATGCCCATCTCCTCGACCAGCGCCCGAAACCGGACCGGGTCCCGGTTGATGACCATCTCGATGATCAGGTCTTCGAACAGCTTGGTCTCGGCCGGCTCGAAACGTTTGACAAGGCCGAAGTCCAGGAAGGTGACCTTGCCACCCTTGTTGAACAGGTAGTTGCCGGGATGCGGATCGCCGTTGAACGCGTGGATCTGGTAGATCGCACCGAAGGAGAACCGGAACAGCGTCTCCGCCGCCAGATCCCGTTCCTCCTTCGACCAGGTGACCACGTCCTCGAACTTTGCGCCGGTGGCCAGTTCGGTCGTGAGGATTCTGGCGTTTGAATACTCGTCGATGACCGCGGGAACCGTGACGTACGGGTGCCCGGCGAAGTGGGCGTGGAAATGCCGCTGGTTCGCCGCCTCGAGCTCGTAGTCCAATTCCTCGTAGAGGCGGTCCTTGATCTCGTCCACGATCGGACCGGGATCAACGCCGGGGAACATGGCGGCAAGACCACCGAACAACCAACCGGCGTTGCCGAGATCGGCGGCGACCGCTTCGGCCACGCCGGGGTACTGGATCTTCACCGCAACGGCTCGGCCATCGTGGGTGATCGCCCGGTGGACCTGACCGATCGACGCGGCGGCGATCGGCACCGGATCCCACTCGGCAAAGAGCGTCCGGGGCGGTTCACCGAAGGCCTCGGTGATCTGCTGCTCCGCCAGTTCCGGTGCCATGGGCGGTGCGTCGCTCTGCAGGGAGGCGAGGGTCTGGCGCACCGGCTCGGGGAGCCCCGTGTCCAGGTAGCTGGCCATCTGGCCAACCTTCATCATCGCCCCCTTCATGTTGCCGAGCTGCTTGGTGACGTCCTCGGCGGTTTTCATCTGGAATTCGGTGTCCAGTTCCTCCTTGCGAGCGGCCGATGCGAACGTCCGTCTGGCCCGATGCATCGCGTATCGTCCGCCGCCCCGGGCACCGAGACCGGCAAGGCGGAGGTTTCTGGCCGCGAGCCCCCGCCCCGCGACCGGGCCACCACCGCCGGCCAGCCGACGGTACGCGACATACAGGGCAACGGCGAGGGCCGAACCGGTCAGGGTGGTCAGGAGGGTCGTTCGTTTCATACCACTACTCGGAGTTGGGTGATGCCAGTCATGGTAGAAGGTGGTCCCCGCGCATCACGAGCCGTACCGAAGTAACATTCGGCCATGCTTGGTCGCCGGTTGAGCGAAGTGGAGATCGAGTCCTACGACCTCTGTCCGGAGCCGATCGCCAGGCGGGTTCGGGTGATCAGAATCCCGCTCATCCCCGGCGGTTATGCCGGCATGACCCTCGGCCGAACCGTTCTGCTGGCGAAGGACGTGGCCAGGGATGGAACCAGCTCGCTGATGGCTCACGAGCTTGTCCATGCACGGCAGTGGACGGATCAGGGTCTCTTCCGGTTCGCCTGGGCGTACACATCGTCGTTCACCCGGAACTTCTACACCCTCCGCTCCTGGAACAAGGCCTACCACCAGATCGACGCGGAGCTGGAGGCGAAGCAGGAGACGGCGGACTGGCTCATCAGGCAGGCCCGGGACCAAAAGCAGGGCCGCGACCCGATCTGACGGCCCGGGCCACCAGACGATCCGGTCCTACAGCGGGTAGAGCTCCTCCGGCTCGAGCCAGCACCCGGACACCCCTTCGGTGAGCTCGACCGGGAGGCTCCTGATGACCTTCCAGGTTCCGTCGGCTCGTGCCATCGTTGTCCTGGTCTGGGCGGTCACGACCAGCTGGCCCTTGACCTCCCCGGTGGCGACGTCATAGCGAACCTGGTCGTTGACCAGGCAGCTCACCAGCTCGGCGACACCCGGCTCCAGGGATTCGACGCGGATTCGATGTGCGCTGTTGACGTCGAGTCCTGCGACCGCCGGTACGTCGGGCTCCCGAATGGCCTCGCCGAGTTCCGCCAGCGTCTTCAGCTCCGCGTAGGTCTGCTCCAGCTGATCACCGGACACCAGCGTGGCCAACGCCGGATAGTCGGTCTCGGGGTTGGCGGTCGGCGCCCGCCTGGCCAGGTCGAACGCCTGCCAGTAGGCCTCGTAGCGCCTGGCCAGGTACAGCTCCAGGTCCTCATCGGCCAAGCCTTCGCCGGTCTCGACAAGGACCTCGCCGACCTCCTCGACGATGGACGCCGTGCTTGGCGGAGACTGCCCGTCGACCACGATGGTCCGGGTCGCCTCCTCCGCATCGCCGTCGGACGCGGCCGGGCCTGCCACGGTCTCCTCATCGGGGGCGACCGCATCGCCAAGGGCGGTCGCCTGGCCACCGACCTGACCGTCCGAGTCGTCGTCCGAGGTGCAGGCGCTGATCATCACGAGCGCCGCCAAAAGTGCACTCGCCACCAGGGAGTTCCGCCGCAATCGATACATGGTTCCTCGCCGTCTCACGCCACCTCACGCCACCTCACGTCGTCTTGTGCCGTCGTGGGCCACCCGACCCGCTTCGGGCCGTTCTCCGTACTGTTCCCGTTCGCCGCACCGCTGCACAGGCGGCCCGCCATTCGGGGTGCTGTCGCACCGGTCCCGCCGTCCACATCACGCCCGATGTTTCGAGAGTAGCGGTTTCATGCGGCGGTTTTCGGTCGGCCGATGCAGGCAGGACCGAACCTCCGCCAACACGGCACTAGGCTCTTGGTGTGTCTTTTCCACCAGGACCATACGGGCGGCTGTCGATGCGGGGGTCCGGCACACCACGGCGGATCGGGGGCGTTCGACAACGGCTCGCGCTGCTGCTGGCGCTGACGGCCGTTGCGCTGTCCCTCGTCGGCATTGCCCCGTCCGCGGCGGCCCTGACGGTGGACGATCAGGTCGTCACCGCTCTGGATCGGGACGGGCGTTACCTGGAGCTGACCGAGACCGGGGTCGACGCCGCGGTTGACGATGCAAACCAACTGGGCATCGCATTCGTGTGGCT
>JBCCGJ010000194.1:0-11164 GCA_039029335.1 Actinomycetota bacterium | reverse complement strand
GGGTGGCAACGGCAACGAAACCGTGGCCAGGCTCGTCAACGCAACCAAGGTCTTCGGCAAGGACGATGCAGCCGTCACCGCCCTCGATGACGTCACCATCGGCTTCCGCAAAGGCGAGTTCACCGCCGTCATGGGGCCGTCCGGCTCCGGGAAGTCGACGCTGATGTACTGCCAGTCGGGGCTTGACCGGCTCACCAGGGGAAAGGCCTACATCGGCGATGTGGACGTCTCCACGCTTGAGGACCAGGACCTGTCGGTACTTCGCCGGTCCAAGCTGGGATTCATCTTCCAGTCCTTCCACCTGGTCCCCGCCCTCTCGGCGCGGGAGAACATCACGCTGCCGGTCGATCTGGACTCGGACGCCAGGGTCGACGAGGACTTCCTCGCCGAGCTGGCCGACGTGCTGGCGATCGGCAACCGGCTGAAGAACCGGCCGAGCGAGCTCTCCGGCGGCCAACGCCAGCGGGTTGCGGTGGCCAGGGCCATGATCCCACGGCCGGACGTCATCTTCGCCGACGAGCCGACCGGTGCGCTGGACTCGAAAACCTCCGGCGAGCTGCTGAAGTACCTCCGTCAGGCGGTTGACGGCCTCGGCCAGACGATCGTGATGGTGACCCACGACGCGGTGGCGGCCAGCTACTGCGATCGGGTGGTGTACGTCCAGGACGGTCGCCTCGTCGGCGAAGCCGCCCGGCCGAGCGTCGACGACGTGCTCGACAAGATCCGGGAGCTGAGCTGACATGTTTCGCAGAACACTGAAGCTGGCGTGGTTCAAACGGAACCGGTACGCCCTCACCATCGTCGCCATCGGTCTCTCGGTGGCGTTCATCACCTCAACGCTCCTGCTGACAACGTCGATCGCCGATGTCGGCGCACCGATCACCGACGCCTACGAGGACGTCGACACGGTCATCACCGCACCGGAGCTCGTCGAGGCCGACGGGCCCCAGGCCGCCGTCGCCACGCCGGTCCCGGCCACGGTCGTCACCGACCTGCAGGACGCCGGGTACGAGGCCGTCGGGTTCTCCTCGCCGTACGCCCAGGTCCTCGGAGCGGACGGCGACCCATCGGGCCAGGCCCAGGCGTCGGCCAACGTTGCAGAACCGTGGCTCGGGGATTCCGCGCTGAACGGGTTCACCATCACCGACGGCCGTGCGCCGGACGGCCTCGGTGAGATGGCGCTGGACGTCACGACCGCCGATCGGGCCGGTCTGGAGGTCGGCGACAGCGTTTCCTACGTCACCGACGCCGGTCTCCAGCAAGCCGAGCTGGTTGGTGTCGCCCTGTTCGGCGGGGCCGACAACGACCCGTACGTTTCCACCATGCTCCTCGATCCGGCGGACGACCTGTTCACCGTCGGCCAGGGGTACGACTACATCCTGGTGGCGGACGACGGCGCAGCCGACCCCGTCACCGCGGAGGTCTCCCAGCTGATCGCCGGCACCGGGGACGAACTGACGGTCCAGACAGGCACGGCCTGGGTGACCGATCAGATCGACGAGATCAATAGTGCGCTCGGATTCTTCGAGACCTTCCTCACGGTCTTCGCGGTGATCGCCGTGGTCGTCGGACTGGTCATCGTGACCAACACGTTCACCGTGTCGCTGGCCCAGCGGACCGAGGAGCTTGCCCTCCTTCGGCTGGTCGGCACCACCCGTCGCCAACTGATGTCCCAGGTGGTGATCGAAGCGCTTCTCCTCGGTGTTGCCGGTACGGCGATAGGCCTTGTCGGCGGCCTGGCCGGGGTGAACGTGATGGGCTGGTTCCTCGACGTGCTCGGACTGACCATCGAACGTTCCGACGCCATCGCCCCGGTGGCCATCATCATCGGTGCCGTCGTCGGTATCGGCGTCACGGTCGGCGCCGCCGTCTGGCCGGCCCGCAAGGCCACAACGGTCGCCCCGATTGAAGCGCTACGGTCGGCCGAGCTCGAACCGCCGTCAGCCGGAAGGCGCCGCACCGGTTCGGCCATCGCACTCGGCGTCGCCGGTGCGGCGGCGCTGGCGTACGGGATGATCCAGGGCGACATCTGGTCGACCAGCTTCGGCATCGGCGGCCTGTTCTTTGCCCTGTACCTGGCCGGCGAACTGCTGATCAAGCTGGTGGCCAGGATCGCACGGCCTGCCCTTGCCATGGCAGGCCCGACCGGGACCATCGCCAGCCGCAACCTGGAGCGGGGCGCGGGCCGGACGTCCGCCGCAGCCAGTGCGCTGATGATCGGCGTCGGCCTGATCGCCTTCTTCACCCTGATGGCGGCCACCATCGGCCAGTTCGTCGGTGGTGAGGCAGCCGACTCGATTGAAGCGAACTACGTGGTCCAGGGTGTCGGTAGCCCGCCGGGTGCCGTGCTCGGCGACGTGGTCATTGCCGATCTGGCCAACACCGACGGGGTGGACACGATTGTTCCCATCTCCCAGACCGTGGTCCTGCCCGCAGGCGGGGTGGAGATGCCGGATCAGGCCGGTCCCGGTGGCGGATTTGTTGTTGCCATGGCCGACGTCGGCGACCTGGAGACCGTGTACGACTTCGACGTCACCGCCGGTTCGTTGGACGCCGTGTCCGGGACGGCCGTTGTCCTCAACCAGGACACGGCGGACGCCCTGGAGCTGACGGCCGGTGACTCGCTGGCCGTTACCGGTCAAGCCGGGCTTGCGGAGCTGGACATCGCCGCGGTGGTGGCCACCAGTCTTCCCGGTGTGCCGAACCCGGCCATCATCGGCGCACCCGACCTGGCGGCGCCCCTCGGTTACGACGGCCCCGCGACCACCGCCTACCTCTCAGCCACAGCGGATGAGGCGACGCTTACCGAGGCCATCGGTGTGCCAACCATCGACGTGCTCACCACCGACGACTACGTCGACAGTCTGACCGCCGGCCTGGACACCATCCTGGCCCTGGTCTACGCCCTGCTGGCCGTTGCGGTCATCATCGCCCTCGTCGGCATCGCCAACACGGTGTCGCTGGCGATCTCGGAGCGGGTCGGTGAGATCGCCGCCGTCCGGGCCGCCGGTGCCAGCATGCGCCAGATCTTCTGGTCGCTGATCTCCGAGTTCAGCCTGCTGGCGTTTGTCGGGGTGGCATCCGGACTTGGGCTGGCCTGGGTGTCGGCGACCGGCTTCTTCCAGGCGCTCTCGGACGGGCAGGTCACCTACCCGGAGACCGACCTCACCGCCGGGCTGATCATCGCCGTCGCCGGCGTGATCGGCGGGTCGCTGGCGGCGTGGCTCCCCGCCAGGTCGGCGTCACGGTCCGACCTGCTGGACGTCCTCCGGGCGGAGTAACCCGACCGGCGCCACCAGCGAGACGTTCGCCCGGGGGCCGACGCCCACTCTCCCAAACCCCCGGGCTCCACCCACCGGTCGCTTCCTCCCCCCGAACGGGGCGGTGGCGCCGGTGGGTGGTGGCCGTTTTGTCACGTCCGCCGATCGATCTCCAGGAAACCCGCAGGATCGCCACAGCCTTCCTTGAAGCCGATCGTGCAGGTTTGTTCCTGTACCTCGTGGCACGGCACCCCGCCGGCCGCACCGGACGGAAGGAACCATGATGAAGAGGCTGTTGACCTCGCTACTCGGGATTGCCCTGATCGCCACCGCCTGTGGCGGCGACGCCGATGACGTCGCCGCGGCACCGGTCATCGAGATCGATGGTGTCGCGGTGACCGACCAGGACGACCCCGCTGACCAGACCGCCACAGCGGCCGCCGACGACGCCGCCGACACGGCCGCTCCGGCAGGCGCCGACACGACCGACCAGACGGACGAGGAGCTGGCGCTTGAGTTCGCCCAGTGCATGCGGGGGAGCGGGTTTGCGGAGTTCCCGGACCCGGCGGTGAACGCCGACGGCTCCATCGATCTGATCCCCGGCGGCCCCCAACAGTTCCAGGGTGTCGACCAGGCGACCATCGACGAGGCGGTCGAGAGCTGCAGCGACATCGTCGCAGGGGCCAGCTTCCTGCCGGGAGCCGGCATGGACCAGACCGAGATCGAGGACCAGCTGCTGGCCTTCGCCCAGTGTCTCCGGGACCTCGGCCATGACATCGCCGATCCCCAGCTGAACGGATCGCAGAGTGGCGGGGCGAATGGGCCGGGCGGCATCTTCGCCAACGGCTTCGACCCGACCGATCCGGCAAACGCCGACGACATCGCAACCTGTCAGGTCGAGGTCGTCGGCCCCAACGGCGTCCAGGGGTCGAACTGATGTCACTCATAACCAACACCGAAGACGGACAACCAACCCCGGGGGACGAGCTGCTGACGGCCTCACCGACCGGCGGACTTCCCCACCCCGGGCCGCAACCGGTCCCGCTTCCCCGGCAACGCAGGCCACGGCTGCTGCTGTTGGGAGCCGTCGGCCTCGGCGTCGTCGGCGCCGTCGCAGCAGCGATCCTCCTTGCCGGATCGGATGAGCCGGCGGCGGACACGGCCGAGCAGGAGACCATCCGGGCCGTGACCGCCGAACAGCGGGACCTGATCGAGTATCAGGACCTCGACGGCACCTTCACCTACGCCACCACCTCGACGGTCAGAGCCGCCGGCGCCGGCACCATCACATCGGTGGCCGCCGACGGCGACACGCTGGACCGCGGTGACATCGTCTATGAGATCGATGCGACACCGACGGTGCTTTTCCACGGCGACACCCCGTTCTACCGACCGCTTGTCGAGGGCGACGAGGGTGACGACGTCCTGGCGCTGGAGGAGAACCTTGCGTCCCTCGGTCACCACATCGAGGAACCGGACGAGGACGGCGACGAAGTCGACACCGGCTTTGTTGTCGACGGGGTGTTCGACGGTCCCACCGCCGACGCCGTACGCCGCTGGCAGGCCGACCTCGGTCTGCCGGAGACCGGACGGGTCGAACTCGGCGCCGCCACCGTGGCGGCAGGGCCGGTGATCGCGTCGTCACCGGTGGTCGAGCCGGGAGTCACGGTTCAGCCGGGCGCTCCGATCCTGAACCTGAGCGTGGTCGGCACCGGCGACGTGTTCTATGCGGACCGGTCGGGCGAACTGATCGTCACGGCGGCCGCGGGACCGATTACGTCCGGTGACGTGCTGTTCACCGACGACGGGTCCCCGGTCACCGCGATCGTCACCGATGACCCCTTCGATCGGGACCTGTCGCTCGGCGTCGAGGACGGCGACGATGTGCTGCTGGTGGAGGAGATGCTGGTCTCGCTCGGCCACGACGCCCGGGGCGACCTGGTTCCGGACGAGGAGTTCGACGAGCTGACCACGGAG
Organism: Actinomycetota bacterium; assembly: GCA_039029335.1. GTDB lineage: Bacteria > Actinomycetota > Acidimicrobiia > Acidimicrobiales > SZUA-35 > JAHELU01. The sequence goes on along the minus strand of JBCCGJ010000194.1, from coordinate 5,927 downwards.
GCCATCGAGGACTGGGAGGAGGCCCTTCAGGACACCTGGGACGACGACCTGCCCGTCGACGGGATCCTGTCGCTCGACCAGATCGTCATCGTCCCCCCGGACGCCGCCGTCGAAACCGTTGTGGCGCGGGACGGAGACGTTGTCGCCACCGGCTCCGCGCTGTTCCAGTGGGACGGGGACGGCCGGCAGCGGGTTGTCACCACCGCCATAGACGTGGCGGATCAGGACCGCCTGGTCGAGGGCGAATCGGTGACCATCGAGTTCCCCGACAACACCGAGGTCACCGGCGTCGTCGATCACATCGCAACCTCGACATCTTCGGATCCGACCCAGCCGGACGCCGAACCGCAGCTGGCGGTGGAGATCCTGGTGTCCGATGTCCCGGCCTCGATCGCCGCCCTCAACCAGGTGGACGTTGAGGTCAAGCTGGTCGACTCGCTCGTCAGCGACGCAACGGTTGTCCCGGCCAGCGCGCTGGCCGCCACCGCCGACGGCGGGTATGCGGTGGAGGTCGTCGACGGCACAACCACACGGTTCGTGCAGGTCGAGACCGGCAAGTTCGCCGACGGATTCGTCGAGGTGACCGGCATCGAACCGGGCACCGCCGTGGTGGTGCCGTCATGATGCCCGGGTCGCACGCCATCGAACTGTCAAACGTGGCCAAGGAGTACCGCGGCCGGCCGCCGGTTCGGGTACTCGACGATGTATCCCTGGCCATCGGCCACGGCGAGCTGGTGGCCATCGTCGGCCCGTCCGGCAGCGGCAAGTCCACCCTGCTCAACATCATGGGGACCCTGGACCGCCCGACCGCCGGCGCCGTCGCCATCGACGGATTCAACACGGCCGACAGAACCGATCGGGAGGTGGCGGGTATCCGGGCCAGGAAAATCGGCTTCGTGTTCCAGCAGTTCTTCCTCCTGCCCGGCATGACCGCCGTCGACAACGTGGCAAACGGGTTGCTGTACCAGGGGGTCAGACCGGCCGATCGGCAGCGCCGAGCGGTCGAGGCGCTCCACCGGGTCGGTCTCGGCCACCGCATCGACCACCGACCGAACCAGTTGTCCGGCGGCGAACAGCAGCGGGTGGCGGTTGCCAGGGCGCTGGTCCATAAGCCGGCCTTCGTGCTGGCGGACGAACCGACCGGCAACCTCGACTCCCGCTCGACCGAGGCGGTGATGACCTTGATCCGAGATCTGAACGCCGAGGGGACCACCATCGTCGTGATCACCCACGACCAGGCGATCGCCGACTCCCTCCCCCGTCAACTGGCGGTACTGGACGGAAGTATCACGTCTGACTCGAGCACCTACGATCCCGGACTGGTCGGGGCGTCATGACCGATCCAGTGAGCAATCAGGTTCGACCAAGCACGCTTCGCCCCTCCGACGTCCTGCGTGTCGGGGCGTCCGGTCCCCTGGCCAGACGGATGCGGACCCTGCTGTCCGCACTCGGCATCTCGATCGGCATCGCCGCCATGGTCGGGGTGCTCGGACTCTCGGAATCCTCGAAGTCGGCGCTTCTGGACGAGATCGCCACCCTCGGCACCAACCTCCTGACCATTGAGGCCGGGGGTGGGATCGGGGCCGGCGACGGCGCCCTGCCGAACACCGCACTCGCGACCGTCGGCCGGATCGACACGGTGACCGAGGTCAGCGGCGTGTGGGACGTCGACGCCCCGGTGTACCGCAACGAGTTCATCCCCGAGGGTCAGACCGGCAGCATCCGGGTGGTCGCAGCCGACGGCAACCTCGCGTCGACGCTCAACGGCACGCTGGCCGACGGGCGCTACCTGGATGACGGAACGTCGGCCTATCCGAACGCCGTTCTCGGCGCGGTGGCCGCGGAGCGGCTGGGAATCACCGACCTTGACGAGCCGAGCTTTGTCCTCATCGGCGATCAGCTGGTCGAGGTGATCGGCATCCTCGACGAGTTTCCGCTCGCCGCCGACCTGGATCGGGCCGTCATCATCGGCCGGGAGGCGGCACAGACGTTCTTCGACGCCGAGGACGCCCCGGCCGTTGTCTACACCCGGGTCGCCGACGGCACCGTTGACGAGACGCGGGACGTGCTGCCGGCCGGCACCGACCCGGCCAACCCCGAAGAGGTCACGGTCAGCAGACCGTCCGACGCCCTTGAGGCCCAGGCCGCGGCCGACGACGCCCTGACCACGCTGTTTCTCGGCCTTGGGGCGGTTGCGCTGCTGGTCGGCGGCATCGGCATCGCCAACGTCATGGTCATCGCCGTCATCGAGCGCAGGGGGGAGATCGGACTTCGGCGATCGCTCGGGGCGACCAGAGCGCACATCCGCAGGCAGTTCCTCACCGAGGCGATTCTGCTGTCCGTGCTCGGTGGCCTGGCCGGTGTTGCCATCGGGGTGGCCGCCACCGTCGTCTACGCCACAAGCCAGGGCTGGCGGGTCGTGATCCCGGTCGAGGCGATGGTCGGCGGGTTCGCCGCCGCGGTGGTCATCGGCGGGATCGCCGGCCTGTACCCGGCCATGCGGGCCGCCGCGCTGGCACCGACCGAGGCGCTCCGAGCATGATCGGCTGCGGCGGCCGGCCTCGGAGGGCCCGGGTGACCGGATGGGCGACAGTCGATCGGCTGTCGGCCGTCCGGTCCGATCTTCAGGAAACCTTCAGGGTTCTCTCAGCGAACCCACAGACCCGTGACTCACGGTTGGTCTCATGAGCCAACCCCGGGTCCTGGTCGTCGACGACGAAGAGAACATCTCATTCCTTGTGGCGTCCGCACTGCGCTTCGCCGGTATGGAGGTGGACGTCGCCGATTGCGGTCTACAGGCCCTCAAGCTTGCCGAGGACCGCACGCCCGACGTGCTGGTCCTGGACATCATGCTGCCGGACCTGGAGGGGTTTGAGGTCCTCCGGCTTCTCCGGCAACGGGGGCTGAACATGCCGGTCCTGTTCCTCACCGCCATGACGGACACCGCCGACCGGGTGCGGGGACTGACCAGTGGCGGTGACGACTACATCACCAAGCCGTTTGCGCTCGAAGAGTTGGTGGCCCGAGTCCAGGTCACGCTGCGGCGGAGCAGCGGCGGCCCACCGAGCACCCTTGAAGTGGCGGATCTGGTCCTCGACGACGAGGCCCACCTGGTCACCAGAGCGGGCAAGCCGGTGCATCTGACACCTACGGAGTACAAGCTCTGCCGGTTACTGCTGACAAACGCCGGACGTGTGCTGTCGCGGGCCCAGATCCTGGATCACGTCTGGGAGTACGACTTCGACGGGGAGTCGGCGATCGTCGAGACCTTTGTGTCATCGCTGCGCAAGAAGATCGACAACGTGGAACCACGCCTGATCGACACCGTCCGCGGGGTCGGCTACACGCTGCGGGTTCCGGTCCGGTGACCGCAAACCGGCCCGGGGTGGGTGCGATCGGGTTGGTCCGATGAGGTGGGTGCGGTGAGCCTCCGGGTCCGGCTGCTCGCCGCGGCACTCACCGTCATCATGTTGCTGATCGCGTTCCTGTCGGCGATCGTCGTCCGCCAGCGGGACGTGCTGCTCACCCAGGTCGACGATCAGCTGTCATCTGCCGCCGCGGCGCTCGGCAGCCCGGCGCTGCGCAGCGGGCAGATCAGGGCGGCCATCGGTGAACGGCCGAACCCCGCGGCCCCCGGCGATATCTTTGTCGCCGCCGTGTCCACCGGCGGCGAGCTCCAGATCTGGGCCCAACCGGTCTCCGACCCGGACCTGAGAATCGATCCGTCGATCGCCGAGCTGCAGGACAGGATCGAGACGCCTGACGACCCCTCGTCGATCGCACCGTTCTCCATCACCGCCGGCCCGGACCAGGATCCCGTCCGGGTCACCGCCGTCGGTTTGACCACCGACTTCACCGTGGTGATCGGTCGCTCGACGGCCCACGTCGACGAGGCGCAGCAGCAGCTGGTCCTGACGTCGATCCTGGCGGTGGTCGCAACGGCCGCCACGCTGGCCGTTCTGCTGTGGTGGGTTGATCGTCTCGGACTTCGTCCGATCAGCCGCGTCACGGTCGCCGCGGAGGAAATCGCCGCGGGCCGGTCGGACCGGCGGGTGACCCATCCACCGACGTCGACGGAGTCCGGCCGACTGGGGGCCGCATTCAACACGATGCTCGACGCAAGGCAGGAGGCGGAGGCCAGACAGTCCCGGTTCGTCGCGGATGCGGCCCACGAGCTGCGGACCCCGCTCACCACCCTGCGGGGATACACCGCCCTGTACCGGTCCGGCGGACTGGCCGAGCCGCCGGCCGTCGACGACGCAATGCGCCGCATCGGCATCGAGGCCAACCGTATGGCCGACCTCGTGGAGGATCTTCTGACCCTGGCGTCGTTGGACGAGGACCGCCCGCTTGACCTTGTCCCCGTCGACCTGAGCCGTCTCCTGAACGACATCGCCACCGACGCCGCCGCGGTGCAGCCCGGCCGCCCCGTCAACACCGCGGACGTCGAAGGCGGGCTGCGCATCGTTGCCGACCAGCACCTGTTGACCCAGGCCATCACCGCGGTCACCTCCAACGCCCTCCGCCACACCCCGACCGAGGCCGGCCTGACGTTGGTCGCATGGTCGGCGACCAACGGTGCCGGCTCGGCGAACGGGCGAGACGGAACGTGCGTCGTCGTCGAGGTGACGGACCGGGGTGGCGGAATACCCGCCGACCGACTGGACCGCCTCTTCGACCGCTTCTATCGGGCGGACAGCGCCCGGTCGGCGGCGACCGGCGGCCGGGGGCTCGGATTGTCGATCGCCAAACAGGCGGTGGAGCGACACGGCGGTTTGATCACCGCTCGATCACAGGTGGATCGAGGGACGACGATCACGCTCCGGCTCCCCGCTGGACCGCCTGGTCAGACCTCGACAGGAGCCCCGAACCGGTCGGCCAGGGCCCGGATGTGATCGGGGTGGATGCCGCAGCAGCCACCGACGATGGACGCGCCTGCGGTGATCCACCGCTGCACCGTGTCCGCATAGACCAACGGGGTGAGGTCATCCCGGTGTTCGAGGATCACGCCGTTCGAGGCGTATCCCTCCTCCTTCTCCTCGAACGCGTTCGCGTAGGCCCCGATACCGATGGGCCGGTCGCCAAGCGCATCGGCAAGCTGCACGATCGCCGGTTCGAACCGCTCGGGGCGGGAACAGTTGAACAGCACGGTCTCCGTACTGCCGTTGTCCACCACCGCAGCAGCGGTCTGAGCGATTGACTCCCCCGATCGTAGCTGGGCCCACGTCCGGGCGTCGGCGCCCGCCGGAAGTTCGTCGTCAAGGCTGAAGGATGCCCAGAACGGCTCCGGCCGATCGGCAACCGCGGCGGCCACCGTTCGAAACTCGTCAAGGGAGCTGACGGTCTCGGCCAGCCACACATCGACCTTTCCGGCCTGGGCCTCGACCAGTACCTCCCACAGCGCAGGCGCCTCCTCCGGCACGAAGTTCCACGGTTCGTACGAACCGAAGAGCGGCGGCAGGGAGGCGGCGACGGTGATCGGCCGGTCAGCCCCGTCCGCCACCTCGCGGGCGATGTCCGCCGCCAGTGTCGCCAGTTCCGCTCCCCTGGCGCCGAACCGATCCGCTCCCAGGTGGTACGGGACAACGGCGTAGGTGTTCACGATGATCACCTCGGCGCCGGCGTCGACGAAGTTCTGATGGGCCTTCCTGACGTAGGCCGGGTCCTCGAGGAGGGCAAGCGCCGACCATTCCGGCTGTCTGAACGGCGCGCCGATGCGTAGCAGTTCCTTGCCCATCCCACCGTCGAGGATCGTGATTCCACTGGCCATCGGGTGATCGTACGGAGCGATCGATCATCCCGCAACGACCCTCGGACGCCGCGCTGGCCAGTGGCTCGCCGCGCTGAGCGGATCGGCCGGGTTCAGGAGGTCTGTTCTCCGTTGACCGCCGCAACGAGGTCGAGCAGCCGGGCAAGCTGGTCGAGCC
>JBCCGJ010000193.1:0-11178 GCA_039029335.1 Actinomycetota bacterium | reverse complement strand
TGATCGACGCCCAGGCCGATGCCATCGCCGCGCTGCTCACCACACCGCACACCCCGTCACCAGCAGCCCCCGGAGGTCGTCAGTGAAACTCGCCACCTACACCACCGGCGATCGCGTGTCCTACGGCGCGGTCACCGCGGACGGCATCGTTGATCTCGGCTCACGCCTCGGTGACGACGCACCAACCTTGAAGGACCTGATCGCCATCGGCATCGACCGGGCGGCCGACGTTGTTGATACGACCACACCTGACCTCACGCTCGACCCCGTTGAGCTGCTCCCGCCCATCCCCACCCCGGGGGCGATGTGGTGCGCCGGGATCAACACCCACTCCCACTTCGCGGAGGCCGGGTCGCGCATGGGTTTCACGGAGCTGCCGAAGCACCCGATGTTCTTCCTTCGGGCGGCCAACACGCTGGTCGGCCACGGCACACCGATCGAGAAACCGGCGTTGGAACCGGCTTTCGACTACGAGGGGGAGATTGCCGTCATCATCGGTCAGCGCTGCCGCAACGTGACGGTCGAGGACGCCCGGCAGCACATTGCGGGCTACAGCTGCTTCAACGACGGATCGGCCCGTCAGTACCAGCGCCGCGGTTTCCAGGTCACCACGGGCAAGAACGCGTTCCACAGCGCCGGGTTCGGCCCCTGGATGGTGACCGCTGACGAGTTGGCCGCCGATGACCTCCGTCTTGAGACCAGGGTCAATGGTGAAGTCCGGCAGCAGATGACGATCGACGATCTCATCTTTTCCTTTGCCGACCTCATCAGCCACATCTCCGAGGTCACGTGGCTTGAGCCCGGGGACGTCCTGGTCACCGGATCGCCGGAGGGTGCCGGGGCGCTCCGCCAACCACCGACGTTCCTGGCCGAAGGTGATGTCGTTGAGGTGGAGGTCGACGGCATCGGCACCCTGACCAACCCGGTCGAGGAGCAGCGGCTATGACAGAGGACGTTGATGTCCCGGTACTGATCGTTGGCGCGGGCCCGGTGGGACTGATGGCAGGCCTCCTGCTGGAGCAACAGGGCATCGACTTCCGCATCGTTGAGCGACGCTCCACGCTGCACCTGGCCCCGCAGGCTCACGTCATCTCCAGCCGATCTCTCGAAATCTGCCGCAGCGTGGGGATCGATGACAAGACCATCCGCCAGCTCGGTCCTGACCCGGCGGACATGGCGTCGGTCCGGTGGGTCGACCGCCTGGTCGGGCGAGACCTCGGCGTATTCGACATGCGACCGGACCCCGAGACGATCAGGCGAATGCCGGCCCTGTCACCAACGCCCACCGCCAACCTCAGCCAGGACCGGTTCGAGCGCGTGTTGTTCGACCACCTGGACCACCCGGACCGAGTGCTCTTCTCCTGCGCGTGGACCGGCTACGAAGTGACCGAGGACGGCTTCCGGTCGACGATCGAGACGGGCGACGGCACGGTGAAGATCCGGTCCCGCCACCTCATCGGCGCGGACGGTGCAGGTAGCCGGGTCCGCAAGGCGCTGGGCGTTCAGATGCTTGGGCCCGACAATCTCCAGACGTATCTGAACATTCACTTCCGGGCCAACCTCCGCACGGAGATGGCCGGCCGTGAAGGGTTGCTCTACTGGGTCATGGACGAGGAGGTTGCCGGTACGTTCATCGCTCACGACATCGAATCCAACTGGATTTTCATGAAGAGCGTCGATGACAACGCATCACTCGAACCCATCGATCAGGAGTACTTCAGCGACGCCCTCCGGCAGGCCATCGGGACCGACGTCGAGCTGGACATCATCAGCATGAACCCGTGGCGCATGACCGCCCAGGTCGCCGAGCGGTACCGGCACGACGGTGTCTTCCTCGTCGGCGATGCGGCCCACCGGTTCCCCCCGACCGGCGGTGTCGGCATGAACACCGGCCTGCAGGACGTCCACAACCTGGTCTGGAAGCTGGCCATGGTCGAGCGGGGCGCGGACCCGGCGCTGCTGGACACCTACGAGCCGGAGCGCAGACCGGTGGCCGAGGCCAATTCATCCCAGAGCCTGACCAACGCGATGAAGATGACGGACGTCGCCGCCAGATTGGACGCCGACGGCGACGGTGCGATCACCGCCGCCGATATCGAGACCGTTCTTGGGGACGCCGACCTGCAGGGGCAGGTGCAGCAGGCAGTGGACGATCAGGCGGCACATTTCAACATGAGCGGCCTGGACCTCGGCTTCTGTTATCCCCCCGGCCCGATGGTCATCGGGGACGGCGACCCTCCAGTGTCCCCGGATCCCACCTCGATCTACCTGCCATCGACCACGCCGGGCGCCCGCCTGCCGCACGCACCGTTGCGCCGCGGCGGTCGGGAGCTGTCCACGCTGGACCTGATTCGGCACGATGCGTTCCTGATCCTCACGGGAGCGGACACCCCGGCGATGGAGGGAGATGCGCTCGGCCTACCGGCCACCGTCGTGAGCGTCGGGGGTAGCGGCGATCTCACGCCCACCGACGATCAGTTCGAGACCGTTTTCCCGACCGGACAGACACTGATCGTCAGACCGGATGGCCACATCGCAGCGCGGCTGGACGCTGGCGGTTCGTTTACCGCCGTCGCCCAGGCACTCGGCCACTTTGGCTGAGACGAATACGGTCAGACGCCGGTCATTTCCTTGCACCAGGCGAGGAGCGCCTCCTGCACGGCGGGATCACCGGAGTCGCCCGGAAGCGGTCGCACCTTGCCGCTCTTCACGTAGGCGCCATTCGGCCATGCGGCATCCGTTTCGGCGATGGCGTCGTGCAGCCTTTTGGCCCCCTTCTCCGGTGTGGCGAAAAACAGGTTCCGGACGGGGACCAGCCATCGGGGCATGCCGTCACCGCTGGTCATCGGCGTCTTCACCGCACCCGGTTCGACGGACCGGAAGGTGACGGCAGGGTACTGGCGAGCGAACGCGTCCATGATCGCCGTTGCCGCCAGTTTTGACTGCACGTACGGACCGAAGAGCTTCTTGAAGGTCGGGGGATCGGCCAGCTCATCAACGGCCAGCGACTTGGCCCGATCGATGCCGCTGGTCGTGACCAGCGCAACCGTGCCGCCGTCCATGACAGGGTTCAGCAGCCGGCCGAACAGGTACGGCGCAAGGGTGTTGACCTGAGCGTGCATCTCGACGCCATGTTTCGAGAGGACCCGCTCCCCCATCAGGACACCGGCGTTATTGATGAAACGGTCGATGGTGCCCTTCTCTCGGAGGACCGCTGCCGCGGCGGTGATCGACTCGTGGTCTGCCAGGTCGGCGGTGACAACCTCGATCGATGCGCCGGGGATCTCCGCGGTGATCGCGTCAACTGCCGGCTGCGACCGTTCCCGGCTTCGATTCACCATGACGATGTCCCAGCCGGCCGCGGCGTGCAGCATGGCCAGTGCGGTGCCGATGCCTCCGGAGGCGCCGGTGATGACAACAAGGGGTGCAGAACTCATGGATTCCTCCAGCCGCGTGTTTAGTTGACTTCAATCAACTGTAGACCGGAGCGACCACCACCACACCCCGTGGCGCAGTCGACCCACCCGAGCCTTGGACCGGACGACTACGACTCGTCGATGAGGCTCGACGAGATCATCATCTTGGCCAGGATGGCGGAGAACTGACGCCGTTCCGTGGCGTCCAGGCCGCTGGTCAGACCGTTCACCGTATCGGCCAGAAATGCCTGGAATCCCGCAACGTGCTCACGCCCCTCGTCGGTCAGCCTGACCAGCCACACCCGACCATCGCTGTCGCTCCGGGACCGCTCGACCAGCCCGGTTTCCTCCAACAGTTTCACCGTTCGGGTGATCTGGGCTTTGTCCCGGGCCAGCTGCTTCGCCAGACCCTGGATCGGCAGGGGCTCCAGGTCGGCGATCGTCATCAACGTCATCGCACCGAACGGACCGATCCGAGCCTGATCCACCACCTCGGCCCGCTGGCGCGTGCTGCAGTGAAGCACGCGCATCAGGCGATCAAGGTCCAGAGCAAGCGCAAGGACGTCTCTCTCGGCAGGTGTCATCTAATTGACTCCAGTCAACTAATTATGGTTGACTCATATCAACCATAACACCAAGTGGGCACGGCTCACGTCCCGTTGGAGACACCCAGCATGTCACGAACACACCAATTCGCCCTCAAAGCCGCAGCCGTCCTGTGGGTCATCTGGGGCATCGTCCACATTCTCGGCGGCGTCGCGACCATGGCCGACGACACAACCGGCGGTTTCCAGGGCATCGCTGCAGGGGTCGAACCCGGCGAACTGGAGGCGGACTACCACCCGGCGGTGGGGGCGATCCTCAACCAGCACGGCTGGAACCTGTTGTGGGTCGGCGTTGTCACCACGATCGGTGCGGTGTTCATCTGGCGTCGATCCACCACCGCCATCTGGGTCAACGCCATGGTGGGCGGGCTGTTCGACATCGGCTACTTCGTCTACATCGACCTCGGCGGGTACGGCACGTTCTTCCCCGGGACCTCGATGACGTACGTCTCCGCGACCGCCATCATCCTGTCCTTCTGGGTCTGGTATTCGAACTGCGACGAACTGGCGGCCGGCTGACATGCAGGCTTCCACGTCAACGATCCTCCGGTCCCTCTCACGGCTGTTCATCGTCACGAACGCAGCGGTCTACCTCTTCCTGGCCGTGGCGATTGTGCCGTATTGGCAGACCCTCTCCGGCACGGAAATCCAAGACTGGTTCGCCGATCACTTCGGGCGCTTCGCCACGATGATGGTGCCCGTCCACCTCCTGGCCATCACAACCACGATCGCGGCCGCGGTCACCAACCGCGGTCGATGGCGGGAACACACCGGACTCTGGATCGTGGCCGTCATCGGCCTGCTCACCTCGCAGGCCTTCAACTTCACACTCTTCGCCGTCGTGCTGAACCCCGACCTGTCGTCGCAGACGCTGACCGCAACCGAGGCGCTGAACACCTTGGACGACTGGGAAACCTATCACCTCGTCCGCACCGGCCTCATCCTGATCAGCGCCGCGGCGATCGTGCTCCTTACCACCGGGCCCCGTCGATCACCGGACCCGGCCCCGTAGGAGCCGCCGGCGCCCCGGGCGGACGACCGGAGAAATCGTCCATGTTCTCCCGCATCGGACTCATGACGTCGGCTTGCTTTGCGTTGAGCCTGGAAGCATGCGAACTTCCACAGCAATCATTCGGCTCTCGATCCTGCTCGCCCTCGGTCTCCTGGCCGCCGCCTGTGGCAGCGATGGCGACGACTCGGCGGCAACAGCCGCACCGGCGGCCGAGGACGTGGCCGAAGAGACGGAAGACGACCAGGCGGACCCCGCAGACGAGGGGGCCGACGATGCGGATGGAGCGTCCGACGAACCAACAGAAGAACAAGCCGAAGAACAAGCCGAACAGACCGACGAGCAGCCCGCCGGGTACAGCGGCGAGGTGGCGGCTCTGGTCGTTCGCCGGGTGACCGGCGAGCTGGAGCAGTTCACGACCACTCGCGACGACTACGTGGCAGACCTCGAAGCGCAGGACGGCGTCGTGGCCGATCGAGAGTTCCAGACGTTCCTCTCGTTCACCACCTTCGCCGAGCCGGACCCGGCCGTCTACATCGGTCTGACCGAGGGCCGGTCAACGGCCGAATTCTCCGGATCGGCGGACGCGGTCGACCCTGCGCTGTCGGCGGCCTACTTCCCGACCTTCGAGATCGAGGTCTTTGACCTGCTGGCTCCCCTCGACGAGACCACCGCGGTCGACATCACGGAGATAGCGGCGGCGGACGGGCAGGTCCTCGAGATCGCCTGGCGGGACCTGAACGCCTACGACAACTTCGATCAGACGGCGTACGAGACGGCACGGGACGACTACCTCGACGCACTGTCGGCGTTCGACGGGTGGGTCGCCGAGTACCAGTGGGTTTCGAGCGTCGGCTCTGGCATCGTGGTTGGCATGACGGTTTACGAGGACGCCGAGGCCTTTCAGACGATCGCCACCGACGCCGACTTCACCGCCAGTGACGTCTACCAGGCATTTGTCGGCGGGTATCCGATTCAGGGTGGGTATGCGTCGCTGAGCGTCAAGCCGTGAGCGACCGACCGTGAGCGACCGGGCCGATAGCACCGACCGGGACGCTTACCCCGTCGACGGGCCGTCGCTGGTCAGCTACGAGAACCGCCCGCTGTATATCGGTCATGTCGTGTGGGGGGCCGGGTCAAGCGAAACGACCTCGCTGCACCGGCACCCCCATCATGAGCTCACCATCGCCGACGGCACGGCCGTCCTCCACCACGACTTCGACGATGTACCGGTATCGGGAACAACGGCCGTTCTGATGGCACCGGGGGTCCTGCATCAGTGGACGATCAACGGTCCGCTCGAACTGTGGGTGGTCGGGATCTCACCGGGCTCGGTGCGCGAGCGCTCGGAGAAGATGGCCGGGCTTTCCTTGAGCGGTCTTGTGGCCATTCCCGGCCAGGAGACGGACGACCTCTTCGGCCTCCTCCGGCTGGCCAAGCGTCGCTTCGAGGAGGCGCCGGACCGGCCGGGCCTGGCGGCGAACTATGTGCAGACGCTGCTCGACCAACTGGAGACCTGGGCCGTCGCCGACGGGCCGCGATCGGGCGACCGCAACGATGATCTCGCGGCACGATTCATCGCCGCACTCGCCGAGTTCGACCGCCGGCACACCGTGGCCGAACACGCCGCGGCCCTCGGGGTGAGTCCGGGCCACCTGGCCGCGGTTGTCCGGGCCAGAACGGGCAACGCCCCAAAGGACCTCATTGCCCAACGGCTGCTGCTGGAGGCCAAGCGTCGGCTTGCCCACAGCACCGACAGCGCGGCGGCGATCGGACGCCAGCTGGGTTTTGTCGACGCCAGCCAGTTCGGCCGGTGGTTCCAGCGCCTCAGCGGGGGCACGCCCGGCGGTTTTCGGGCGTCGGTCAAGCTCGCCGGGCAGGTCGACCACATTGCGTCGGAGACCGTCGACCCGTAGCCGGGGCGTCTGGTCGACGGACAGGAAAGGACTTTCGCCACTGGTCCGGTTTTGGTGAGCCGGGAGAATAACTCCATGGCACAGAACACACCGACCGAACCGCTGGTGGATCCGCTCGACCCGTGGCAGCCGGCCGAAGAGTCCACGATCGATGCCGAAGAGGAATCGGATGTAGCCGCGACACCGCTTGTCGACGGCGGCGCCGTTGTCGGGATCGATGGCTCCAGCGGCTCGCTTCGAGCACTGCGGTGGGCCATCAAACGGGCCGAGCGGTTCGGCCCCATTCAGCCGATCAGCGTCTGGCAGTATCCGTGGTGGGCCCACGCCGCCCCGATTCCCCCGCCGGTTGACCGGTTCCGAGAGGTGGCGGCCCACGACATCCAGGACGCGCTGAGTTCCGTCCCGAGGGGGAGCCACCTCCCGCCGATCACCTGCCGCGGCAACGCCGGGCGAACCCTGGTCGACATCGGACGGACCGCCGAGCTCATCGTCGTCGGAACCCGAGGCCGCAGCGGTCTGAAAGACACCCTTCTCGGCTCCGTCAGCAACTCCGTCGTGTCGCACGCCACGGTCCCGGTCGCCATCATCCCCACCGGCGCACCGACCGAAGACGTCCACGGCAGAGTTGTTGTCGGGGTCGACGGCTCGCCCACCTCGGTTGACGCCCTGGCCTGGGCGATCGAATACACCCCCACCGAGTCGATCATCGAGGCGGTCATCGCCTGGACCTACCCGACCACCGCCATTCCCGGCCCGGCCATGGTGTCACGCGGCCACTTCGAATCACAGGCCCACCGGATCCTCGACGACGCCGTCCACGCTGCGGTTGCCGCTACGGGAATCGAACACCCGAACATCCTGAAGCGGGCCGACTACGGCGACGCCCTTGCCGTACTCCGAGATCGGGCCGACGAGGCCGACCTGCTTGTCGTTGGGGCCCGGGGACGCGGCGGGCTGAGCCACCTCCTCCTCGGCTCGGTCGCCTCGGCACTGGTTCATCAGCCCCGGGTCCCCACGGTTGTGCTGCCGTCCCCGACAGAGCAATGACGTACCGCACCGAAGATCCGTGGGGTGATGGACTGGAGAGGAGCTCCGGCATGAGAGTTGTGGTCATTCCTGCAAGCAAGTACGGCGGAACGGCCCAGATCGGCCGAGCCATCGCCACGACGCTACGGGAGCGCGGCATCGACGTTGATGTCAGCCAACCGGAGCACCTGTTCGATCTCTCGCCCTATGCGGCCCACATCATCGGCAGCGGGCTGTACCTCGGCAAGTGGCTCAAACGGGCGGTCGAGTTTGTCGAGTCAAATCAGGCCGCGCTCCGGGAGAAGCCAACCTGGCTTTTCAGTAGCGGGCCGCTCGACGCCAAGACACCGAAGACGCCGGCGAATCAGGGCTCGATCGAGCGGCTTATGGCCGCCTCGGACGCGCTCGATCACCAGCTGTTCGGCGGTCGGCTGGACATCGAACGGCTCGAGCGGACCGAGCGGATGCTGGCAAAACTGATCGGCGCGTCCAACTCCGACTTCCGGGACTGGGACCGGATAGCAGCGTGGGTGAACGGCATCGCCGACCAGCTGCTGGCTGTCGGCCAAGAGCCCACCCCCACGCCTGAAACCGCGCCCTCTTCGCGGATCGACCGATCGGAGTAGTCAGCAAATGGTGGATATCACTGCAGTGCATGCCTTTGGTGGGCAGACGGCCGCCGAGGCGCAACCCGGTCCCTCGACGGTTCGGCGGGTCCTGGTGCCGCTAGGCCCGGAACAGAACCACTCGTACGCCCTCCTGGTGGCCAACGTCCTGAGCACGTGGTTGGATGCCTCGCTGCAGGTCGTGGTCGGTGACGATCAGGACCTCGGGGCCGCACAGGCGCTTGCCTTCGGCCTGGGTGTCCCGGTGGAGCCGGCGGTGGCCGTCGCCGACCCACTCGGCGATGACCTGGTCCGCCTGGCCGAGGAGTGCGCCCCGTCCCTGGTGGTGATCGCCTCCGGTCCGAAGAGCATCGACTATGCCAGGCGGGCCACACAACCGGTCCTGCTGGTCGGTGACGTCAGCCGCCATCGGGCTCCGACCGGGCCGCTGCTGGTTGAGATCACCGGTGACCCCGCGGACGACGACGCGGCGGCGCTGGCCGCCGTCTACGCCGCCGCACTGGACCAGACCATCCGGCTCATGGCCGTGGTGGACGTTGAGGGCGATGAGCTTCCCACCGACATCGTCTCCGCTCTCGCCGCCCAACTCCGGCGGCTCCGAGAGATGGGTTGTGACGTGGGGATCGATGCCTTCCGCCCCCACAACCTCGTTCCGCTTGTACTGGTCGGCCGGAGCCGGCAGGCCACCGCGATCGTTATCCCCGGAAGCCGACTGGAAGAACATGATCTGATCGCCGCTGCGGCCGACAAGGGTGTCAATGTGCTGGTTGCGCCCAGCAACCCGTCGCTGGACAGACCGGCAGCGGCTGCAACGGTGGTGGACCACGGCCGGCACCTCCTCCGATCACAGTTGGATGAGATGACGGATCAGGAGTGCCTCGATCACCTGAGGCGCCACAGCGTCGCCCGTCTCGGCTACGTCGAGGACGGCTGGCCGACTGTCCTACCGGTCAACTATCGGGTGGCCGGGGAAGACGTCTACATCAAGACGTTGGAGGGCGGAAAGCTACGGGCGGCGGAACGGGGCGACGTGGTCTGTCTGGAACTCGACGGGGTCCACGAGGTCTTACGGGAGGGTTGGAGCGTCGTGGTGCACGGGACGCTCGAGGTGATCCACGACCCGTCGGTCCTGCGCGACGCCTGGCGGAACGATCCGATGCCGTGGGTCGAGGCGGGCAACTGGCGGTGGTTGCGCCTGGTTCCGTTCCAGTTCGGCGGACGCCGACTCGAGGCTATTCCCAGCCAGGCCCCGTCCGACCCCGCACCGTCCGACCCCAAGCCGTCGGATCCCGACGGCGAGCCGGTCTGACGGGTTCCTCGCCCGGGTAAACCGGCCAGGCCGATCAGGACCGGCCGGGACCCTCGGGTTGACCCTGACCGGCCGGGACTCGCCGTGGGCGATCAGCGCCGGTCGACGTCACGGGTCGGGTCGAACACCGATGGCCGGGACGGTCGCGGTTGCTGCAGGGTCCGGCGGCGGGACAGGAAGAAGCGGATCGACTCGACCCGCATGGAGGCGGCGCCGCTGAGCGTCACCACATCGGGTCGCTCCGGCCGGTCGGGCGGCTCGGTCACGACGGCGCAGGCCGCGGTGATCGAGTCGGCGATCGACCCGCTCGTGTCGATGGTGTGCGCGTCGGGCCACGCCTCGAAACGGTCAGCCAGGAACTGGGCGATCTCCGGCGTGGCGTCCGAGGGTTCGTCGAGCGACGCCATCCGACGGGCAATCCGCTCCTTGGCCAGCGCCAGCGGCGCCGCACACCGGAGCTCGGTCAGCGTTGACGATGTCCGCTCGGCGAGCTGCCTGGCCATGGTCCGATGACCCTCCGCGGCCCAGGTGGCGTCCAGCACCACACTCTGGCCCCTCGTGAGCAGTCCCTCCGCCTGGTCGAGCAGCTGTTGGTAGACCTCGCCGGTGACCTCGGGAGCGTAGATTCCCTCGCCCGGTGCCTCGAACCGGTGCTCGTCAAGGGGGATCCCGGCCGTTGACTTTCTCACTTCGTCGCTCCGGAGCCAGACGGCGCCGAGCTCCCGGGCCAACCCCTCGGCCACCGTGCTCTTGCCGACCCCGGCGCCCCCACCGACCAGGATCAGGTGCACCCGGGCGGCCCGGAGGTGCTCAAGGGCCAGGGCGTGATAAGTCTCGACTTCGGCGGCCGCATCCCGGTCACCCTGCTGGAATCGCACGGCCGCCACCTTGGCCCGGACGTGCGCCCGATAGGCCACGTAGTGGTGGGCGAGGCTGCTGGGATGGTGCTCGTTGGAGAACTCGTCGTAGGAGCGGACCAGTTCCGCGGCCGCCTCCGGGCCGACCAGCCGATGCAGGTCCATGGCCAAGAACGCAATGTCGGCAAGCACGTCTCCAGCTCGATAGTCATCCCGAAAGGCGAGGCAGTCTATGACCCTCGGACCGTCGTCAAGACAGAAGATGTGTTCCGCTCGGAGATCCCCGTGACCGTCGACGATTCGACCGCCCTGGATCCGCTCCTCGAACAATGTGTGCCTCCCGGCCAGGTAGTCGGTCACCAGCTGCTCGACCTCTTCGAACGCCGCGGCCGCCAGAACCGGTCCCACCAGCGG
>JBCCGJ010000192.1:0-11222 GCA_039029335.1 Actinomycetota bacterium | reverse complement strand
GTCGGCCGGTTGCCGGATGGCATGGAGCAGCGGGGCCCGGACCGGGGAGTCGGCGATGATCGTCCGATACGCCAGGGCCTCCCTGGCGTAGGCGCCACCGATTGTCGCGGCTCGACCGTTCGGCCCGTCGACCGGCAGCTTGGCCACCACGCTTGAGGGCACCGCACCGGGTGGCTGTTCCTCGCCGTTCGGCCCGATGCCCGTGAGCTCGGCCCGGAGGACGACGCTGAACGCGCCGCGCCCTCGGTTGACGTCGGTCAGCCGCTCGACTCGACACCGGTCCGGGCCGAACGCATCGGCGACCAGCTCGCCAACCGCCTGTCGATGCTCCTCGATCCCGTCACGTTCGGCGCCCTCCATCCGGGCGGGCCGCCCCGATTCGGTCGTCTCGTCAGCCGCTGTCACCCCATCACCTGTCCCATCGGTCGGTTCGATCTCGTTCCGGCTCCGACACCACTGAGCGCCCTGCGCGCGAATCGTTGACTCTTCGCGCGCAGCTTACTACGATCAGCACCAGGTAAATTCCTCCTTCGTAATTACGCGACGGTGGTCTTCGGTCGGACCGAGCGTGAGGTTGGCAGCAGGCAGTATGGGACTTGAGAATAGTTTTAGTGGTAAGCGAACAGCGGAAATCGTCGGTATCACCTACCGACAGCTGGACTACTGGGCCAGGACGGATCTGGTCCGGCCGTCGCTTGAGGACGCAAAGGGATCCGGGTCCCGCCGTCGGTACTCCTACAAGGATCTGCTTGAGCTGAAAGTCATCAAGACCCTGCTCGACGCCGGCATCCGATTGGAATCGGTCCGTGAGGTATTCGCCTTCATGCGCGAGCAGCTCGGCGAGGATGTCGCCTCGGCGAACCTGGTCATCCACGGATCAACGTCGGTGCTGACCCGCAGCGGTGAGGAACTGATCGACCTGGTCCGCAACGGTCAGGGTGTGCTGAACGTGTTGCCCCTCGCCGGCATCAAGGACGAGGTCGACGCAAAGATCGTCGAACTGCAGCCGGCCCAGACCGCCGACTACTCGAACAGGTCCGGCTCGGCCCGGGAGATCCAGTCGAAGAGCGGCTGAAAACTGAACCAGCCCGCAAGGTTGCTACCGGCCGTCTCCCTGGTGGCCAACGCGGTCTGATGGTCGATCAACGTCGGTTCGAACCGGACGGACGACGCCAGTAGCTGGGCCTGACAGGTCCGCTCCATGGTGATGAACCAGAACGCCGCCTCGTCGACGGAGTGGCCGACGGTCAGGTTGCCGTGGTTCGACAGGATCGCCGCCTTTGCGCCGCCGAGCGCCTCGGCGATGCGGTCACCCTCGGAGACATCCAGGACGACCCCGGTGAAATCCTCGAACACCGCGTGGTCCTGGTAGAACGCGCAGGAGTCCTGGGTCAGCGGCTCGAGTGGCCGCCGGAACGCCGACCAGGTCTTGCCATAGATGGAGTGGGCGTGGGCTGCAGCCACGACGTCCGGTCGAGCCTTGTGTACCCGGGAGTGGATGGCAAACGCCGCCTGGTTGAGCGGATGGTCACCCTCGACGATGTTGCCGTCATGGTCGACGCAGATCAGGTCGGAGACCCGCATGTGTTTGAAGTTGACCCCGAAGCCGTTGACCCAGAAGCGCTCCGGGTTCCCCGGATCTCGGGCGGTGACGTGGCCGGCGACACCCTCGTCGAATCCGAACCGGCCGAACAGTCGGAACGTGGCGGCCAGCCGCTGCTTGAGATAGAGGCGCTCCGCCTCGACGTCATCAAAGCTGGGCGGCCCGATCTGGTCCAGGAGCGGTGGCTCCTGCAGCTCGGCTTCGGGAACAACGGTGTCGGTCATGGCGGCCCCTTCCGGTCGTCCTCAGAGCGTAGGACACGCCGAACGGCCGGAGCACGTCGAGCCGAGATGATTCTCCGGCCTCCGTTTGTTCAGGTCTGCGGTGTGTCGCCGTTCACCGCAGGCCGGCTTCCGGGTTGGACCCACATCTGGGCCCGGTTTTTGCCCGCCGCCTTTGCCCGGTACAGCGCTTGGTCCGCCCGCTCGAACGTCTCGTCGACGGGCACGTCGGCCTGGTGGAGCGCAACGCCGGCGCTGATGGTCGTTGAGCGTCCGGAGTTGGCCCAGCCCCGAAGGATTCGCTGGGCGACGGCCACCGGGTCGGCGAAGGCCCGCCTGGCCACAACAAGGAACTCGTCCCCGCCCAGCCTGGCCGAGGTGTCGGAATCCCGTAGGCAGTGCCGAAGGTGGTTGCTCAGGTCCTGGAGCACCTGGTCACCGGCGGCGTGGCCGAGGGTGTCGTTGACGGCCTTGAACCCGTCAAGGTCGAGCAGGATCAGGGCGTCGCCGTCCTCCATGGAGTTGAGCAGTGTGTCGGCGTGGCGCCGGTTGCCGATCCCGGTCAGCTCGTCCCTGGTGGTGGCCCGCTCCAGCTTGTTGATCTCGAAGAGGTGCTCGATGGCGATGCCGACCTGGGTCCCGAACAATCGGGCAAGGTCCAGCGTGAAGCTGGGATCTTCGTTCTGGACCGGGTGCACAACCACCGCCCCGGCCGGAACGTCGGTGGCCGGGAGCGGCAGGACCAGCAGGGTCTCGTCGACGTTCGGTACCAGCCGAGGCTCGTCGCCGCCGATGGTGTCGACGACCAACTCCGCGGTGCTCGGATCCGGTTCCTCGGTGCTGGACGGGCCGAGCGTGACCGGGATCAACCCGCCGACGGTGTCCCGGAGTACAACGGTGGCCCGCTCAACCTCGAAGATCTCCAGCGCGGCGAGCGCCACCTCTTCGGCCGCCTCATCAAGCGAAGACGGTCGGCGGAACCGACGGAGCACATCCTCCAGCCTGGCGAGGCGATCGGAGCGGGACGAAAAGCGGTTCTGGGTTCGGAGGCTGCGGTCGACCAGGCCGGACACCAACTCGCCGAGACCGGCGGCGACCGGGACACCGATGAGCGCAAGCGCCAGACTGACCCGGAACGGCTGCAGTCGGTTGGCCAGGAACATGACCGCGATGACAAACGGGCTGAACATCAGCGCCGCTCCTGGCGGCATGACAAACCCGATGTAGGTCAGCACCATGACCGCAGCGGCGGCGAGCCCGATGATCGCGTGGGACGTGTTTGCACTGTCGGCGAGGAACAGGGACGCAACGATCCCGCTGAGAAAGAGCACTGCGGGCATCAGGCGCAGGACGACCTGGTCGGTGTTCCACCCGACAAAGGCGAAGTAGCCGGCGGCCAGCGCCATGGCGAGACCGAGGTACAGGATTGACACGCCGCGGTCCTCGGTGTCACGGGCGGCGAAGTCCAGAACGGCCAGAAGCGCGGCACCGATCAGCACCGCACCCGCAGCCATTCGGTATCTCTCTCGCCAAAGCACGTTGCTGTACAACCTCGTTACAAGACTCCAACCGGGGCCGACGGTTGCCGGCCTCAGCCTACCGACCGGTCATCGACCACAGGCCGTGTTACGAACAATACCCTAAGTGAACCTTAGCCCACCGGCACACCGCGGGCGTGAACACCTCGGACGACGCCGTCTGGGCAATTTCCACCCTGCCCCACCCGTTCGTTTTCGTCCCCCCTGTGCGCTCATTTGTGATCAGCCGGGAAGGTGGTCCCCGGTGAGGCTTCCGCTGTGTCCACCGTCGTTGAAGAGCCGAAGCGTCCAGAGCGCCGGATCGTTCGCCGGTGGTGACACGACCAGGTGGTTGATGGAGGTGTGCCGGGCGCCGCCGAACGCCATGGCGTTCACCCCCATGGTGTAGCCGAGCACCGCGGCGATCACCCCACCGTGACAGAAGGCCGCAACCAGCTGATCGGGGTGGGCGGCGGCGATTCGCCGGACTGCGGCGACGGTTCTGGCGGTCAGCTGTTCGTTCGTCTCGGCGCCCGGTACCTCACCCCACTCCTGGTTCTCCCGAAGCGCGACCGCAGCCGGATGGTCGTTGGTGGCCATCTCTCGGAACCGGCCGCCCTCGCCCTCACCGAGGAAGACCTCCCGCAGATCCGGTTCGATCACCGTCGTAAGGCCGGTCGCTTCCGCAAGCGGCGCCGCGGTCTGTTGGGTCCTGGTCAGGCTCGACGCATAGATGGCGGCGACGGGTTCGGTTGCCAGCCGCCCGCCGACCAGCGTGGCCTGGTAATGGCCCAGCTCCGTCAGCTTGGGGTCACCATGTCCGTCGACGAGCGGGAAGGGCGATCCGGGACGATACGGCTCGGACTGGCCATGGCGTATGAGGAGCACCTGACCCGCCCCCGAGGGCGGTTCGAAGAAGGTCTGCGGATACGACCCGGTCGCCCCGGCTTCGCTCGGCTCGCTGCTCATCAGGAGAGACTAGCGGCGTCCGTTCCCGGCTCCAGACCGAAATTGGGTACCGGTCGGTCGCGGGACTTGCACCTGTGGGTGCCAGACCAACCGTGCAGTTCGGAAATCGGCGAACCCACAGCCGGGCAACGGGGTCCTCGATACGTAGGCTGACGACATGTCGAGTGAGGCACTGTCGAGTGAGGAAACCGCAACACCACCCGTAGGCCGCCGGGAGCCGGTCGAGACGTCCCACTGGGATCGGACGCTCGTCGACCCCTACCGATGGTTGCAGGACCGGGACGCCGACGAGGTGTTGGCCCACCTCGAAGCGGAGAACCGGTACACGGAACGGATGATGGCGCCGGTGGACGACCTCCGGGAGACCCTGTTCCAGGAGATCAAGGGCCGGATCAAGGAGACCGACATGTCGGTCCCGGTCACCAAGGATCAGTGGTCCTACTACTCCCGGACGAAGGAGGGGGATCAGTATCCGGTCCACTGCCGTCGACCGGTCGGTGACGAACCGGTCGAGGGTACGGCGGACGAGAGCGAGTCGATCCTTCTCGACGAGAACTCCGAAGCCGGAGACTCCGAGTTCTTCGACGTCGGCCTGTTCGACGTCTCCCCGGACCACCGGTACCTGCTGTGGGGCGCCGACCGCACCGGAGACGAGCGGTATGGGGCCGTCGTCCGCGATCTCGAGACCGGCGAGGAGATCGACGACGGGCTGACCGGCCTGAGCTACGGCTCCGCGTGGGCGTTGGACAATCGCACGTTCTTCTACGTCAGGCCGGACGAGGCCAACCGGCCGTTCGAGGTCTGGCGGCACGTGGTGGGTACCCCGGTCTCCGACGATGTGCTCGTCCATCGCGAAACCGACGAGCGGTTCTTCGTCGGGGTCGGGCGGGACAAGGACGACTCGTTCATCCACATCGGTTGCGGTTCGAAGATCACCGATGAGCTCCGGATCATCCCGGCCGACGATCCGACCGCTGAACCGCGGTTCATCGCCGAACGTCGCCAGGGGGTCGAGTACTCGGCGGCGCACGCCGGCGACCGGTTTGTCATCCTCACGAACGACGGTGCCGAGAACTTCCGGGTGATGACCGCACCGGATGACGATCCCGGCCCGGAGAACTGGACGGAGCTTGTACCCGCGTCCGATCGGGTCACCATCGCCGACATCGACGTGTCCGCCAACTTCCTGGTCCTGTTCGAGCGGACCGAGGGAACCACCCGGATCCGTCTTCGTTCCTGGGCGGACGGATCGTTCACCGAGGTCGATCAGCCGGAAGCCGTGTCGACCACCTGGGCCGGGGCCAACCCGGACTTCGACGCCGCGACCCTCCGCTACGGGTACACCTCGCTGGTCACCCCGCCGTCGGTGTTTCTCCTGGACACCGGAACGGGGGAGCGGGAACTCCTGAAACAGCAGGAGGTACTCGGTGACTTCGACCCCGCCCGCTACGAATCCTCCCGGGAGTGGGCCACCTCACCGGACGGGGTCCGCGTGCCGCTCAGCCTGGTGTGGCGCAAGGACCGGGGGACGGAGCCGGGACCGATGCTGCTGTACGCCTACGGTGCCTATGAGGCGTCGATGGATCCGGCGTTCTCCGCCGCCCGTCTCTCGCTGCTCGATCGCGGTTTCTGCTTTGCCATCGTCCACGCCAGGGGAGGCGGGGAGATGGGCCGGCAGTGGTACCTGGACGGCAAGTTCGAGAAGAAGCAGAACACGTTCACCGATGTGATCGCCGCCGCCCGCCACCTGATCGAGACCGGTTGGACAACCGCCGATCAGATGATCCTGCGTGGAGGATCGGCCGGTGGGCTGATGGCCGGTGCGGTGGTCAACCAGGCCCCCGAACTGTTCGCCGGGGTGGTGGCCCAGGTGCCGTTCGCCGATGCGCTGAACACCATCCTGGACCCGAGCCAGCCACTGACGGTCACCGAGTGGGAGGAGTGGGGCAACCCGGCGGCCAGCGAGGAGATATTCAAGGCCATGCTGGCCTATTCGCCCTATGACAACGTGGCGGCGATCGAATACCCGTCGATTTTTGCCACCGGCGGCTTCCACGACACCCGGGTCAACTACTGGGAACCGGCGAAGTGGGTGCAGCAGCTGCGCCACGTCGGCACCGGTTCCGCGCCGATTCTGCTCTGGACAGACCTGGGCGCCGGTCACGGCGGTCCGTCCGGCCGATACGAGTCCTGGCGCGAAGAAGCGAGAATCCTGGCATACATCCTGTGGGTGATCGGTTTAACTGGTTAGCCCGCCGGTCGACCCCGTAGGGTTGGCGTACCGCTCGAAACCACCGGCCGAGGGATCCGCTCTCCCGGACGATGATCGAACTACTGTATGCACACGCCGACAACGTGGTCGTCCTACCCTCATTCAGCTAGAACAACCGCCAAATGCACTCGAATCGAATCCAAAATCGGAATCAGATTCACGATTGAATTGACCGCACATAGATCTCGACCGGGTATTCCGCCGCTTGAACCGGGTCCGCTCCTGCCGAAGGTAGGGGTAGGGTCCGGATATCAGAGTAATCAGCCCAGAGGTACCCGTTCGCCCAGAAGTTCCAGGAGGTGGTGGTCGTCAAGACTCCCGACAATGAGAAGCGGCTGACCGAGTACGAAACCGGTATGGCCGAGCTGCAATCGCAGCTGCAGGCGATGGAGGAAGAAGTCGTAACCCTCCGCCGCCGCCTTCAGGACGCTCCCAAGCGGGTACGGACCCTCGAAGAACGACTGTTGGACACCAAGGGCCAGCTGGCCCAAGCGGTGAGCCAGAACGAAAAGCTGACCTACACCCTCCGCGAGGCGCGCGAACACATCGCCGCCCTCCGGGAGGAGGTTGACAAGCTGACCCAACCGCCAAGCGCCTACGGCACCCTGCTCGGCATCAACGACGACGGCTCGGCCGACGTCTTCTCCAGCGGTCGCAAGATGCGGGTGGAGACCCACCCCGCCATCGAGGAGGGCACGCTGGTCCGCGGGGCCGAGGTTGTCCTGAACGAATCGCTGAACATCGTCAAAGTCCGCGACCCGGAGCGCTCCGGTGAGGTGGTCTCCGTCAAGGAGATGTTCTCCGACGGGCTTCGGGCGTTCATCGTCGGCCGGGCCGACGAGGAGCGCGTTGTGGAGTTGGCCGAGCACCTGGTCGGCACCGGCGTTCGGGCCGGCGATTCCATGCTGCTCGACGTCCGCTCCTCCGTTCTGGTGGAGAAGCTGCCGAAGGCCGAGGTTGAGGACCTGGTCCTTGAAGAGGTACCGGACGTCAGCTACGACGACATCGGTGGCCTCAGCGAGCAGATCGAAACCATCGTCGATGCGGTTGAGCTGCCGTTCCTCCACTCCGACCTTTTCGCCGAGCACCAGCTGCCGGCGCCGAAGGGCATCCTGCTCTACGGTCCGCCCGGTTGCGGGAAGACGCTGATCGCCAAGGCCGTCGCCAACTCGCTGGCCAAAAAGGTCAGCGAGATCTCCGGGGACACCGAGGCGAAGAGCTTCTTCCTCAACATCAAGGGCCCGGAGCTGCTCAACAAGTACGTCGGTGAGACCGAGCGGCAGATCCGGCTGATCTTTCAGCGGGCCCGTGAGAAGTCCGAAGAGGGTATGCCGGTCATCATCTTCTTCGACGAGATGGAGTCCCTGTTCCGTACCCGGGGCAGCGGTATCTCCTCCGACATCGAGTCCACCATCGTCCCCCAGCTCCTGGCCGAGATCGACGGTGTGGAGACGCTGAAGAACGTGATCGTCATCGGCGCCTCGAACCGGGAGGACCTGATCGACCCGGCGATCCTCCGGCCGGGCCGCCTGGACGTCAAGATCAAGATCGAACGGCCGGACATGGAGTCCGCAAAGTCGATCTTCTCCAACTACCTCACCAAGGATCTGCCGATCCACGAGAGCGAGATCCGGACCAACGTCGAACTGGAGACGGCGCTGGTGTCCATGATCGACCAGGCGGTTGACTTCATGTACCGCACCGACGACGAGACCCGGTTCCTCGAGGTCACCTACCAGAACGGTGACAAGGAGATCCTGTACTTCAAGGACTTCGCCTCCGGCGCCATGATCGAGAACATCGTGCGCCGGGCCAAGAAGCTCGCCATCAAGCGGTTCCTGGACAACGGCGAAAAGGGAATCCTGACCGAGGACCTGCTGGTCTCGGTCACCCAGGAGTACAAGGAACAGGAAGATCTACCGAACACCACAAATCCCGATGATTGGGCCAAGATCTCGGGTAAGAAGGGTGAGCGGATCGTCTATGTCCGCACACTGGTCGGTCCGGCCGGTGAAGAAAAGGGCGGTGGACGAACTATCGAGCAGGTAGCCACCGGCCAGTACCTCTGAGATCGCGAGTACGCGTTAGAAGGCAGCCGGGGAGATGGCAGTACCAAAGATCGTCGGGATCGAGACCGAGTTCGGGATCATGGTCCGCGGGACCGCGGACTGGAATCCGGTTTCGGCCTCGTCGTTGTTGATCAACGCCTACGTCGGGACCGAGGTCGGGGGCTTGGACGACCGCACAACCCCCGTGGCCTGGGACTTCATCGACGAGATGCCCGGTGCGGACGCCCGGGACCTCATGGCCCCGGAGTTCTCCATGCCGCCGGAGGTGGAGACCCACCTGGTGAACGCGGTCCTGACCAACGGCGCCCGCTACTACGTGGACCATGCCCACCCGGAGCTGTCAACGCCGGAGTGCCGTGACGCGCTGTCGGTTGCCCTGTACGACCGGGCGGCGGAGCTGATCCTCATCGACTCCATGGCCGCCGCGGCCGATGCGCTGCCCGGTGGCCAGGAGATCGTCATCTACAAGGACAACTCCGATCGGAAGGGCAACGCCTACGGTTGCCACGAGAATTACCTGCTGGACCGCAACCTGCCGTTCGGTCAGATCATCAATGCGGCCACAACGCACTTCGTGACCCGGCAGGTGTTCACCGGGTCCGGCAAGGTCGGTACCGAACTGCCGGGTCTCAGCAGGCGGGACGTTCCCTATCAGCTGACCCAGCGGGCCGAACACTTCGAGGAGGAGGTCGGGCTGGAGACCACCCTCAAGCGGCCAATCGTCAACACCCGGGACGAGCCCCATGCGGACTCCCAGAAGTACCGCAGGCTCCACGTCATCGTCGGTGACGCCAACATGGCCCAGGTCTCCACGCTGATGAAGGTGGGCACGTCCGCCATTCTGTTCGCGATGCTGGAGGACGGGGCGTACGAGAATCCGATCCTGCTCGACGCACCCGTCGAGGCGATGCATGCGGTCAGCCACGACCTGACCCTGGCCAAGCCGCTCGCCCTGGCCGACGGCAAGACCGCCACCGCGATCGAGATCCAGTGGGACATCCTGACCAAGGCCCGGGCCTGGGCGGACCGCTACGGGCTGGAGGCTGTCGGTGAGGACTGCGGCAAGCAGGTGCTAGAGCGGTGGGAGCACACGCTGAACGTGCTCGAGACCGACTACGAGCAGCTCTCGGGCTCGGTGGACTGGATCGCCAAGAAGCGGCTGATCGAGGGTTTCATGGATCGCCATGACTGCGACTGGGAGGATCCCCGGCTCCGGGCTCTGGACCTGCAGTATCACGATCTGCGGCCGGAGAAGTCCCTGGCGTCACGGGCCGGACTGGAGGTCATCATCGATGACGCAGACGCCGTTACCGCCGTTTCGGAGCCGCCGCCGGACACCCGGGCGTACTTCCGGGGGCGGTGCCTTCAGCAGTACGCCGACCACATCGTTGCCGCAAATTGGGACTCGATCGTCTTCGACATCGGTGACGACCCGCTCCGTAGAGTTCCCATGCTGGAGCCGGCGCGCGGTACTGTCGACCATGTCGGCACTATCCTGGACGAAAGCGAAAGTGTGACGGACTTGCTCGACAAGCTCGGCGCCTGACGGTCTCGCCGGGGACCAAAGCCCAACGCAGGAGGAAACCATGGCTGAACGTGAGCAAATCAAGAAGAACGCTCCGAAGCCCCAGGACGAGGTGGTTGAGGAGGCCCCCGCGTCCTCGGAGTCTGGTGAGGCGCTCAAAGCGGAGTTGGATGATCTCTTGGACGAGATTGATGACGTGTTGGAGACCAACGCCGAGGATTTCGTGAAGAGCTACATCCAAAAGGGCGGCCAGTAGCCACCACTCCACGCCGCACCGGTCAGTGAGCCGGTGATGGTGCAGGCGCGGTCGACAACGCGCTCGAGAACGCGGTCGTCTGTCAGGCGGCCCGGCGGGTCCACGGCGGATCGTCGATCGGACCGGTGACCAGGCAGTACGGCAGGCCGGCCGGGTCCCGCATGAGGATCCAGCCGTCGAACTCTCCAACCACCGCTGCGCCCCGTCCGGTATGCACCGTGGCGATCTTCATCGCCGAGTCCGGCTCGCAGTGGAGGTCGAGGTGCGCCCGAGTCGGGCCGGGGTCGTTGTCACCCAGCCGCTGGACGAGCAGGCTGAAGGGCAGTTCCGGGGCGACGTGGATCCTGGCGAACTCCGCCGGTTCACCGGCCCGCCAACCAAGGCCGACCATGCCGGCCCAGAATTCGAGTTCCGCGTCGAAGTCCGCCGCAGGCACGTCGAGACACAGGGTGTCGAACGCAACCGGGTGGGGCGTCATCGCCGGCGTCGGCCGCGTTGCTTCGCCGTCATGGGAAACCAGGCAGAACGTGAAACCCGACGGTGTCGTCATGATGTGGAACCCGAGATCGGCAACGTGGGTGGCGCCGAGCGCTTCCGCGTGCCGACGTGCCAGGTCCGGCTGCTCGACGTGGAGGTCGAGGTGCACCCTCGGTCCGTCAGCAAAACGTTGGAGGCGGATGCAGGGATCGCCGGCGGTCGGCTCCAGGGTGGCGAACTGCCCCTGGTCACCTCTGGGCGGGCCGATCGTCCCGTCCAGTGTCGTGGCCCAGAACGCCGATGCGGCGTCGTG